>CAZTPC010000008.1:400-45283 GCA_964615565.1 uncultured Candidatus Saccharibacteria bacterium
AACTTAGCCCAGCAGATTCTAGAGCAGGGCGGTGCACTCGTGAGCGAATATCCGGATGAAACCGTTACCATCATGAAATACCAGTTTATTGCCCGAAATCGGATTATCGCCGGGCTCAGCGACGCTGTACTAATTACGGAAGCAGCCGAAAAAAGTGGAAGCTTACATACTGCACAGTTTGCTCTTGAGCAGGGCACCGAAGTCTTGGCTGTACCAGGTAATATAACAAGTCCAACATCTGGTGGTACTAATCAGTTAATCAAAATGGGCGCCACGCCAATTATGTCGGTCCAAGATGTTCTAGAGATACTTGATATTACGCCACCAATAGAAACCACCTATAAGCCACAGAGCACCGCAGAAGAGTTAATTTTGGAACAACTTCATCATGGTCCGCAAGATTCCTCTGTGCTCATAAACGGAGCAAAGCTTACGGCATCTGAATTTCAACAAACGCTGAGCGTTCTAGAGGTAAAAGGAGTTATAGCACAAGTCTCGCCTCAAACCTGGATTTTGCAATAACCTTGCATAACCAACCGTTTTACAGTAATGTTACGTCTTGTCCCAGCTAGTTCACTAGCCCAGGATGGTATACTTTAACCTTAAGTACGTTGATACATATATATGGCCAAAAATCTCGTAATCGTAGAGTCACCAGCAAAAGCTAAAACCATCGAGAAGTATCTCGGTAAAGAGTTCCATGTTCTTTCGAGCATTGGGCATATCCGCGGTATTGCTAAAAAAACTAAAGATGGCAAAGACGCAATCGACGTAAAAAATGGCTTTAAGACCGTCTACGAAGTAGATCCTGAGAAGAAAAAGACCATTGCCGAACTCAAAAAGGGCGTTAAAGCCGCAGAGACCGTTTGGCTCGCAACTGATGAAGACCGCGAAGGTGAAGCTATTGCTTGGCATCTCTGTGAAGTGCTCGACCTTAACCCGAAAACAACGAATCGTATTGTATTCCACGAAATCACCAAAGACGCTATCGAACAGGCAGTTAAAAATCCGCGTAAGGTAGACATGAAGCTCGTCGAGGCTCAGCAAGCTCGTCAGATTCTCGACCGCATAGTAGGTTTTGAGTTATCACCCGTCGTATGGCAAAAAGTGCCCGGTGGTAAATCTGCTGGCCGCGTACAATCCCCAGCAGTTCGACTACTCGTTGAGCGAGAGCGGGAGATTCGCAAGTTCGAAGGATCTGCCTCGTATAAAGTAACCGTCGAGCTCAAGGTTAAGGGAGCCACCATGAAGGCTGAACTTCCCAAGAAGTTTGACACCGAAGCCAAAGCCCATGCGTTTTTGGAAAGTCTTATTGGTTCAACCTTCACTATCAGTAATGTATCAACCAGTCCTGGCACCCGTAACCCCGCACCTCCGTTTACAACCAGCACATTGCAACAAGAAGCCAACAGCCGCCTAGGCTTTAGCGCCAAAGCTACCATGGGTGCCGCTCAGAAGCTTTACCAAGAGGGTAAGATCACTTACATGCGTACTGACTCGGTTAACCTTAGTGGTCAGGCACTGTCTCAGATCACCGACTACATAACCACTATATTCGGCAAAGAATACCATCAGTTCCGCACGTACAAAACTAAGTCCAGTGGTGCTCAAGAGGCTCACGAAGCTATCCGTCCTACCAATGTAGCTACCGAAAAAGCTAGCAGCGATGCCTACAATCAGAAGTTATACAACTTAATTCGTAACCGAGCTTTAGCCAGTCAAATGGCTCCCGCAAAGATAGAAAACACCACTGTTACAATAACCATTTCAGGAAATAAAGAAGTTCTAGAAGCTAAAGGTGGGGTAGTACTCTTCGATGGTTTCCTAAAAGTCTATGGCACCAACAAGAAAGAAAGTGACATTTTACCCCCAGTGGCAGCTGGCGATGAGCTCAAACTAGAGAAAGCCATAGCCAAACAAGTCTTTGCCCGTCCGCCAGCTCGATATTCTGAAGGTGCGCTGGTCAAGAAACTTGAAGAACTAGGTATTGGCCGCCCTAGCACCTATGCCACTATTATTAATACCGTACAGGTCAGGGGATACGCCATCAAGGGTGAGTCCGAGGGCACCCCTCGTGACACTGTCGTCCTGACGCTCAAAGATAAAGCAGTGGAGCGCGAAGTAGTTCAGGAGAATACAGGCTCAGACCGAGGCAAATTAGTTCCTACACCAGGCGGAGAAGTCCTCACTGATTTCTTGGGTGATCATTTTGACCAGGTAGTTGACTACGACTTCACTAAAGATGTAGAGCAAGAGTTCGACGATATCGCCGAAGGCAAGCTAGAACGCAATAAGATGCTGCAGCACTTTTATGATCCGTTTCACAAGCTTATCGAGCAATCTGGTGGAATAAAACGTAGCGATGTGGCGCAAGCCCGAGAAATCGGTAAAGACCCAAAGACTGGCAAAAAAATCTTTGCTCGCTTTGGTCGGTTTGGACCCATGCTTCAAATGGGTGAAGCTGAAGCCAAAACAGAAGATGGTAAAGAAGAGAAACCACGATTTGCTCCACTGCCCGCAGGTGCTCGTCTGGAGACCGTTAAACTCGAAGAAGCGCTAGAAATGTTCAAACTACCACGGACTGTCGGCCAAACCGATGATGGCGAAGATATCAAAGCTAACATCGGTCGTTTTGGGCCTTATGTACAAGTCGGCAAATTGTTCGTTAGTATCAAACCCCTCGATCCTTTCGAGATCACTCACAAACAAGCCCTCGAACTCTACAAGGCTAAGCTTAAGGCAGAAGCCGAGAAGCACATAAATACCTTCGAAGACGGTGTGCAGGTGCTTAACGGTCGCTACGGACCATATATCTCCGACGGCAAGAAAAATGCCAAGATTCCTAAGGACAAAGATCCAAAAACACTTACCCACGCTCAGGCACTTAAAATCCTCAAGGAAACTCCCGAGAAAAAGGGCCGCTTCGCCCGTCGTTCCAAGAAATAGGCAGAAGCTATTGCTTTTATCTGTTTTTATGGTAATATATTTATGACATAGGTCGTAAGCCATGAACGTATTCTTGTAATTGGTCGCTTGAGAATACGGGAGCTAGTAGCGAAACCGGACGAACCCCAACTCCTTATCAGGACTGGTTCGAACCAGTCCTTTGTCATAAATAGGAAAATTTTATGCCAGTTATTAAATTTGACTACAGAAGTATTGTAAGTGCTAGCCCCGAAGTTGACTCATGCCCAGCCTACCTGGAAACAGCTAAGGGAGAGATCCGTCAGGATAATAAACAAATTGCACTTTTCAACGGCGAACGATGGTATAACGGCCGCGCTATTGCTGGTGCAGTTGGCCCTATTATCTGTGAACTTTGTGATATCAAATGCACAAACGCCTACATACTTTTAGATGAAGATGGAGTTGAAGTATTACGAAGTGAGACGAATATTCCTATTAGTGAAACACCTATCAGCATTCGACTTGTAGATGAAGAGACTTATGGTAGTCCTGACTCTTCAACTCAAGTTGATACGTTATCCCCTGACGAAGCAAGACTCGCTAACTACGGATCGCGATCGCGACTATACAACGCCCTCATTAACACCGCAATCGACTTACATCGGGCCGGTGTTTTAACAGCGGGGCCTGACGGTGAAATATCTGCGCACCAGGTATCATTTCAACCGGAACTTGGTTTTGGCCAGTCAAATGCGGAGGCATGCATGCCAGAACAAGGGCAGCTAAGTCTATTCTAATACTATTGCTTCATTATTGTTATTATTGTATTCTAGGTTTTCATGAGTCCTGAATCACATCTTCACTCCCGTAGATCCTTTCTGCAAGGTACTGCAATCCTTGCAGGTCTTAAAGTACTGAGAGTTGAAATCCCAGCCGCCCTCGGGGCACAGGTAGTAGCAAATAAGATTCAGAATACTACTGATTGGGAAGGCGCTGAAACATCACCAGATCCAGAAGCAACACCCCGTCAGATCGAAGCCAATGCACTCTCGGAGGCGTTAACAGACTCTGAAGCATATACAGGTCCAACACTAGGAGAAAGCATCAACACTGTTGTTATTGCACCAGTGTTGGAAGAGGCCGCTTTTCGAGCATTACCATCTTTTGTCCTGTCGAAGTTCACTGGTCATCACCACAATCATACCGAGAAATTCATAGGGCTTTCTAAGCCGGAACTAGCTACTGGGGTAGCTAGTTCCACGATATTTGCTGCAAGTCACATTCCTAGGAATCGTCACTTGAGCAGAAATCCTTTTCCAGCCGCACAGTTTGTATCTGGCATGTTCTTCTGGCGTCTTCAACGTAAGACAGGGTACCAATCTAATGTAGCGGCGCATAGCGGGCATAACGCTGTTGCGGTCGGCGTTCTGAAAGCTATATCGATAATAAAGAGATCGTAACGCTCGTCACTAAGAGCTTATCCACATATTTGTATCTTATTCTAGAAAATACTGCAGTAATATTGACATATACTTTTTATGCTAATAACGCTATTTGGTGCTACAATAAGTTCATTAGCATATATGTTTGACTTATATGATGTTTAGTTATATAATTATAGCTAAATCATGGTAAATATTACTGATAATAAGGAAATATCGAAGATGGCAGAAACAAACGTACCCACTCCTGTAAATCTTGAAAAAATGGTTAGCGATATTCTTGCTACAATTGAGCGGGAAAGGGAACGAGAGATTGTTTCTCGACGTTTTGGCCTCTTTGACCGAAAAGAAACTCTCGAACAGATCGGTGAACTGCTCGGCATCACTCGTGAGCGTGTTCGACAGCTAGAGAAAGCTGTTGTTCAACGACTCAAGGCTAGTGCAGAGAAGAACCTGCCACACGTTGCTCAAATCGAAACTCTTCTGCTAGAAAAACTTTCAGCAAACGGCAATGTAGCTCGCGTTTCTACTCTTGCAGATGATTTCAGTGGAGACAATGAACGACTTACTCAAGCTCGTATTTCGTTTCTTGCAAACCTCTGTCCTAAGCTGATTGTTATCGACGATAACGACCACTTCTACCATGCTGTGGCTATCAAATCCGTCCACGATGACAAACAACTCCGCACAGCTGTTGCCAAGATTATCGATGCCGTTAAAACACTAGGCCAGCCAAGTAAAATTGATGCAATCGCCGAAGCTGTAAATAACAGCGACACCAAGCATGTTGCCGCACTTGCTAGCACGAGCAAGCAGCTAGCTACCCTTAACGGTCTCTGGGGTCTTATCAAGTGGCCTATGGTCAACCCAAAGAACATTCGTGACAAGATCTACGTCATCCTTAACGTCCACGGCAAGCCAATGCACTTTAATGAAATCGCTAAAGCCATCAAGGGCAGCGAATTCAAGCGCAAAGACGTAACAACTCAGGCTATCCACAACGAACTTATCAAAGACGGTCGTTTCGTCCTCATCGGACGCGGTATCTACGCTCTCAAAGAGTGGGGCTATAGCAAGGGTACTGTCGCCGATATCATCAGCGATGTTCTCAAGAAGGCAGGGGAGCCACTTCACCGCGATGAAATCGTCAAGCGCGTTCTCAAGAGCCGCCAGGTAAAAGAAACTACTATTCTTTTAAACCTACAGGGCAAAGCACAGTTCAAGCGCGTCGCCAAAGCCACCTACGCCCTAGCTGAAGCCTAGGACACCAGGACGGGATAAAAACCGCACATGATACGTTCTGTCCCGCTATGTGAATTACGTACCCCTTGGCCATCCCAGCCTGTTGTCTGGCGGGCTAGTGAAGATTACGAGCGAACAGCTAACCTCCGCCAAGATGTTGCTGAGGGCCGTGATTATATTGTTCGCGAGGTGCTTGTAAATCACCCTAAGTTTAAGATGAACTTCAACGTCGGCCTTTCGAACCTATCAAGGCGTAAAACCAAAACTGTGCTCAGGATGGCAGATAGAGAGTTTAGAGCGTTCACAGATGCTGGTTTCGTCTGTCCTCCTGTGGAATGGCACGTATTTACTGATAAGGAAGATAGGGTGCGCACTCTAGCGCGGGTAGCCGTGATCGAAGGAGTTGGTCTGCCAATTGGCAAGTACTACTCTCAGATGAATGAAGCAGAACGTGCAGAGCTGGGCAGATTCGAAGACATGTATAGCGACTATCTAGCGTCACCAGAAGGTGGAAAGTATTTTATGTATGATACTGAAAGTCCAGCTCAGTACTTAGAAGGGCAACTACGTAACCCAGTACTTTGTGCTCAGCTCACACCAGAAGTCTCGACCTGCCTAGCAGATATTGAACCTGCAAGTTGGAAACTGAGAGACAAAGCAGCCTGAACGTTTTACGAACACCACACACAGCATCCCAATAGTAGTGATTGTTCGCAATATCGTACAAAATACGAACAAGGGGAATAGTATAGTAAGTAGCCGACAATAGACCCAAAGCTTTAGAAAATGTGGAGATACGTGGGGCAGGACTAAATTATTAAATGTTCAAGTGGGTGGGGCAATCAAAATGTAAAATCAACGAGCAACAGAGCAACAAAACAACATGCCGACCAGACGTCGCACAATGTATATTTTACGACTCGAATATTGAGATAATAGTTGATTAGTGATACCCCTACTGCAGGGGACTATTATGCCGGTATCCCACACATGGTTATAATGTGCTTTCATTCAGACATACATTAGCCATCCATACACTCCTAACACCGTTACTGGTGTTCTGTGATATGACGTCGCATTTTGTGCACACGTCCGATAGTATCCACACACAAGTTTTCCACAGTACGATTTGCAATATTTGACTTTTGTTCTGTTCTATATGCTTTTATATGTTTTCTCCTCTGCTCTCCATATTTGTATATATTTGACATTTGCTCTACCCTGCAGTGTAATATATGTTTTTTATTTCTGCGTGTGTATATACATATATGAACATTTTGCGAACACGGAGGAGGGGGCGATAGGGGGAGTATATGATATGCTCCCCCTATCTAAGGAATCTACTTGTAGTAGATCTTTTCTTCTACGCGCGAGTCAACATATTCACTTGGTGTGATACGTTTTGCTGTCAGCACTTCATCCAGGGCAAGGTACTGCCCTACTGCCACACGTGAGTCTGTCAAAAGGCTAAACTTTATATAATACGGCTTACCACTTACTCGAACACGCAATTCTGATGCTAACGGCGGCAGTTCGACTGAACTAACCGACATTTGTTTGGCGGCGAACTGCTGATACAATGATGTGATAAAAGCAACATCCTGCTTAGATAAGACTGCTTTGCCTACACCAACATCAATGTCCGCTTGATCTTTAACTGTCGGAATCGCTAGCGCTCTGGCATCGGCCGGGAGACTTTTGCTATCAATGACCGCCCTTCCCTTACCGTCTATAACATAGGTGCCTGAACTCGTAGATAGAAATAGTGCTGGTGTACTTGTAGTGGCTTCGACCACTGGACGTCGCCCCATAAACGGCAGGACAATCTCAACCTTATCTAACTCCGGAAATTTATTAGCAAACTCGCTGGTAAGCTTGTCGGTATCTATGGTGATTTTGTTCTGGTTCAAGAGCGAACCGCCCAAGAGTTTAGCTAGCTCATCTTGATATTCTTGCTTTGCGCGCAGTAACGGGACACCGCGTGGGTTAGTCATTGTAAATCGTGCGTTGGTAGACAAAGACAAGCTATACAATGCACATACGGCAAGCACCAGACCAATTGCCCAGTGCATCCATGAGAAATTACGAACGGTGTCCTGCTTTGGCCTTCCTAGGTCCTGCGATGCAACTTGCCTAACCTGCTGTTGCCTGGCCTCAGCTTGCTGACGGCTAGCATGATACGAGATAAAGTTAGGTTTAGCTGCGTCCCGCACAGGTCTACTACGTCCCTCGGTAGGTTTTCTAGAGTCTTTGCGTAACTTCACGAATTTGCACCCGTTACCACTTTTAGGATAATCTGGGCAAGTTGTTGTGCAGAGTCTTCAAATGCTGTGGCATGCAGGTTACGTGCAAGCTCTAAGCGACGCTTGGGGTTATCTAGCAAGGTCTCTATTTGCTGCAACAGTAGCTCTGGGTTTTTAGTAACCGCCTCATCCGAAACTATCGACACTGCCCCCTGCTCTTCGAGCAGTTTTGCGTTCTTCAACTGATGGCCACCAGTCAACTGAGGGTTAGGGACAATAATACAGGCTTTGGCCTGTGTAGCTAACTCTGCAAGAGTATTAGCCCCTGCCCTAACAACAGATACATCAGCAGCGCCACTATATCGGTACATATCTGAAACAAAAGGTTCCAAAACAACTCGTTCCAGCTCAGCTTCACTCAGCGTCTTATCGTACGCCTCCAGTACCTCTTCCTCTTTACCCCTACCGCTAACATGTAAAATAACCACCTTCGGTCGGCGTCCAAGTAGCTGCTTAGCTAGCGCGGCTATCGACATGTTCAAACGATGTGCCCCTAAACCGCCGCCGGTAACAAACACCACCTGTGCGTCGTTGGGCAGCCCGAACGATTCTTTGTATGACTTCTGTAATGGGCCTGTCACCAAGCTGTATTTATCTGAAACTGGGTTACCAACTTGTATCGTTCTTCCTTTGGGATAGGCGTAGTTCTCTACAGGCATGGCTACTGCATGCTTTGCAGCCCAACGACCAATGATCCGATTGGCTAGACCGGGTATGGCGTCTGAATCGTGTGTAACAAATGGGATCTTTAGTAACGCTGCTGCCAAACCTACAGGTACTCCTACGAAACCACCCTTAATAAACAGTACATCTGGCTTGAGCTTACGCAGCAGTAGAATCGACTGGATAAAGCCAGCCAACACAAAGACCATGTCCCGAAGGTTCTTAAGAGTCGTAGGTATATCGAAGATTTGCAGTATTCCGCCTCCATGATACCGCCTAAGTTTACCCGAGAAGATATGATGGACGTCAGTAAAAATATCTTTTTCTTTAACCACATCACTCAACTGATCACCACGACCAAGAATATACTCTAGCTCGGCACTAGGTTGCTGTTTCTTTATCTCAGAGGCGACTGCGATTGTTGGGGTGATATGCCCCCCGGAACCGCCGCCCACTACTACTATCTTCATTGCGAACTGGTCCTACTTCCTCTTCGGTCATTACGCTATAGCTAGTATACCGCGAAATCTGGAAAACCACGCCCACAGCTGCTGTAATAAATATCAAACTTGTACCACCATAGCTAATAAATGGTAGCGTAATGCCTTTAAGTGGTAGTAGACCAATCATAGCTCCAACGTTTATCATTGCCTGCGTACTGAGCCAAGCCAGCACCCCTACAACCAGTAATCTACTATACGTGTCGGGCGCTTTATCGATTATATTCTTAAGCCTAGTAAAGAGCGCAGCAAACAAGCCTAAGATAATGGTGACGCCCACAAAGCCAAACTTCTCAGCCATAATAGCGAATATTGAGTCATTGGCAGCCTCTGGGAGGTACCCATAAGCCTGAACACCTCTACCTAGTCCTAACCCAAACACTCCACCAGAACCTACGGCTATAAGTGCCTGACATGCCTGGTAACCAGTTGTTTGACAATCACGAGCTGGGTCCAAGAATGTCGCAAAGCGATCACGCCTATAGCTACTCGTTGATATTAACAACGCCGTTCCAAGAGCAATAACTACTCCAATAATAGCAATACGCTTTAGTGGCATCCCTATCACGAACACCATAGCACCCATGATTGCTACCATAACACCGGTAGAACCAAGATCACTTTGGACTCTAGCCACAACTACAGCAATTACAGCTAGAGCGATCAGCAATGGTTTAAACGTAGCATCTCGATCTGCTAGCTTACCAGATCTGTAACGATCCGTTAGAAAACCAGCTAGCCAGATCAGTAGTGCGAATTTGATCAGCTCGGCCGCCTGGAATGACATTCCGCCAAATTGTATCCAACGATATGCGCCGTTTACACGCTCGCCGAATAGACGAACAGCGACAGCTGCGATACTAGCCGTAATCAACAGTGGTTTCTCGAATTGACGCCACCATTTCACTGGTAACTGAGAAGTAACGCCAAAGGCGATAATCCCTAGAGCGATGGCGATAAGTTGTTTTGTAACGTAATAGTTTTCGCCGACATTTTTTTGCGCACTTAGTCCTGGACTAATGGCATATACCACTACTAGACCATACGCCAGTAGTGCTATGGCTATCAGTAATAATACATAATCAGGCTTATGCTTACGGGTAGACTTGTCGCTGACAACAGGACGACGACGTCCCTGGCTAGGTAAAGACATTACAGGTACTTGCCAGTAAGGAAGACAATCAGGCCAAGGAATGCAGCGACTTGACCGACCACCCAGAAGCGCATAGTGACTTTAGTTTCTGGCCAACCACTTGCTTCGAAGTGGTGATGAACTGGAGAGATCTTAAAGATCTTCTTACCGTTGCGGAGCTTCTTTGATGTGATCTGGAGGATAACTGAACCAGCTTCAGCAACAAAGACAATACCAATGATAGGCAGGATAAGTACTGTGTCCGTCAGCATTGCTACTACACCCAAACTAGTGCCCAATGCGAACGCCCCTACATCCCCCATAAAGAATCTTGCCGGGAAGATATTGAACCAAGTATACGAGAGGAGTCCGCCAACCATAGTTAGACAGAATGCCGCCAGACCGTAGCGCTGTTCTAGAAATGCGATCAATGTATAAGCACCGAATGCGATAGCCGTAAGTCCACCAGCCAGCCCGTCTAGCCCGTCGGTAATATTCACTGCATTAGCAGTAGCTACAACTACAAGAACGAATAATGGAACAATCAGCCAGCCAAGTTGCAGTACACCGTCATATGGGATATGAATGCCTGTTACATCCAGTTTGGCATAGAAGAACCAGCCACCAATAAGGGAGATAAGGACAATCAGTGCTAGTTTAATTTTTGTAGGTAATCCAGCCTTACCCGCACCGGTTCCTCGTACGTTGATAATATCGTCCAAAAGCCCTACACCACCAGCACCCACCAAGGCGGCCAAAGGTAACCAGGTATCTGTACGACTCAGGTTAAACAGTAGTGTCACAAGGCCGACTGCAACTACAAAAATTGCACCTGCCATAGTAGGTATATGTCGTTCGTGCTTCTTGGCATGTAGCTTATTGAAGATTTTTGCAGGCGCGCCTGTTACTGTTGTCTGTCGTGGCTTCTTCCAGAATTCATACTTATATGCCAGTGTTGTATAGATTGGCGTAATGAGAGTACTAACTGAAAAGCCAAGAAATCCCAGAAGAAGAATTCGGGCTAGATCATGAAGGTTAACAGCGATATTTAGTGTTTGTGTCATGATTGATTACCAATTAGTATACACCTTTCCTACCCGATCAACTACGCGGCAGAACATTAAAGTTGTTTATAAGCATGTTCGTCAGATTGGTAAATATCGGTGCGGCAGCCTTAGACCCTGCATAGCCGCCAATGCCCGGTTCATCGACACGAACTACAATAACGTACTCTGGCTGGTCGCCTCCCACAAAGCCCATAAACGTTCCGTTGAACTTGTCTTCATAGTAGCCACCACCTGGCTTAGTAATCTCGGCTGTACCAGTCTTACCGCCTATGCTGTAGCGGGGATCTAGGTTGCTAAAGCCATATAGCTTGTAGTTGCGACCAACAACGCCTTCCATGAGCTTGACCATCTGCCCACTTACCTGCTGACTTACTACATTGTTTTTTACAACTTTTGGCTGATTCTTGGTTACCTTTCCACCGGAACTGGTGTACTGCTCTACCAAATGTGGCTGATAATAATTACCGCCGTTAACGACGGCCGACAATGCAGCACCCATTTGCAATGGCGTAGCAGTCATACCCTGCCCAAAGGAGGTATTGGCGTACTGAATATTCAGCCCAAAACCATCATTTGGGTCTGGGATAGAACCATCCGCTTCGTACCCTTGCTCTATACCAGTCGCTTTCCCAAATTGATAATGATTGATCATGTAGTCATGCCAAGTGTTACGGGCCTTAGCATTAACCTCGCCTCCGCCCATCTGCATTAGCAACCATGTTGCACCGGTGTTAAGTGAAAGCTCTAGAATATCAGCCACACTGCGAGTCCCTGCCCCACCATCTTCTTCGATGTTGGTAATTGTAGCGTCGCCAATTTTATAGCTACTTGGGTCGTAGTATGTAGAGCTTGGCGACACCACTCCCTGATCAAGTGCGGCAGCTGCAGTTAGAGGTTTCATGATAGAGCCCACTTCGAGTGGCGAGCTAGCCAACGCGTTGTTAAATACATTCCCGTCTTCTACCTTGTAGAATTCGGAAGGGTTGTAGGTTGGATAATTTGCCATCGCCTTGATCGCTCCAGTTTGTGGATCGATAATAAGGGCGCCGCCTGACTTTGATTTGGCACGATCCAATCCAGACTTAAGGATGTCTTCGAGCTGCCGCTGCATAGATACATCTACCGTTAGCCGGATTCGATCACCGGACTTTGGTTGTGTAATAATGTTATCTTTATTTGCCACCAACGGGATGCCTTGGGCATCGGTTATAGCGTTCAGCTGTCCTGGTGTCCCATTTAGCTGTTTGTTTAGTGCCTGCTCCAAACCGTATTTGCCGATTCCTTCATCATCAACAAAACCTAGAATCTGTGCCGCCATATCTCCCTGCGGGTATGTTCTGATGGAGCCCTCCCTAGTTCCAACACCTTTTAGTTCAAGTTTATCTAGCTTATCGCGTTGGTCCCTAGTCAGCTTCTTGGCAAGAATTGCATAGCGAGTTTTGAGCTTCATAAGATCCTCAAGATCTTGTTGTTCCCCACCAACAATCTTCTGAATCTTGGCTGCGTAATCAGCCGGGTTCTTGATGTACTTTGGATCGGCAAAAAGCGTATAGCGCTTTTCATTCAAAACAATAGGCACCGTTGCATCGCCGTCATGTGCTTCTATAAGTCCCCTCTCGGCAGGGATCTCGTATTGCTTCAACTGACCAGAGAGCGCAGTCTTCTTGTAATAATCATGTCGAATGATTTGTAAGTAAAAAAGACGTACTCCAAATATACTTAATACCAGTAGTATCGCAAGATACCAGATACGAATTCGTCGTAAAGGAGTAAGAAAGTTGCCAGAAGACTGCCGTTGATTCATAGATCTAGTGTAGCAGCGATTGCCTAGTTATTGATGGTGCCAGCAGGGGCAACACTAACAAGATTCTTAGCTGCTTCGCTATTTTTTACGCGATTCAGTGATTGCAGACGTGCAGAAGCAACTTCTAGTTCGTCGTGCTCTTGTTGCAGCTGCGAAGCTTCGGTTGTTAGAGAGTTAATCTTGTAGCCGTAGGCATTGGTCTTAGTAACCTGCGTCAGGTACATGAGCCCTAGTACGCATGCTAAAACGATGAGAATAATGGTGTTACTAATTGGACCAAGGGCCTTTTCGTCGGCACGAAACGATGTAGTGTTTTGATTCTTGACAGCAAACCGTTGGCGGTTCACTGCTAGTGAGGATGAATATGTCATAATTTTTTGTTTGTTTTTGTTTTTGGTGTCTGTCCGGGTTGCCCCGGACAGACGGTGCATACTTAAAGTACTTTTACTCTAACCTTGTATGCGCGGGATTGACTTTTGACCTGAATAGGCATGCCTACCCCTTTCTTTTATGTTTTTATTTTCGCTGCGGCTCGCAGTTTTGCACTACGGGCACGCGGATTGGAAACTAATTCAATTTTGTCAGCCACAACTGGACGCTTGGTAAGTAGATGTAGCTCGGCATCATAGGTACTCCCTGATCTATCGGCAAAGAACTGTTTTACAATTCTGTCTTCTAGACTATGGAAACTTATGACAGCCAACCTACCTCCGGGTTTTAGCATAGTTACCCAAAGTGGCAATGCCTCTTTGAGCAGCTTAAGCTCATCGTTCACGGCAATCCTGAGCCCTTGAAAGGTCTTGGTTGCTGGATGAGTTTTGCTTCGCCCGAAATACTGTGTGGCGACTACCTTGGCAAGCTCACTTGTAGTATGGATTGGTCGAGCTTTGATAATAGCGTCAGCGATTCTGACAGCCTTGGGCTCTTCCCCATACTCGCGGAGTATATGTATGAGATCATCACGGTCGTAACTGTTAACTATGACGTCCGCAGTTAGTGCTTGTGTTTGATCCATGCGCATATCGAGTGGCCCATCGTGCTGGATGGAAAATCCTCGACTTGCAATATTAAGGTGCGGCGATGACACGCCCAGGTCAGCCAGTATCATATCGAACTGTCTTCCCTGTAAAACAAGCTGTTGACTAGCCGACAAGAAATCTCCGTGGATAATTTCTGCTGCTTCGTCTGGAAACCGCTCCTCCAATTGACTAATAGCCATTTGGTCACGATCAACCAGTGTTACTGGCCAACCATTTGTCCGGCTGCGGATAATTCCAGCATGCCCACCATATCCTGCTGTTAAATCGAGGTAGCTCTGCTTAGGCCGTGGGTCTAAGGCTTGAAGTACTTCGTTTGCCAGCACAGGTATATGCTGCATTTGCTTGCTTGTTTCTGCCATCTTTTTTTGTTTTTTGGTGTTTTTGTTTTTTTATCCGCTAGGCTCATCTTATCACAAGATAAGAATAAACATAATCGGATTTTCAAGATCACCTAATCAGCAGCCAACTTTTTGTTTTTTTGGTTGTTTTTGTTTTTGTTTGTTGGAAACAATTGAGAGAATGCTGGTTTAACTTTCGTTAAAGACATTCCTTCTGTTTCTAACTAAGTTTGAGAGACTTATGTGTGAGGTGGAGTTTTGGGAGGTGTTTTTTTGAGAAATGTACTAAGGTTTTTAGAAGTGGTTACCTTCGTCCACTTGCTGACTGCCGAATAGGTGGCTTGAAACGATATAATTGTTAAAGAACGACTGACACTTCTACTCTGATAACAATCGCCAATACTTACCCGCTCTAACCGCAACGACTGCTTTGTCGATGCCGGCATACTCAAGTAGTGCTGGTTCTATAGCAATACGCCCCTGCTTGGTATCAAGCGGACTTTCACTTTTACCAGTTCGGAACTGTACGTTAAGATCTGCAACTTTTTCATCAAGGATACTTCCTTGAAGCTGCGGTTCTACTTGTTCGTCCCACACCGACTTTGGGTACATATGGAGGTATTTTGAGAAGCCTTTGGTTACAACTACTCCGCTTGCAAACTCGTCACGAAGCTCAACAGGTATTGTTAACCTGCGTTTATCGTCAAGTTTTCGTACGAAATAATCGACCTGGCCCATCTCACCTTTCCAATGTGTGAATTGTTTGATTGTTTTTGTTTTTGAAGTGCCGCGGTTTATTGTGAGGTCCGCCGTTAGCCGTATGGCCTTTTGTTCTTTTCTGGCTTACCCACAATTACCCACTAACATGAGCATACTACCCACGATTACCCACGGCAAGCGCTTTATGTTGAAAAATGCATGGATTATGACAAAGTTATCCACAGTTTGTAACGAAAAAAGTTATCCACACAATATATGGTGGATAACTTTTCGTAGTAAGCACTAGCGGGGTTTTGTCGACTTATTGTCTTTGTAGAGTTCCGGCAAGGAAACTTGCGTCATCAATAGACATAAATTCGGCTTCACCTGCAGCCTGGCCTCCAGGCATAGCTAAGCTTCCATCGGCCGTAATATGTGCCTGTAGTTGGTCACCTGCCGTATCACCCATAGTTGGGTTAGTATACGTTTCGACCAATGATGTGCCATCTTGGCTTTTGCCAGAAACCCAGATCACTCTGTCGGCTAAGTAAGCTGCTTGATCTTCGGGGGAAAGCGCCTTGAATTCGTCAGGATTTACAGGATTCTCAGGGTCGATCATGCCGTAAAAGCCATCCTGAACAAGAGGGTTACGCACGACTAATGTACGGTCTTTGGTGCTACCACTGCTATCAGCATGGTTATCTCTTTCACCAATAGGATTACGTCCGTCACCGTTAAAGACGGCTGGGGTATCACGCATATAGGCACGAGAACTTACCGTAATTACCGTAGGATCAGCCTGCGGCAAGGACTTGCCTCTTAGCCACTGACTTATAGTTGTCCGTTCTGGCTTAAATACCTCTTTATCAATATTTGAGTGCTCTTTCCAAGCAAATAGACCAACAAGGGCTACCGTAGCGAGTACACCACCAGCAATTCGTGCCTTTTGCATAGCGGTCAATTCCGGAGTCCTGCTAAATTCAGGTCCGACTGGTTTGCTTGTTCGTGGGTGTACTTTTGTCATAACACTAATATAACAAACATTAGCGTTTTTGTCAATATGGTGACTAGGCTTGATCAGTTGGGAGTCGGCCTGCTTGCAGACTCTTAATCTTTGCTGCGTACCACCTTGCACTCGGCTTAATAGTTCGCTTCATCCCGTTCTTACGATCTACATCTACCAAGCCAAACTTTGGCCACCAGCCATATTTCCATTCAAAGTTATCAAGTAAGCTCCAATGGAAGTATCCTCGAAGATCTACACCTTCGCTTAGCGCTCGTTCCATAGCAACTAGTGTCTCTTCTAGCCACCACTGACGATATTGGTCTTTCCCGTCGGCTACACCGTTCTCCGTAATATATATTGGCTTCTTGTAATGAACCCAGATTCGAACGAGTAAGGGGTGGATCCCTTCCGGCTCCATATACCAGCCCAGGTCGTTCTTGGGAGCATCAGGATTATTTGGGAACCCAGCCTTGTAGTAATCCGAGAAGTAATAATTAAAGCCGATAAAATCTACCTTTCGTCGAATCCTGTTCACAAACCACCAATTCCAGCCGTAACGCATCAGCCAAGTAGCTGTCATATCGATAATATTGTTCGGCCGCTTGGACTGTATGTTTGCCATCGCTGGGGCAATACCAATCTGGATAGTTGGACTGTGTTTTCGTATGATCTTATATGCTTGTCTGTGGGCACGTACTAAGTTGTAGTAGACACATGCAAAGTGAAATACATTTCGCTCTTCGGGCACCCATTCTTTAAGTAAATATCCAAAACTAGCGTAGTTATTAGGCTCGTTTAAGGTAATGATGTATGCAAGCTCGTTGGCGTACTCTCCAGCAAGCTTATCTACAAACCGTCGCCAATACTTTAAGTTACTAGCTTTCTTAAATTCTCCCTTCGCGACAAACCACGTCGGCATAGTCCAATGCCAGATGTTTAAGAAAGGCTCGAGCCCTCGTGCCTGTAAGGCGCGAATGTATTGACGGTAATGCTCGATCTCTTCCTCGTCCCAAACACCTTCTTCTGGCTCTATACGAGACCACTCAATGCTAAAACGAAATGCATTGAGGTTTAACTTTTTTGCTATATCAAAATCCTCTGTATAGCGATTGTAGTGGTTCACTCCTTTTCCAGATACGTAGTTCTGTGGGGTTGTGGCCTGTTTCTCGACACTATCCCAGTCTGGAACAACATGCTGTAGTCGCCGTTTAGCAGTTTTCGCTAGTTCGTTAGCATGAGCCAACTCCCATTCGCTCCATTGATTAACGGTCCCGCCTTCGACTTGATGGCTTGCTGTGCTGGCGCCCCAAAAGAAACCTTTAGGGAAAATGCTTTTGCTCATACATACACTTTACCTGAAAGTAACGATTGGTGTATATTCTCACCCATGCATTTCACTCGTAAGCAACTTAGGACACTCCTCGCTCCCTTTGAAACCGAAAGACCTCCAGAAGAGTTGCCTATTCTAGAACCATATGGTCAGGACCTTTCAAAAGTCACTTTACTGTCTGTGCTTACCTCTGAGTCTGGCATTGTGAATTTGGCAGCTATTCCCCGCAACGGCGGAGATCGTGAAGAACTTGAGCTGGTCAGAAGAAGAATAACTACATTAACGGGGACAAACGACGAACAGATTCAACCGTCCAACTTTAGAAAAGTGATGCGCAACGCTCCAGTAGATCTCGTTGCGTATGATGAAGAGACTGACACCGTAGGTCTGACTGAACGCGGTGAAGCGTCATTAGCGCTTGGAGGCCTCCTGCTTAGGGACATCTCAATTAAACGCAAACAGAAGATCCGTGATTGGGTTGGAGGTAGACACATACCTGGCAAGGAAAAGGTCAGTACACGTGCGACACCTCAACTAAACAGGGTTCATATCCTTGGGTCACTTATCCCTGAGGGGGCTCAACTCTCTATGCTGCAATTGGCAGAAGCTTCAGATGGGAACTTGGCGTACCGTAATGGACTCGGTCTGGCAAATCGTATGGCAATAGCGGGAGTACTAACAAAAGTACCAGTACCGCGAAGCTCGAAGGTTACCTGGCAAATCACACCCAGCCGTCGTGATGCTGCAAAAGCTTTTCTTGAGACGATTGAGTCGTTTGATCCAACGGATCGATCTCAGGTCGACGCGGGGCTAGAAGTTATCGATCGTATCCTGACCAGTAGTAACGGAGACATAGCACGTGTTCTGTATGTACGTGGCCTATTATCGATTGGTTTCGAATCTCGACCAGAACCAGCAAGCTTAAACGAACGCGTGGCCGCATTATTTAAAGAATTACCTCGTGGCACCGAGCTATCAGCGCCGCAGATTGGTAGGTATCTTGGTGAGAATCTTACTGCACAGCGGATGCACCGACAATTAGGTAGGCCTGGCTCCAAGTTCCCTATTGAATGTGTTACCAAACCGTATTTTACAACTGTTAGGCACACTTTTAGACCACGTAAACTTGATTACTCCCAGTCGTAGTTTTTAGCGATACTCAGGGTTTTCGAAGTCGAAGTGCGTGCCAGCATCCCATTGCTTTCGTTGGTTGCCGTATGCTGGGATTCCACCTTGATCTTTGAGCATGCGGGCCATGTGTAGTAGATTCCAGGTCATAAAGGTTGTGTTGCGATTCGTAAAGTCGTTATCTAGCCCCGCCCTCTTGCCGTTATCAAGCTTGTCGCCATAGCTTGGCCCTGGGCCTGCTTCGCCTATCCAGCCAGCATCGGCTTGTGGCGGGATTGTGTATCCAATGTGCTGTAGGCTGTACAGAATGTTCTGTGCACAGTGTTTTATCCCGTCTTCGTTGCCAGTAATAAGGCAACCACCTGTTTTGCCATAGTAGAGCCACTGGCCTTTTTCGTTTAGTTCGCCCGAGCTGGCATATAGGCGCTCAATAACTTTCTTTACTTCACTACTATTATCTCCAAGCCAAATTGGTCCAGCTATGACTAAAATATCGGCTGCAATAATATCTTTAAAAAGCTCTGGCCACTCATCGGTATCCCAGCCCTTTTTTGTCATGTCTGGATACACCCCAGAAGCAATATCGTGATCTACAGAGCGAATAACCTTGGTCTGCACTCCCTGTTTCTTCATAATCTTCTCGCTGACCTCGATCAGGAGATCAGTATGGCTATCTGCTGGTGACTTAGTCAGAGTACCGTTAATATACACAGCCTTTAAATCACTATAGTCGGTACTATCGCTCATAAACACACCTCCAATTATGCAATCAGTATGCGCCGTAGCAGCTGTGACGTCTAGCGACTACTTTACAGACTTAGTGGACTTTCGAACGGTTTTGTAAGACAAAGCACTGCGCTTTTTATCAAGTCGATCAATATATTTCTCGTAACGATTATATAGATTTGAGTAGTGCGAGTTTGGTGCAAGTAAGTTAAGTAACTTGTTCTCAAGATCAAGGTATTCGACCAAACTATAGAAATCGCCGTCTCCACTGACGATGACTGCTTTATCGTAGTTCTTCATCTCCTTGACAGCCCACAATACTAACTCGGCATCAACATTACCTTTTACTGGCTTCTTATCTTCTGGCTTCTCGATTTCTGCCTTAGATTCTGCTTTAACCGGACGAGTCATATCAAAAGTTGGTTTCAAGACAATCAAATAGCCTGCATCATGTAATTGTAGGTACATCTCCTCATGCTCTGGCATATGTCCAATAAACATAAAGGCCTCTGTGACGTTGTACTGTTTCTCGAGATACTTGCGGAACTTCCGCCAGTCCATTTTCCAGCCGAGCTTTTGAATACCAAGGTTCAGGTTTTGGTTATCGATAAACGCATAGTTACCCTGTTTCTTCAGCTTCATTACTCTCATGATACCACTGTAGTCGAAATTACGTTTATGCTAGTCTTCGCTATCAGCTTTGATACGAAGAGGTTTCTTACTTTTTATCTCGTATCGGCGACCTGTAAGTGGCGATTCGATATAATCTTCATTTAGCAAATTAATAAACTTACTTAAGTCTTTTTGACTCATAATTATCACCGCTCCGTCGCTGTCTGTCATAAGATCTAGGCCCATCTGCTCTGCGTGATCCATCAGATCATCCTGGGTAACTCCCTCGGTCTCGAGTTTTTGAAGCTTGTTAATAAGTGTCTTTTGCCCTTCGACTAAGTTTTCCCACGATAACCCCGTGTCAAAGTTAAATGTAAAGTTGGCCTGAATTTCTTGTATCTTCTTGAGTGCCGCGCCATATTTCTTGGCATTATATCCAAAGAGTTGTTCGAGACGAGTCTGGCTAAATGCGTAGATATCGTCGCCTAGAATTAGCAGTTGATTATCGCTAGGTATACGTAAACTACCATCTGCGTCAAATGGTACGAATTTGCCATCACGAAGCATCCAGCTGGTACTGCCCTTCATGACCATGCTAGCCGACAGTAGTTTCACAATATAAAATGGCTTCTCAATATCTGGGTGTTTGCAGCGAGCCAAAATACCCTTCATTCGTTTTAGATCGTGTTCTTCTTCGTTAAATACTTCTATTTCGTTTTCCTGGGTTTTTACCCAGTTTAGAAGCTCTTGTGCTTTTTGGACTTTAGATAATTCAACCCGCTGGAGTACGTGCTCTTCTGGCTCACCATCCTCAAAATCCCTAACTACCATCCCCTCGCCTGCGCCCTGGAGCACATGCTCTAAAAGACCATCAATCAGCAACGGCTGGTATGATCGAGTCAAATCTTTACTCACTTTTGTACGGTAGACAACATAATTTTTATTGAATAAAAATAGCTCAACCTGTAGTTCTTCCTTGATAGGAACAAGATTGTTAGCCCACAGGAATACATCGCTCCTAGTAGAGTCTTTTTTATCATCAGCAATGGCTGCAGCAGCTTCTTCGTTCATGGTTACCCTTGTTTTTTCTTTGCTTACTGAACTATTCTACCGCAGCTCTTACGAATTTGGCTGCTGTAAAATTGTTACCTACAATGTCTCGCCTGCACGGGCACGATTTGCCCATTCGTCAGCCAGTTCGTTTCCCTTGTCGTTGTTATGCCCTCGCACCCAGACCAACTTGGCCTGTGAGTCTGTATATAGACTGTACATCTCCTGAACTAAATCCAAATTCTTAATTGGCCCACTCTTTTTCTTCCAATTATTACTAGCCCAACCAGGTGCCCACTTTGTAAGTACGTTGATCCAGAATTCGCTATCACTAAATATCTGACACTCCTCACCAGCAGCATCCTTAAGCGCTGCAATGATCGCTTGACCCTCCATACGGATATTTGTTGAGTCTTGCTCTTTGCCGAGTATATGTGGCCTTAAGTCCCTGATTACAGAAAATCCACCCGGGCCCGGGTTTGGGCTACAACTTCCGTCGGTATAATACGTTATCAATTTGTTATTCCTCTCTTTCGTCTGTCCATTACGTCGTATCCAATTGTAACTTCATCTTTTTTGTCTAGGCCAAGTCGGTCGAACAATACCCACAGTTCAGCAACAACCTCGTCGTGATCTGCATCATTCTGCATGATCTTCTCTGCTTCAATAAAATAACCAAGCGACGGTACATAATCAAAACAGATTTCAATGTCACCGTACTTAGCAGTGCGTCGTTCTTTAGTTATATCCGAATATAATTCGTAGCCTAGCAAATTAACGATCTCTTCCATCTCCTCCCGGCTCTGTACCTCTGTCTCATGTTCAATACTATCGAGCTGGCCAGATACTGAACGTTTTAGGTTAAAGATATGCCTTGTATCGTTTTCAGTTCGTATCCTGAGCCAATTAGCATCCAGCGGATCTTCGCCAGAGCCAGGCAAGCTATAGACAACGTCATGTTGCTTCTTGATGGGGCCAAGCTTAATACCCAGGCTTTTCATAGATCGCTCTAAAGCATCGTGGTCATTGATAGCCACCTTTATTTCAATCTCTCTCATACATTACTTTGGCCAGATAACGTTTCGGGTATAATCCTCGAACGTTTCGGCTTTTCGAATTACGGTTCCTTCTCCGTTAAACAACAGTACTTCTGCGCTGCGAAGCATGCCATTATAATTAAAGCCCATGGCGTGACCGTGTGCACCAGCATCGTGTACTACCAGTAGATCCCCAGGCTCTACCCAAGGCAGGTGCCGATCTATAGCAAACTTGTCATTGTTCTCGCAGAGTGATCCAGAGACATCGTATGTTCTGGTAACTGTTTCGTCTTCTTTACCGAGGATTGTTATATGGTGGTATGAGCCATACATACCTGGGCGCATGAGGTTATGCATTGATGCATCAACACCAACAAACGTTTTGTATTTGCGCATAACATACCGAACTCTAGATAACAGATAGCCATGAGGCCCCGTAACGTAACGACCATTCTCGGTAAATACCTGCAGGTCTGTTCGCCCTGCTTTTTCGAACTCTTCACGTACAAGCTCACTCGCGGTTATTAGATCAAATTCGTCTTGGTTAGTTTTGTAGTTTAGCCCAAAGCCACCACCCAAATTTACGAAGTCGAACGTTATGCCGACATGTTCCTCGATCTCCTTCACGGCCTCAAGTAAAAGTCTCGCCGTACTCGCAAAGTACCGAGGGTCTAGCTCATTAGATGCGACCATCGTATGCAAACCAAAGCGATTCACCTTGCGCTGCTTTAAGTAACTAAATGTTTCAATCAACGCTTCCATAGGCATGCCAAACTTCGCTTCTTTTGGCTCACCAATTAAACTGTTCCCTGACTTCTTGCCGCCTGGATTGTAACGCGCCGCAACCCGCTCTATACGTTCTTCGCCGAGCGCCTCAAGAAACATTGGGACCTGGGAGAAATCGTCTAAGTTGACGGTAGCGCCCAGCTTGATAGCGAGCTCAAAATCTTCTTTTGGCGTGTTATTACTCGTATAGAAAATATCTGCTCCACTAATGCCCATTTTCTCCATCATTCGAAGCTCGGATCGAGATGAGCAATCAAAACCCATTCCTTCGTCATGTAGCAGTTTTAGAATCGCTGGCGTTGGAGTGGCTTTTACAGCGAAGAAGTTTTTATACCCTTTCGCCCAAGAGAAGGCTTTGTGTATTTGATGGGTCGTGTTTTGAATTCCCTCTTGGTCATACACATAGAGAGGTGTTCCGAACTCCTCGGCAAGTCTTTCTGCAGTTCGCAGATCGAACGGAAGTTTTATATTTTTCATTACTCTTATGATAGCAGAGGTGGCGAATTACAGGATTACAGATCTTCGATTTTGACTCGTACTTGGTCAGTCGTATCACGGTCACGAACGGTTACAGTGCCGTCTTCGAGTGTGTCGAAATCAATGGTCACACATTTTGGAGTACCAATCTCGTCTTGGCGGCGATAACGCTTACCAATATTGCCGTTGTCGTCCCACATAACAGCACCGTACTTCTGTTTAAGCACTTCGTATACTTCACGGGCTTTTTCAACAAGTTCTGGCTTGTTCTTGAGCAATGGAAAGACCGCCATCTTTACTGGAGCAAGATCTGGGTGAAGCTTGAGAACCGTACGAGTTTCGCCACCTTCGAGCTCTTCAACAGTATATGCATCACACATAACAGTCATAAACATACGACCCATGCCTGCAGAGGTCTCGAGGATCCATGGAATATATTTTTCGTTGGTGATTGGGTCTTGGTAATTAAGATCCGTACCGGAAAACTTCATATGTTGGTTAAGGTCATAGTCAGTTCGGTCGTGAATACCTTCGATCTCGTCGAAACCAAGACTCGGGAAGTTGTATTCGATATCCCATGCATCCGACGCGTAAAATACAAGATTTTCATGTTGCTTCCATCGTAGGTTCTTTTCGTTGATACCAATACTTAGGTACCAATCCCAGCGTGCTTGTTTGATCTTATTGTAAGCGGCTTTGTTCTCATGTGGTTTTACAAAGAACTGCGTGTCAGCTTGCTCTAGTTCGCGTGTTCGGAAGAGGAAGTTTCGTGGACTAATTTCGTTACGGAAGGCCTTTCCGATCTGCGCAATACCAAATGGGACTTTCATACTTGTTGTATCGACGACGTTCTTAAAGTTGAGATAAATACCCTGACAAGCTTCACCTGGAAGATACACGGGGCGGTCATCTTCCCCTGTGAAATCACCTAGGTTTGATTTAACCAATAGGTTGAAAGCCTTTACAGCAGTAAAATCCTTGTTGCCACACTTCGGACATTTAATCTTATCGCGGTTTTCATCGAATAATTGATTGAGCTCTTTCTCGCTCATTTTTTCGTCGGCAGTAACGCCGATGGCTTCAAGTTCTTTATCAACACGGATTCGATTATGGCAAACCTTACATTCCGATAATGGATCCGAGAATCCGCTCGTGTGGCCTGATGCCTCCCAAACTTTTGGATGCTTGAACATTGCAGAGTCGATACCTACAAAATCATCACGCAGTGTAACGTTTGATCGCCACCAAGCTGCCTTCAGGTTGTTTAATAGTTCGACACCATAAGGGCCGTAGTCGTAGAGCCCAGCTTCACCGCCATAAATAGCAGAACCCTGGTATACAAAACCACGGCGCTTACACAACGAAACAATATCATCTAATGTAACTTCACTCATTTACCTTGGATTATAACAGATAACTACTGCCGGCTGTAGGTGTTATACATTGTTTTGGTTAGCTGAGCTAGTGGCGCACGCAAGTTGTCTACTCCGGCTATCCCTGCAAGGATCATTGGCGTCTTAGCCCGAACGCCTAAACGAAGCAACTTTACGGCTCGTGCATCAAACTCTCCAGATGGGTGTGCCAAAAAAGACATATCGTCAAAGCTGAAAATAAACATCGCGTCAGGATCAAGCTTCTCTCCACTTGGGTCTGTCTCTAGGTTTGGTGTATGACCGCTCAATGTGAGCAAGTGAATATTGATCCAAATTCGTACCCAATCCAGATTGAGCCCGGTATCATTAATTGCTTCAAGCGCTCGAGCAAGTATCTCGAAATAATCCTCGCAATCGTTGTCATTAAAGGTGTCTTCCGTATTCCTATCTATAGTCTTGAGAACTTCATAGGCAAACATAGTCCTGTTAACATCCGTAACAATATTCCCAAAGTTCTTTTCTAATCGAGAAGAGATGAGTGTACCAAGCTCGGATTTCCCTGGCATAAATGTTAGATCATTTATACTGAACAGCTCTATGCCACCAGCCAGTTTACTCTTTATTCTGCGTACTCCTTTAGCTACTAATCGAATCTTCCCTTGATCGTTAGTAAGTACAGTCAAAATTCGGTCGGCTTCGCCGTAGTTTGTACGGCGCATAACTATACCCTTTGTAGCTATTTGTTTCATACAGAGACAAGGATTGTAAGACTATCTGCAAGGTTAGATAATGTGGTCTCTGGTTTATACAAGTATTTACTTACTCCAAGTTCCTTGTAAGCTAGACCGTCGACTAGCTTAACTGGCGGTGTGAAACTATGAATAATAACAGGCACATCTTGCCAGTCTGTATACGATCGCATCTCATATAAAAACTCTAGTCCGTTATGCCCTGGTATGTTGAGCTCAAGAATAATTACATCTGCCGGCTGGTCGTCCAGTGCCGCGATACTTTCCTCTGCCCCCTGTCGTAAACGCACACTATGACCGGTACTCCCTAGATAATCAGAAAGCACTTTGCCTATTATCAAATCTGGTTCTATTACCAGTACCTTCATTACGCGACCAAGGTTAGTTGTTGGCTTGGAGTAAAGGTAGCTGCTAGACCACTCATTTTCTGGTATCGAGCAGCACGAAGACCGGAAGTCATATTGTCGAGCAATGACCCAGCTATAAAAACGCCCGCACCACCACTAGACATGAGCTGATTCAAGGGTTGCTTAGCTGTCCCTGCAAGCTGCTGGCCGCGCCGTAAGCTTGCTGCCGTTAAGCCTTGTATATCGCTAAACATCCCAGCGGATATGCCATTGCGGGTGCGGTGGGCAGCCAAAGTAACGACACGTCGCTTTGTAGCCGGCTGTTGACTCCTCGCCTCCAGTAAGGCCTGGCCTAGACCAATCATAGCCGCCTGTAATCCTTCAGGGTGTGCTAACACCGGGCCGTACTTACCGGCAATGCGAAGCTCGATATCACACGACAAAGCATTTGCCTGTGGTTGTAATAAATGTGCCACATCCGACAGTACGGCACTGAGAGAAACTGGCGTTAGTTCAATTACGTTCTCAGGGTTAGCGGCGTCTAGACCTAACACGAAACTATCTACTAGTCGTTCTAGACTGGTACTAGCTAACAATAAGTCTGGTAAAGCATCCGTTTTACCGGTAGTAAGGCTGAGTTCGGCAGTTCGCGCCATCTGGTAAAGGGGTTGTCTGAGTGACTCTGCGAATGACCGAAAGAGTTTTGCCTGCTCTGCAGGAGAATAATTTTTGTACTCAATATTTGACGTCACCGCTAGCTTATACCCTCGCTCTTCTAGTCTGAATTATAGCACGCACAGACTACATAAGCCGCAGCTTGTGGCATAAAATACTTCAATCTGTTCTACTTATGGTACAAGGGACATGTTTGGCAGGATTGTGGAGTTAAAGTCACCCACATACTGTGTTGCTTCAGTCCAAACCTTCAGAGTTTTGTCGCGCACAGGAACGATTATCATAGCGCCTTCCTTTTTGGTGAAGATCTCCCCATCCACTCTTACACCTGTAACCGATGGAACCTTCGCTACCGAGTAGGGCGTTACGGTTACCTTGCCATTCTTAACCTGTGATTCAAAACTACGCACCACGTCACTATAGGCAGAACTTATCACCTGCACTCTAAGTGCAACGTTATTGCCAGATTGGAGACCAGGAACGAAGTCCGGGTTTAGGCTTGCGTCGAGCGCGTTACTGCTTCGAGCCGATTCGTCAGCATAGACGCTCCATGTCTTAGGATATGTAATAGCAATACTCCCATACGCTGACGGACCCGTATAAGTTCGGAATGGCTGCTTCTCTTTCTCGACAAATTCTTGATCTTTCTTAGTGGTATTTGCTTCTACAGCCTTATCTACGGCTGCAGTAATTTTAGGTTCTACATTAGTCTTGTAGTCTTGCATGCCCATGAACGCCCACACGCCAAAACCGGCAGCTGCGAAGAACAAGATAAGGACGACCGTAAAGGCCAAAAACCAAACGTCTACCACACCCTTTTGGTTTAGCTTTTTCATATTGCTCATGGTAACATACCTAGCCTTTGTTCGTCAGCTTCTTTACCGTATTTTTTACAGTCTTTAGATAATCTTGTAACTCACCCGTGAGCTTGATGGCTTGTTTGTATTTATCAATTGCCTCATCTACATCAAGATTGTCTGCTTCAAACCATGACAGAACATCGTCAAGTTCAGCACGTAGTTCTTTGTATGTTTTTTGCTTTGTCATTACTGTTTAGTATACCTTTCTATTTCATCAATCGTAGCTCGTACTGCCCCATCCGATAACCGTAAATCGATTAGGCCTCCCTTTTGGAGCTGGTTGGCTGAAGTAACAACGGTGTCGCCACTCTTCAACCATGCATATCCCCTACGAAGTATACGAGTCGGGTCATACGCTTGTAGCGTCTGTGTGCGTAAATCCAATTCCCTTTGAGCCCTATCTAGTACATCTTGCAATCCACTAGCAACATCATAGGAACTGTCCTGAATAGCCAGTTGCTGCCTATCGATTTGAGCCATGACCTGCCGCTCGGTGTGTAGCAGTGATTTCTCTAGGTCTTGTAGCACTTGCTGACGATCTGGCACCAACAATTCTGCTGCGTTACTTGGGGTGCTAGCATTCTTGTCCGCCGCCAGCTCTGCAAGACTAATGTCAATCTCGTGACCGATCGCTACAAGAGTTGGTGTCCTACTGGCGGCAATAGCTCGAACAACCTGCTCAGTACTGAACGATTGCAAATCATCAGCGCTACCGCCACCTCTAGTAACAACTATTACTTCTATATCATCGCTTAGGTTAAGCCGGTCAATCGCGTCAGAGATTTGTTGCGGCGCCAGTTCTCCTTGTACCTGTACATCGGCATGCACTATTTCTATACCCTGCCATCGGGCATTAATGATCTTAATGAAGTCCGCATACGCTGCCGACTCCGCAGAGGCAACCAAACCAATCTTGGTTGGAGGGTATGGCAACGCTCGTTTCCGCGATGGGTCAAATAGCCCTTCAGCCTGAAGCTTTGCCTTGAGTAGCTCAGATGCCTTCTTGATTGAGCCTTCACCAACTGGTTGAATCTGCTGAAACCCTACCGAAAATCCAAATTGTGGGTGTAAGCGAGGTGCCCCGCTCACCTGAAGCTTCATGCCATCTTCGAGCGGCCCAGGCAATGCATAGACTGTTCCAAAGAAACGCACGCTGGCATGCTCATCTTTAAGATCAAAGTATACCCACCTACCCTTACTGACCTTAAAATTGGATAGCTCGCCGACAATAGTCACTTGCGGGTAGGCATATTCTAGAGTTTGATTTAGTACTGCAACAAAATCACTGACCGACAGAATGAGTTGCTCATTCATGACTGGAAGCACGCATTTGGCGGTGGTAGAGATAATATCCTGGTAATAACTGAACTATCATACTTAGTACTCGGTACATAACAGTAACTGGGATACTAATAGCTGGGGGTATACCGCCAAGCGCAAGGATAGCAGTCATCAAAGCCTCGTACACCCCTACACCGCTAGGTAGTACCGACAGGAAGCCAGCTAGGTTGGCAATAGCGTAAGCCAAGATGATAGCCCCGGGGTTCACTACATGGCCAAAAGCCAGATATACGGTGTACACAGTCAGTATCTCGGTAGCGTTGGCAACCAATGACCAAATGAGTGGCCACTTGAGTGCCGAGTAGTCTTTCTTGATATGTTCGTAGTTTTTGTGCAGATCTACGAATATCTCTTGAGCACGAGTAGTATTTATCGTTTCAGGATGCTTCGGTCGAACTAGATGTATCAGTCGATTAATTTGCTTTGTGATAAAGCCAAAGAAAGCCTGGATTCGCCTTTCACTTCCAATGATGAACGCCATGGCGACTGTCGCCATTACGATTCCTGTAGATATTGATCCCCCTGCGAGCAAAACAAACCGGTTCACGTTACCACCAAAACTAAGCAGGATTAAGGCTAGGCCGAGCAGTACCAAGAATGCGACATACACCAACACAAAACGCATCAATTGAACGAGTGAAGCCTGGGCGCCACTTACACCTTTCTTACGTAGCCGCAAGCTAAAATATGAGAACCCTGACACACCGCCACTTGGGAACACGTGATTAACAAAGTTCAGCTCTAGATTAACGCGGTACAGATAACGATACGAGATCTTGCTACCAAGGATAGCGAATAAATCTTTGTTCTGCCGTGCGTACGCATCGTAGTTAAGTGCCTGCCATATAGGGATCAACAGAAGCCACCACCAGCGGATATGGCCTATTGTTTTAAAGCTATCAACAATTTGATGACGGAGTGCGACGATTAAAATCGTAAAGCCGAGAAAGGTGGCAATGTTTAAGATTACTTTCCAACGGGCTTTGGATTGTTGACTCATATATTCTTGTTATTATACCAGGCATTTTGTACCAACTGATATACTACCCCTATGGAATCACTGTTTATTTTAGGTCGCCAACCCGCTCTCGGCCTTGCGGAACTCGAAAGTTTGTACGGCTCAGACAAGATTAAGCCACTTAATGGCGCGGCTATTGTTGCCTTGGACCCTTCCGAAGTTTTGTTCGCACGCTTAGGTGGAAGTGTTAAGTTAGCAAAAGTCCTAACCGAACTCCCCTACACCGACTTTTCACGAATTGCTGCATACCTACGCAAAACAATCACCGACCACTTGCAATACATACCTGAGGGCAAGATAAAGTTTGGCATCAGCTGTTACGGTATCAAAACTAATGTTGCCGAGGTTAATCGCCACACACTTGGAGTCAAAAAATCAATCAAGAGCGCTGGCCGTTCTGTACGTGTAGTACCAAATAAAGAACTGGCCCTTGGGAGTGCCCAAGTACTCCACAATCAGTTAACCTCCCCACTAGGAATGGAGCTAGTTTTAGTCGCCCACAATGGCAAAACGATTCTGGCCCAAACTGTTGCCGAACAGAACATCGAAGCCTACGCAGCACGTGATCAAGAACGACCTAAACGAGATACTAAAGTGGGTATGCTCCCACCTAAGTTGGCGCAGATCATTATCAACCTTGCAGTGGGAGACGACGATGCCGTTCCTGGCACTATGGACACTGAGATCCTCGATCCGTTTTGCGGCACAGGGGTGATTCTGCAAGAAGCCTTACTGATGGGATATAACCCGGTAGGATCAGATCTTGATCCCCGCATGGTTCAATACACCGTTGATAACATCCACTGGCTTGATCATGAGAGAATTGCCACTTTCGCTCGAGACCCAATCGTAGAGGTTGCTGATGCGACAAAGCACACCTGGACGCCTTCGCCAGCATTTATAGCCTGCGAGACGTATCTTGGTCGTCCCTTCTCCGCTCAACCCGATCCAAAAGTCCTACAAGAGGTGATGCAAGATGTTAACCTAATCCACAAACGATTCTTGCAAAACGTTACCAATCAGTTGGGTATTGGCCAGCGCATGTGCCTCGCCGTACCGGCATGGCGAGTAGGCAGTCAGTTTAAACACCTTAAGGTACTTGATAACCTCGAGGAACTGGGGTATAATCGTATAGAATTTGTTCACGCTCGGCAGGAGGATTTGATCTACCACCGCGAAGGCCAAGTGGTCGCCCGTGAACTTGTAGTATTAGTAAGGAAGTGATCGGCAGCGATCACCGAAAGATTTAAGGATTAACCTATGTCACATGTCAAAGCTGGTGGAACCAGTAAAAACAACCGCGATAGCCAAGGCCAAAGACTTGGCGTAAAGCTATTTGGTGGTCAAAACGTAAAAGTTGGACAAGTTATTGTTCGCCAAGTTGGCCTTACTAAGCGTGCTGGCAAAGGTACCAAGCTAAGCCGCAACTTTACTATCCACGCTGCCAAAGATGGCATCGTAAACTTCTCTTCACGAAAAGTACGTCTCTTCAGCGGCAAATCTGTTCGCCGCACCGAAGTCACTGTCGAATAGTAAAACCTTGAGAGCTTCCTAATGGGCTTCTATCTTGAAGCCTTTTTCTCTTGCTATACGCTGCCAATTATCATTGCCATATAACATCGCCAATGCAGCAGCCCTATGTTGACCAAGCACTATACCTCCGGTACTTGTATCACTTAAAGTTATCGCTTCATTAACGCCATTTGCGTCAATCATAAACTTACCTCTCAACATGTCGGTCATAAGTTCTGCGACGTATCTAGTAGAAGGAACATAGCCTCGATCCCTACGACCGGTAAGTTGAACTTGAGCGCGTTCTTTTGTGTCGTTAGATCTTATCCTCCCCCCGAACCATTTATAAGGAGAGTTTGGGTCATCACGCATAGTTGTCTCCAGAAGAACACTCGCCTCCATGGCAGATGTTACTTCTTCGAGCTGCTCAGCGGTGAGATCATCGCGAGATAACGTTTCGGCCCACTGCTTTATCGTTTCATTCCTATACTCCTGTGTATCCTTGCCGTCCTTTGTTTCGACTGTGTCAAACTCAGTCATAGTTCCCTTAAGTCGCATTTGCATTTGTTGAACCTCGCGAAGAGCATCTTTGACATCTTCTTGGTGTCGAGGAAGTAGGTCGAGCTGCCGCTTTAGTTGAGATCCTGCCTCACCGTCAAACCAAGTTCGGCCGCGGGCCACAGTGGCGTCATATGTAGACCGTATCCTATTCATGACGTTACCGAGTTCAGCTATCTGCCTTCTCGTATGCGGTGGAAGCACTCTCGAGTCCAACCTTGCCAGGTTAGCCACAGCTTGCATGTCTTTGCCCCCAATAAAGGCATTCATAGCATCCCTAGAAGATCCCCTGAAAGCATTGGTTTGCCTAGTTAAGCTGTTCTTTAGATCTAGTCTCGTGACCTGTGCAATTGGCTCAAAGTCCTTCAACCCCTTCAACGCCGAGATAATATCTTCGGCCTGCTTATCAATAATCTTGATAGCACTTTCCAAAGATGTACCCTCCGGCAGACCCCAAGTACTTGTCATCTCGTTCAATGCAGTCTGGGCCGTCTCAGGATTGACTCGTGCTACCTCACCCACTGCTAACTGCGAGTCTTCAAGAGGAGCTTCAACACCTAGTTCGGCGTCAACAATCTGTTCATCAGTAGTTGATTCTACCGCTACCTCACCAATATCCTCCGCAACTTCAACGACCTCCGGGTTAACCCCAGTTTCAGCAATTGGTGCAGGCATTGTTGGGTCATCGTCAATCCAAGCAGTATAGTTTGGGTGTTCGCTGTCATGTTCTGCTTTTCTGGAGATTAATCCAGTTCCGTTTGTAGAGTTAAAATCTTCAATCCTCAGAACGCCACTTTGATTATCAAGAGACAAGCCTAAATGTCTGCCTGAAGCAAAGCCATCTGAGGTATCGACAACACTACCATACCCTTCGGTCGTAGTCTCTCTGCCTAGTGTTACTTGGCCGGCATCTTTATCAATCCAATTTCCAATAAGAGTCCCTTGTTCATTTTTGGTAATTGTAACCTGCTCTCCCTCCGGCAAGTTAGGGTTATAGCCCACTTTGGCTATCGCATACTTAGGTTCCGAATCGTGAGAGTATTGTCCTTCACCTGGATCAACCTTAATAACTCCAACATATTGTTGCCCGAGCTCTACAATACCAATAACACTTCCTGTTTGACCTTCAACTAATTCCAGCCCTTGAGCGAGTGGTGGAGAGTTTAAATCAAGTTCTGCAGATCCACCTAGTCGCTCGCCTCCAATAAGCTGGCGTTCTATCGGCGGTAATGTCTGTCCACTAAAATTGCCGTTTCCGTCTTGTTCACTCATCAATTTTTTTTATCTTTTTATTTTGAATTATTACTTCTCTACTTTAGGCTGAAGAACACAAAAAAGCAACAGCGCTATACGTTGTTGCTTTCTTTTTTGGGTAGCCTTTTGTGTTAGCCGGCTAGGTGGTGCTTGATTCGCTCCACAACATCTGCGATAACTACTTGTGATTTCACTAAGTAATCATCTGCGCCAAGAGATTTGGCACGTTCTTTGTCGCTGTCCTGACTAAGCGCGGTTAGCATAACAACCTTAACCTTTGCGGTCTCAGCGGTGTTGCGTAGGATGTCTAGTACATCAAACCCACTGACCTTTGGCATCATGACATCAAGTACGATGAGATCCGGCTTGTATTCGAGTGCACCAGCAAGGGCGTCTTCACCGTTAGGAACTCGTTTTACATCGAAACCTTCGGCTTGCAAGCGAGTTTGGTATACGCTCGCTAGAGCGTCATCATCTTCGACGAGCAGAATTTTGTATTGTTTTCCTGAGCTAGCGTTGTTTTTTACTTCATCCATACTGCTAATGGTAGTATATCCCTATTATTTTTGCAATTCTGCCGATATTAATCTTTGATAAGGCTTTGTATAAAGCCCTTAAACATTGGATGAGGAATATTTGGCCGAGACAGAAATTCCGGGTGGAACTGGCTAGCCACAAAGTATGGGTGGTCGATACCTTCGATCATCTCTACCAGATTGCCATTCGGTGACTTTCCGACTGCTTTGATGCCCCAAGATGGGTATAAACTAACATAAGCGTTATTAGCCTCATAACGATGCCTGTGACGTTCACTAAACCTTTGCGTCCCGTACAACTTGGCAACTTGACTATTCTTATCTACAACACATGGGTAGTCGCCGAGTCGCATTGTCCCGCCAGTATTTTCCTTACCCTTTTGATCGGTCATCGTGTGTATAACAAGGTCGTGGCCTTCTGGATCAAACTCTTCAGAGTTTGCATGGGTAATGCCTGCGTTTCGAGCTGCAGCAATAACACCGACTTGCATCCCTAGACAAAGCCCAAGGTATGGTAATTTGTTAGTTAATGCGTGCTGAGCGGCGATTATCTTACCTTCAACACCTCTCGCTCCGAACCCACCCGGCACCACGATACCATCCAGGCCTTTTAGATGCTTTGCAGCGTCCTTGTCCTCGCCAAGCTTCTCAGCGTTCACCCACTTAATCTCTATGCCAACTCCTTCTTTCCAGGCGGCGGCCTTAAGCGCCTCAAAAACTGACATGTACGTATCTTGGTTGTCCATGTACTTAGCGACTACACCGACTTTAACCGTCTTCTCTGGTGTAGCTACAATAGAATCAACCATCTTCTTCCAGTCGTTCAAGTCTGGTTTTTTAGCCGGCAACTTAAGATGATTTACAATGTATTCGCCAATGCCCTGCTCTTCTAGAGTTAGTGGCACTTCGTATACGGTTCTTGCGTTTGGTAAGATCGCAATTCCAGCCTCTGGGACTCCACAGAATGCGCTCAGCTTAGCCCTAACCTTACCGTTTGTCGGCACTTCGCTCCTGGCAACCAGAATGTTTGGAATAATACCTAGACTCCTTAGGTCGCGAACAGCATTTTGTGCAGGTTTGGTTTTTATTTCCTTACTGGTTGATAGGTATGGCATATACACCACGTGTAAATACATGCAATTCTCGTAGCCAACTATTGCACCAAGCTCACGGATTGCTTCAAAGAATGCAGGGCTTTCGTAGTCACCAACAGTACCGCCAATTTCGACGATATGCACGTCATGACCAAAGCCAGCCGTTACGACATACTGCATGATGGCATTTGTGAAGTGCGGTACTAATTGAACAGTCTGTCCAAGGAATTTTCCAGCTCGCTCATCATCGATCAGTTTCTTGAGTATTCGTCCACTCATAACAGAGCTATTTCGAGTCATCTGGACGTTAAGGAATCGCTCGTAGTGACCAAGGTCTAGGTCTGTTTCTGCTCCATCTTTAGTGACGAAACATTCACCATGCTCAGCAGGGTTAAGAGTGCCTGCATCCAAGTTAATATACGGATCAAGTTTCTGCATATTCACCTTGAGTCCGCGGGCCTTCAATATATTACCGATCGATGCGCCAGTTATGCCCTTTCCGAGTCCAGAAAGTACTCCACCAGTAACAAATATATATTTAACACCACTAGGTTTACTCAAAGTGCGTCCCTCTCTTTGCTTAGCAATATCCTACCAGAGGCACTTTTAAAACAAAAGCACATTGGCAAAGACTACAACATTACTTTTTGAGTTTAGCGGTTGCAGCGTCCAGCTGAGGATCTTTATTAGCCTTCATATCGTCTAGAGTTCGATCTACTTTTTGGTCTGGGCTAATGCCTTCCTTATCGATATTCTTACCTTTTGGCGTGTACCAGCGAGCAATAGTAATCTTAAGCAAACTTCCGTCCGCCAAAGATTGCGGCTCTTGCACACTACCCTTACCGAAGCTCTTCACCCCGATAAGTGTGGCTGCGCCATTGTCATGTAACGCGCCTGCCGTAATCTCGCTCGCGCTTGCGCTACCACCATCAATTAAGACAACCGTAGGAATGCCTTGTAACGTCCCTTTGCCTGACGACTTGTATGTCTTTATGACAGTTTCGTCCCTTTTTTCCTGCAGGACTGTCTTGTCGCCTGATAGCCATAGACTAGATACATCAACTGCTGCGCTCAGGTAGCCACCTGGATTCCCTCGGAGGTCGAGGATCACTGATGTAACTCCTTTGGCTTTAAAGCTAGTTGCAGCATCGTTTGCCAACTGACCGGTATCGTCTGAGAATCGACTAATAGTAAGTAGTCCGACGTTGCCATCTAGAATCTTAGATTCAACACTTGGGATACTGATAGTATCGCGGGTGATAGCAAATTGTAACTTCTCTTGGTCGCGGATAATAGTTAGTTTAACCTGTGTGCCTTTAGCGCCACGTATTTTATTACGTGCTTCTTCGATGCTCAGTCCGATAGCGTTCTTGCCATCGATCTCAGCAATAATATCTTTAGGCCGCAGGCCAGCTTTAGCTGCCGGAGTATCAGCGATTGGTGCAACGATAATAACGGCGTCCTTGTCTTTGCCAAGTTCTGCGCCGATGCCTTCGAATGAACCGCTCAGTTGCTCACCAAACTCTTTTGCTTCGCTCGGTGGCATGTATTCGGTGTATGGGTCACCTGTCGCAGCGACGAGTCCTTTCTTTAGACCATCTTGCAGTTGTTGCTCAGTAAGCTTTCCGTCGTAGCTGATACGAAGTTGATCATAGATACGCTCAACACTAGTGTAGTCCAGATTAGCTGGCAGATCCTTATTACTTGTTCCTACTTTAAGCGTACCAAAGCTACCATTTCCGGTCTGAACTCCAGCTACAAAAATTAGTAATGCTAGGAAAAAAACCGATACTTTTTGACGCACAGTATAACCGCTTCCGTGACTCTTCACACACCCTCCAGTTTTGATTTGTCGTAGTACACGTATTGTACCCTACTCCGTTCGATCCAAGCTGAAAATACTAGAAGTGAATAAACTGTAGGCCGATACGGCTGATATCTGCAGCCGTCAAGGTATAACGTCGGTAGATGCCGTCGCCACCAAGGTTATAGTCACTAACTTCGATAGATCCATCACTATTTGCATTCTCTACGAACCTGACGTGTCCGTAAGTGCCCTGACTAATAGCCACGACTACGCCCCCACTAGGATCACGATTGACGTTTGCAGATGTATTACCTGGCCAATCTTTAGCGTTACCAAGCCCAGATAGTCCGGCCGGTGTGTAACCTTTTACCTGCGCCACTCGGAATGCGGCCCAGCTAGTACAGTTTCTGTAGCCGTAGCCCCACTCATCGTATAGATTTCGTGGGCTCGAAGCACCCGGGTAACCCCAGTCATATTGTCGGCATGGTGGGTCGGCAGAGCCAGGCCACAGACAGACCGCATCACCATACTTGTAGCCACCGCCTCCGGCAACACCTGATGGAATGTTTCCACCCATTGCTCGACGGTTTTCGTCTACTTGCTTGCGGTTTAGCTCAGCTACACGTGCGCTGTTATCTTTAATCTGTTGGCTAAGCGCATTCTGCTGATCCTGATTGAGACCTAGTAATCTATTCTGCTCGCCTTTTTGTGCGGCGATTTGGTCACGGGCTTTCTCCTGATCTTTGAGATATCGCTCAACTTCTTCCTTCTGCGCACGAAGCTGGTGCTTAAGTGCAGTGATCTTTTCAAGGGTATCTTTAATCTTATCCTGAACGGAGTTTCGGTACTGTTGCTTGTCGACGAACTCACTCAAATCCTTACTCGAAGCAAGCATTTCTAAGGTAGAAATCTGCCCTTCTAAGTACATTGTCTTGATATTTTCACCTAAAACCTTCTTCTGACGAGCAAGTTCTTGTTCGGCGGCGTCAATCTGCTTCTGAATGTCATCAATCTGTCGTTGACTATCATCAATTTGATTCTGCAATGTAGTGATCTGGGCCTGCAACTTAGCAATAGCCTCACTGATCGAAGAGGCTTCTACTCCAAGAAGGCTTTTGGCATTTTGCTGATCTTTAATGGCCTGTTGAAGCTGCGCACGCTCCTGAAGCTCGGCAGACGTAAGTGCTTTTACAATTGGTACCGCCGCCAAAGACAAAGATATGGACGTAGCAACAGCTAATAGAACGAATCGTTGACCGACTCGCTTTGGTAAGTGCAAACTAATAACTTTAGTATTTTTTTGTATTTTTGTTTTAAGCATTAGTGCCTTAATAATAACATGGTGATCAAGTCTAGCCAATATAGCTCCCTATAAGATTAATATGTCTACTTACTTGTCTTGAATTTGAGGTAACGACGAGTAGCAATCAATGATGAGATGGCACCTATCAACATACCAATGCCTAGCTGTGATGCCAAAAATAGCCAGTAATGTGATGCAAAGTACTCGTTTGAATAATTAATATCGAGAAGGCCTAGACTACTAGCCTCGAATGCTTTAGCGGTGATTGTAAATATCGTGTGAATAATAACGAGAGATAGTACACCAGAGACTACACCATATAACATGCTCTCTACAATAAATGGCCCACGAATAAAATTAGTGCTGGCGCCAAGTAAACGCATAATTGTCAGCTCATCCCGTCGGTTGAAAATTGCCATCTGAATAGTGTTAAAGATAATTAGCATAGAGATAACAGCAAACACGGCTACGCCTACCACCCCAGCCTTTCGAAAGAAGCTGGTAGCGCTCGTTATCTTATCGATAGCGGCCTTACGATCACCCGAGTATGAGGTTTCATCGGACTGCAAAGCTTTTACATCCTTCTTTTCTAGAAACGTTCGGATGGACTCAATCTTGTTTGGATCTCTCGGCTTGATCTGCAGGCTTGATGGCAGCGGGTTATCCGTCTGGTTGATAGCCTGAAGCAAATCAGGGTTGTCGATGTTTTGCTGGCGATATGCCTCTAGCGCTTCTTCTTTGCTAACATATTTTACTGACTTAACATTTTCTAGATTATTGAGCTGAGAGACAAGTTTGTCTCTTGTTTTTACATCAACTGAGTCTTTGAGATACACCGATATATCAATACGATCCGTAATAGACTGAACCGTGTTGGCAAACGTAGCGTTGGCAATAACAGAAAATAAAATAATTGTCAGAGTAATAACCATCACGGCTATGGCTGCCATGCCTAGCCACGCATTGCGAATAAAGTTGAGGAGGCCAGTTTTGAAAATTCGTCGCCCCATGATCGCACTTCTGCGCACGTTCATGGGCGATACTCCGCACTTGCCCTATCGCTAACAATACCACCATCTTGAATAGTAATAACTCGGCGTTTAAGCTTGTTAACGATGTCTTGGTTGTGTGTTGTCAGAATGACAGTCGTGCCAAAACGATTGATTTTTTCTAGCACCCGAATGACATCCCATGCGTGCTTAGGGTCTAAGTTCCCTGTTGGCTCGTCTGCGATCAGGATACGTGGCTGGCGCACTATAGCTCTTGCAATTGCAACACGCTGGCGTTCGCCACCAGAAAGCTCACGTGGCATCCGCTTTTCCTTACCTTTGAGCCCAACGATATCTAGGACTCGAGGTACGGTGTGATTGATCTCTTTGTTACCCATACCTACAATTTCCAACGCAAAAGCAACATTCTCGAAAACTGTTTTGTTTGGCAACAGCTTGAAGTCCTGGAAAACAACGCCAATTTTACGGCGCAGCAATGGTATCTCTCGGTCTTTAAGCGTCTCGTAGTCTATGCCGCCAACAATTATCTTACCGCTGGTAGGTTTTTCCTCACGGGTAAGTAGTTTTAGAAGCGTAGATTTACCAGCTCCACTGGCGCCAACAATAATAACGAACTCTTTTGGCTCTACATGGAGACTAATGCGCTCTAGCGCCGGCCCACCATTACGTCCGTACTTTTTTGTTACCCTGTCCAATAGAATCATGTAGATCTTATTATACCAAAATAGTAATGCTTTTGCAGGTACGCTATTGGCCTAAGTTGGCTTCGAGATAGGCATCAATAAAAGGCTGCAGATCACCATCTAATACCTTTTCTGCATCACTAGTCTCATATCTCGTACGCAAATCTTTTACCTGCTTGTAGGGGTGTAGCACATAGCTTCTAATCTGATTTCCCCACTCCGCAGACTGGTTCGGCCCCTTCAGCTCACTAAGATGCTCTTTATGTTGCTCGAGCTGCATAACTGCTAGTCGCGAGCGGAGAATAGTCATAGCCGTCTCCTTATTCTGGAGCTGCGAACGTTCATTTTGAATAGCCACCACAACTCCGGTTGGCAAGTGGGTAATACGAACGGCTGAATCGGTTGTATTAACACTCTGACCACCATGCCCACCGGCTCGATAGACATCGATCTTAAGATCGACAGGATCAATAACAAGCTCTTCAGGTTGATCAATCTTCGGCATAACCTCTACCTTGGCAAAGCTTGTCTGTCGTAAATTATCAGAATTGAAGGGGCTAAGTCGCACCAGTCGGTGTACGCCGGCCTCACCTGCTAATTTTCCATATACAAACGGTCCACTGACTTCAAATGTTGCGCGCTTTAATCCGGCCTCTTCACCAGCGGATTCTTCTACAAGCTGTATCATCAGTGATTGCTGCTCTGCCCATCGGGTGTACATCCGAAACAGCATTGCCGTCCAATCTTGAGCATCCGTCCCCCCAGCCCCGGCAGAAAGAGTTACCACCGCATCATGATCATCGTATTTACCGCTGTAACGTAGATCTGCTTTAAGTTCTTCAAAGGTGACCTGTAGCTTTTCTAATTGTTTCTGAAGGTCATTCTGCAAAGAGACATCATCCAAACCCAAGAGTTCCTTAGCATCAGTAATTTCAACACCTAATGATAGCCATGGATCTATCCGTGATTTTATAGACGCGTGGAGCTTAGTTACTTGCTGCGCACGCTGATTGTCATCCCAAAAATCTGGCGATGATATTTGTGCATCCAGGTCTTCAACCTGTTTTTTGAGGTCATACAGTTTCAGCTTCTCTGCAGCTGAGCCAAAGTTGGTTTCGAGCTCGGTAACTTGTTTTGAGAGTCCTTCCACAACGGCTCCTATTTATGACGCGACCAGAGAGGCGCAACTTGCTTTTGTAGATCTTCAAGAAAGTCGTCACTAACGTTTCCAAGAACTCCTAGGCCCCAAACATTGTCCGAGAACATCGAACGGCTAACTGATTCGATGCCAGATTTGGTAATAGCAGTAATTCGTTCTGGGATCTTGTAATAGTCGTCAACATAATCATCAAAGAAATACCTATAGCTATAGCCCGATGCAGTGCCGCCAACAGTTTGCCCACTTCGCTGGTAACGACCTAAGGCGTATTGCTTTGCAGACTCAATATCTTCATCGGAGATATGTCCATCGAATACGTCATGTAGTTCTTTAGTGATAATACCAAACAGTGCTGTTGCATTAGCGGGTAGCACTTGGGCTCCAAACCACCAGTTGGCGCTTGATCGAGTCTGGCCAAGCCCCGAGCTCATGCTATACACCAAGCCGCGCTCCCTTGCCGTACCCAGAATGCGGGAGTATAACGTCTCTGTTAGCATAGTGTTAATTAGGCTTAAATTGTCATTTTCGGCATCAGAAAGCTTACGGTGTGCAAAAGTATCAAGATAAAAATATAGATTATCAACGGTTTCGTTAGGGATATACAATGGAGCATCTAGACGAACCGGCTTCTCTTCTGGCAAGGCGGTCCTACCCTTACCCTTTGGCAGCTCAATGTTCGCGAATAACTGCTCAATGTTTTTACGTCTGCCTGCGGTCAGATTGCCTGCAATCACAAATCGCAAGTTACTACTAGTGTGTGTCCGCTCGTAATGTTCAGTAATATCTTCGATGGTTACATTGTCCATCTTTTTTAGCCGCTCCTGATCTGTCAGGACATTAAAACCATACTTACCACGGAGCGCCTGACTCAAGTGGCGGAAGTGGTTATTTGACCGAGCAGTCAATTCTTCCCGAACATTGCCAAATTCGGCGTCGAATTCTTCATTTAGGAAAAGTGGCTTGGTTATGGCCACTAGTAGTAGACCTAGAATTCTATCCCACTCAAAATCGGCACACTCAGCTTCATATGTAACATCGTAGATGCCGGTTGAAGCGTTTGAATAGGCGCCATTCTTTTCAAACTCAGCCTGAAATGCGCGCGCTTTAGGTACCAATTGATTGGCGCCAAGCAGCAGATGCTCCATGATATGTGCGGTTTCAATTTTGTTCTTTTTTGTTAGATAGTCCCCGGCTCGAAAGTTAACCTCGTAACTCATTACACTTGCGCCAGGAACATGGATAAGCAGTCCCTTAACACCGTTAGACAGTGTTACCTGATGGACGACATGCTTCACTATTTTTTCCCTTTTTTGCGTCGCTTGCGCTCGGCTTTGCGTGCCTTTTTGCGAGTACTTGTGCTAACAACTTTCTTAGAACCGCCCTTCGGCGTGCTACCTGCTAGCACGAAATCATCTTCCGTGAACTCGTCTGCCTCAATGATTTTATCTGCATTATCTACTGACTGACGAGCAGCAAGGGTAAGATCGGTCTCTACTCGTCTTTCAGATACTTCTGTTGGTTCAGCATTAAATACTGCGCGGATTACGTCATGACGTAATGTCCCCTGCATTTCTTCAAACATGCGCTGGCCTTGTCGGCGATATTCGACAAGCGGGTCACGCTGACCGACACCAACCCAGTGAATACCTTCACGAAGGTGATCCATGTTTTCGAGATGTTGCATCCAAAGATTATCCAAAATCTGTAGGTAGATATCCCGCTCTACCTTGCGCAAGGTTTCTTGGCCGAACAACTCACCACGCTCTTCGTACAGCTTGTGGGCAGCATCCTTGAGAGCTTGAGCAAACTTCTCTGCTGGAGCGTCAAACAGCTTGTCTAACACTTTCTCATCAAATGGGAATACTTCGCGAATAAGAGTTTCGAAATGCTCAGTTGTTGCTAGATCAGATGAGGCTAGAGCAGTAACTTCGTCGTCTACAAATAATTTAATACGTTTGCTGATATCTGGTTGGTGAAGAATTTCCTTACGCATAGCGTACGTTGCCTTACGGTGACGGTTCATAACGTCATCATACTGAACAACATTCTTACGCTGATCAAAGTTATGGCCTTCAACTTTCTTCTGTGCACCTTCAAGGCTCTTGCTGATGACTCGGTTTTCGATAGGCATATCATCTGCAACGTTGAGCCTATCCATAACAGCAGCAATACGCTCTCCGCCAAAAATACGCATCAATTCATCTTCTGTACTAACAAAGAACTGAGTAGTACCTGGGTCACCCTGTCGTCCTGAACGCCCACGTAACTGGTTATCAATACGGCGCGACTCATGGCGCTCAGAGCCAAGTACGAATAAACCGCCAACTTTCTTAGAGGCATCATCTAGGACAATGTCAGTACCACGACCAGCAATGTTAGTTGCTAGCGTTACTCCACCGGTTTGACCAGCACGTTCTACGATTGCAGCTTCTTTTTCGTTGTTCTTAGCATTTAGAACCTCATGCGGCACGCCGGCCTTCCCTAGCATTCTGGACAACTCTTCGTTCTTTTCGATTGATACTGTACCAATAAGGACTGGCTGGCCCTTTTGGTGAAGCATCTTCACCTCTTGAACAATAGCTTTAAATTTACCTTTTTCCGTCTTATAAATCCGATCAGCACGGTCGATACGTGCAACAGCACGGTTTGATGGAATCTGTAGAACTTCGAGCTTATAAACCTGATGGAACTCTTCACTCTCGGTCTCGGCAGTACCGGTCATACCAGAAAGCTTATCGTACAAACGGAAGTAGTTTTGGAAGCTAATCGTTGCCAAGGTCATAGATTCTTCTTGAACTTCTACGCCTTCTTTAGCTTCGATAGCCTGGTGCAAACCTTCGTTATAACGACGGCCTTTTAGTAAACGACCAGTGAAGTCATCGACAATAACTACTTCTCCATCACTTGTGACTACATAGTCTTTATCACGTTTAAATAGCGCCTGTGCCTTGAGTGACTGATCAAGGTGATAGATGTTACGAATATTATCGGCGCCATACAAGCTATCGATGCCTAGCAGCTTTTCGACAAACTCTACACCTTCGTCAGTAAGCACTACGGCCCTTCGCTTTTCATCGATTTCAAAGTGCTTTTCTGCAACGAGTTGTCTTGCAACTTTTGCAAACTGGGCATAGGCATTACCGCTAGTTGTCGCCGGCGCAGAGATAATAAGTGGTGTACGTGCCTCATCAATAAGAATGGAGTCAACTTCATCGACAATAGCAAAGTTTAGATCGCGCTGACGAAGTTGGTCGAGTTCGCTAACCATGTTGTCGCGCAAGTAATCGAAGCCAAACTCATTGTTTGTGCCGTAAGTAACATCGGCTGCGTAGGCCTCTTTACGACTACAAGGTCGCAAATGACTAAAACGCTCATCGCGATGTTCCTTATTGGTATATTCAGGGTCATAAATGTATGATTCGTCAGCAATAATCACGCCAGTTGTGAGCCCTAGGAAACCATAAACTTGTCCCATCCAGCCCGCGTCACGCTGGGCAAGATAGTCGTTTACTGTAACTACATGAACGCCCTTACCTGATAATGCATTTAGGTAGACCGGCGCAGTTGCAACCAATGTCTTACCTTCACCAGTCTTCATCTCGGCCACACTACCTTCGTGTAGCGCCATACCACCGATTAACTGAACATCGAAGTGTCGCTGGCCAAGAGTACGTGTAGCCGCTTCGCGCACTACTGCAAAAGCATCAGGCATAATTTTATCGAGGGATTCTTTTTCTAGGCGCTTTTTGAGCACGTCAGTTTGCTCACGGAGCTTTTTGTCTGAGAGTTTCTTATATTTATCACTTAAAGCATTTATGTCTCTAACACGCTTTTGCAAGCGTTTGACTGTCTTGATCTGGGGATCACCTAAAATGCGCTTAAAAACCTTGTTCACTCTCACCATCCTCCGAATTACGGTCGTTAGCTTAGATCACCATCTATTGTAACCCATTTTACTGATACGACTAAGGTAATTTTTACTATTCCGAGTCACGTCCGGTCGAGCGTTTGAAGCGTGCCAGGATTCGGCGATGAAGCCGGCCTTTGCCATGCGTCTGCTTGTACTTTTTGATGCGATTTTTGAGTTTTTCTTCAACTACATCTACAGCTGCGAACAAGTTCATTGTAGTTTCTTTTGTCGTGATAGTTTCTTGCGGCAAATGGAGCACGACCTCGCAAGTGCACTCAATACGCTGTTTGATTTTCTGTTCCTTAAATCGCACTTCCACATGAGCCGACTCGCGGGCAAAACGTGGCAAATATTGATCAAGTCTACCGATTTTCTTAGTAACGTACTTTGTTAAATCTTCTGTAA
>CAZTPC010000009.1:0-43885 GCA_964615565.1 uncultured Candidatus Saccharibacteria bacterium
AGGGCGTGCACCAATACCACTAGGAATAACTTCCATTACTAATCTCCATTATTTATAGAGGGAATTCAAAGATAAGAATTCGTCCCGGTTTCGCTACTTGCTCCCCGTATACCCAAGCGACCAAATTGCAGGTAAACGGATCATTACATGACGATAAAAACGTCGAAAATATATTATCATATTTTTCTTTATTTGTCTACTCTTTGATCGTAAATGCAGTCGGGATTTAGGGTATACTAGTAGGACATGTTTAATATTGAACACATCATCTCAGCGGGCGGAATACTAATAGTTTCATTAATCGTCTTTGCCGAGTCAGGGCTCCTGATTGGCTTCTTCCTTCCTGGCGATACACTGTTATTCGGTGCTGGGCTTGCCGCTAGCCAAGGTAAGTTCTCACTATTCTGGCTTATCTTCTTTGTAGTTATTGCGGCAGTTGTCGGCGATAACGTTGGTTATAGTATCGGGCGCCGTGCCGGTCCTAGAATCTTTAAGAAGAAAGACGGCATTCTGTTCCGCCAAGAGTACATCCAAAAATCAGAAGAGTTTTACGAGAAACACGGTGGCAAGACAATTATCATCGCACGCTTTACACCCATTGTTCGTACCTTTGCGCCTGTTGTTGCTGGCGCAGGAAAGATGCCCCGCCGTAAGTTTATGACCTACAACGTTATCGGTGGGCTGCTTTGGGGAGGCGGTATGAGTATCCTTGGGTATGCTATTGGCGGTAGAATCCCCCACCTTGATCATTACATCGAAAAAGTTATTTTGGGCGTCATGGTTATCAGCATTGCCCTTGCCTTTGCACACATCCTTAAAGATCCAAAAGTTCGCACCATGATGTGGAATGGTATTCGTTCTAACGTTGGTAAGATTTTCCTCAACAAAAAAGTTGATTAGTGTCCACTAGGGCATTTGAGTTTAATAGCATTTTGTGTTATTGTATTCGCTTATGGCAAGTAGAGCACGTGTAGAAATCCCCCTCGGTCCGACTGGCGAAACGATTGGTCTTGCCGAGGCACTAGAACGCCCACTGGCAGATACGGTTGGCCTTGAGATTAATGGCATAGTTGGTCAGGGCGGCCTGCACCAGCTACTCGCTGCACAAGGCGGACTGATGCTAGCAGGTGCTGGAATTCATGTCCAGAATATGCGACATGCACTACGTCAAATAGATGCTAATCACAAACGCGAAGAAGTATTATTCGAAGATCCTGATGTGACTGAATTAGTTGCTCATGTCCTAACGCCATTTGCGCCTAACTATGGATTTGATGTTGAGGAAGAGGCAGCTGTTGGCCGCCCGCTCCGCATGTCATTAGGTCTTGTTGCTGCAAGAACGCTAACTGATGCTGAGCCATTTGTCGGAGTCCGTTGTAACCTTTGGGTAACCCGCGATTACCAATCGCCAATAAACAATCGACGAGTCATGAAAGAAAGTACCGGACGCTACACCGGCCAAACACAGGACGAAGTGATGGCCAGGGTATGGGGGCTGCAACGTTCTCAGTATATGAGCGCACCGTTTATCGAACGAATGTTCGGCTGATCTACAGCCTGTCTACTTCAGCATCTTTTTTAGAAACTGGCCGGTGTATGATTCTTTAACTTTGGCCACTTCTTTTGGTGTCCCAGTCGCCACTACCTGGCCGCCACCAGACCCGCCTTCTGGCCCCATATCAATCAAGTGATCCGCGGACTTAATCACATCTAGGTTGTGCTCGATAACTACCATGCTGTTTCCGGTATCAACAAGGGCATGTAAGACGCTAAGGAGTTTATCGACATCTGCAATATGCAACCCGGTTGTTGGCTCATCTAGGATATACAACGTGCGCCCAGTTGGTCGTCGAGATAGTTCGGTAGCAAGTTTGATACGTTGTGCTTCGCCCCCACTGAGCGTTGTAGCAGGCTGGCCAAGACCAATGTATCCGAGTCCAACATCTACCAGTGTTTGTAGTTTTCGAGCGATTGATGGGATGTTGCCAAAGAATTCAAGAGCTTGCTCACAGGTCATTTCTAATACATCACTAATGGTCCTACCCTTGTAGTGGATCTCGAGTGCTTCGCGGTTATAGCGTTTGCCGTGGCACACCTCACAAGGAACATATACGTCTGGTAAGAAGTGCATCTCGATTTTAATGATTCCGTCGCCAGCACAATTTTCACAGCGACCGCCCTTAACATTAAAGCTAAATCGTCCAGCACTATAGCCACGAAGCTTAGCTTCTGGTACGCCGGCGAATAGTTCACGGATCGGCGTAAATAAACCAGTGTAGGTCGCAGGGTTACTACGTGGTGTTCGCCCAATTGGAGATTGGTCGATAATAATAACTTTGTCGAGTTGATCAATTCCTGTTATCTCGTCGTGACGCCCAGGCACGGCATTAGCACGCATCAATCGTGCAGAGAGTTCTTTGGCTAGAATGTCATTGATAAGGCTCGATTTACCAGAACCTGAGACTCCACTAACAACTACCAACTTGCCCAAAGGAATCTGTACAGTTACGTTCTGCAGGTTGTTCTCACGTGCACCAACAATGACAAGTTCTTTGCCATTACCTTTGCGGTATGACTTTGGAGGGGTAATTTCTTTGGTACCGGTTAAGTATTGTCCAGTAATACTCTCTTTTACCTTGGCAACCTCTTCGGGTGAACCGGCTGCAACAATATTACCACCGTGCACACCGGCACCTGGCCCAATGTCTAATAAGTAGTCTGCGGTACGGATAGTGTCTTCGTCATGCTCGACGACCAACACCGAATTACCAATATCACGCAGGTGCTTGAGTGTACGAATGAGCCGTTCATTATCTCGCTGGTGCAAACCAATGGATGGTTCATCAAGAACGTATAGCACACCTTGTAGACCAGATCCGATCTGTGTAGCTAGTCGAATTCGTTGTGCTTCACCACCACTGAGCGTCACGGCGCTTCGGAGTAAGTTGAGGTAGTTCAACCCAACATCTTGCAAGAACTGCAAACGCGAGCAAACTTCCTTAAATATCATCGAGGCGATATGTTGCTCTTTCTCGTTGAGCTTGATGCCGCTGAAGTAGTCGATAGCTTCGTCGATAGATAGCTCACAGATGTCCATAATCGATTTGTCGGCAACGGTAACAGCCAGCACTTCTGGCTTGAGTCGTTTGCCATTACAAGCGTGGCATGGACGTTCCTGCATAAAACGTTCGATGTCACGACGGATAAAATCGCTCTCGGTTTCTTTGTGGCGGCGTTCTAGGTTGTTTACGACACCTTCATAGGTAGTTTCAAAACTTCTACCTGCACCAAGTGAAACCTGATACTTTTCGTTACCTGTTCCGTACATCAAAATCTTGATCTGATTTTCGGTAAGCTCGCCGGTTGGCACGTGCAAACTAAAGCCGTATCGATCCGCCACAGCCTGTAGTTTTTTGGTGTACCAAGCATCAGTGTTGATCCGGTTGAATGGACGGATAGCGCCTTCGGCGATAGTTAGTCGTCCGTTAGGGATAACAAGTTCTGGGTCGACCTCTAGGCGAGAGCCAAGACCAGTACACACTGGGCAAGCACCGTGAGGACTATTAAAACTAAAGGTTCGTGGTTCAAGCTCTGGGATTGTTACTTCTGGGTGATCAATACAGGCGTATTGCAAGCTATAGCTAGTGCCGGCGTTCTGATCGGCATCTATAACTTTGAGACGGCCATCAGCAAGCTCTAACGCCTGTTCCACAGATTGTGCCAGACGGCCCCGACTTTCTTCGTTGTTAACGAGACGATCAACAACTACCTCGATGGTGTGCTTGTACTTCTTATCGAGTTCTGGGAATTCGTCGAGTGCGTAAACTACGCCGTCTACGCGAACACGGGCAAAACCAGCTCGTTGGTACTGCTCGGGAATGTGTTCGAATGCTCCTTTTTTATCTACAACAACTGGAGCGAGGATAAGTAGTCGAGCATCAACTGATTGACTAGCAACCTGGTCGACGATAGCCTGGGTAGTCTGCCGCTCTACGGGCTTACCGCAAACTGGGCAATGCGGCACACCAATGCGGGCAAACAACAAACGAAGATAATCATAAATTTCAGTAACCGTTGCTACAGTACTACGAGGGTTCCTGCTGGTAGACTTTTGGTCGATGCTAATTGCAGGGCTTAGACCATCGATCTGGTCGACGTCTGGCTTCTCCATAAGACCTAAGAATTGGCGGGCATAGCTACTAAGGCTCTCGACATATCGGCGTTGGCCCTCGGCATAGATAGTGTCAAAAGCGAGGCTAGACTTGCCAGAACCACTCAGGCCCGTAATAACTACTAACTTGCCCCGTGGGATCTCAACACTCACATTCTTGAGGTTGTGTTCCCGGGCGCCTTGCACTCGAATTACATCTGTATTCTCGGCCACAATTTAACTCCTAGCATCTTTTGAACGGTCTGCGCATCCCTCACCAAGGATCAAGTTATTATAGCCGAAAACCTCTGTTTTGTCAGTAACCAACTATGCAGATTTAACAATTGCCGGGCCAAGCCCGACTTCGGTTATATCGTATTCGAACAGCGCCTGCTCTATATAGTCCACCAACTCTTGTTCATGCATTGGACAAGGGTCTGGAACTCGCCCCTTAATTGCGAGCTCAGCGATCTCAGCCGCGGTAGGAATGTGTAGCTTTGTCTGAGCAATCACGAGTCTAGTTGGCAGTTGCGTTCTTGCCTCTTTACCCTTAAAGCCTCTCATGCCTACATCGCCTAGAGATTTGCGCACTGCCTGTTGTTCCCTGCGAATCCGATGGTCAAAGAAGTCGATTGTTATGAGTCGTCGCCTACCTTTAAATCCTACCAGCGATACGCCCTTCATCGCCAGTACATGCTCTTTTTGGCCGTCACACTCGTCCTCGATCGCTTCCATTGCTTCGCGAAAGTTATAGCCAGCCTCAAAACCTCTGCCAAATTTTGCCTTGACCAATAGCGGATCAAGTATGGTCATGCGGTGTTTTTTGTTGATTCTGGTAAGTTCCGGGAGGTCGTCGACTTCGCTTTCCGGACCAAAGAGCATGGTCACTGCTGCTTGGATTCGTTCAGAATCTTCCCGTTCGACAAGGCGATAGACTTCGAGTGCTTTGACTCGGCGATCTTGATTGGCCTGGCCATACGAGCGTCTATGCTTTCTAGATCGGTAGCCTTGTGCTCGAGATGACATATCTATTTGCAGCATAGCGGTAATCGTTGGTTCTGTCTGTTGTTTTTTATGCTATCCTGAAGATTATGAAAATCGCCATTCAAGGCATTAAGGGATCATTCCACTCCCAAGCTGCCCGCGAATTATTTACTGGCTATGAGTACACTCTGGTAGAGTGCCAGAACTTCCACGACGTATTTGAGTCTGTACAGAAAGATGAAGCCGGCTACGGAGTTGTGGCCGTCGAAAACTCACTACACGGAACGATCAACCCTGTGTATCGATTACTGGCCGAACAAAAACTGCAGGTCTGTGGCGAAGTAAGGCTGTCCATCAGCCTGTACCTCATTGGTCACGATAATGGCGGTCTCGATATGATAAATATTCCACTTACAAAAGTGTATTCCCAGCGCGAAGCACTGAACCAATGCGAAGATTGGCTACGAACCAACTTGTCTAATGCACAAATTGTCGAAGCAAGCGACACGGCAGAGGCCGTAAAAGATGCGGTTGAAGCCAAGAGTTATGAGCACGTTGCCATTGGCAGTCGTGAATCCGCCAGACTATACAACGGTGAGGTTATTGCAGGCCCCGTAAACGACGAAGCCGAGAACTATACCCGATTCTTTGTAATAACCAAGAAGCCCCAGGAAGTTCCCGATGCCAATCGCACCAGCATCATCCTTACCGAAAACAGCGACAAAGCCGGAATTCTTTATGAAGCACTTGGTTTGTTCGCGAAACACAACATTAATCTTTCTAAGCTTCATAGCCAGCCTAGGCCCGGCAAACGACGACTGTATAGCTTCTACATCGACTTCGACCAAAGCCTTGCGCACGCCACTGAAGTCGGGCTTATCGACGAGCTCAGAAATATCGGTTGGAAGGTCACAATCCTCGGCAGCTACAAAGCCGGCGACACCATTGATTAGCATTAGCGTAATATAACATTATTGACAATAGTTCAAATAGGTGTATAATCACGCTTAAATTCAGTGGGAGAGCGCGAGATGTTAGACCTTATAGTTTTAGGAATTGTTCCAGGAACAACCTTTGTAATTACCCTTTGGTGGGCTCTATTATTTGCGCTCATTTTTTCGCTCATGCTTCTTATCTACGTTGAAGTTAAGAAACCAAAGCAAACCACAAAAACCGTCCAAGTATCTCGCCCATTTGTAGACCTAAGCAACATAAGTATCGCAGGTATTCTAAATCCGATCTTCCACGCTCCAGGCCGCAATTTACTCCTTAGTCGCAAGTCTGAAGACTAATTGTCGTCGGTTGGCATTACGCTTTGGCCGTATAGATTGAGATCTTCCAGTAAGTATTGCTGTTCTGGCGTGAGGTTTGGTCGCTTAGATAGTTCTTCGATCCGGGCGAAGTAGCGTGCGAGCTTACTTTTCTCACCGCCACTAAATAGCTGCCTGGTCTTATGAGCTTCCCATGCCTGGCGCTCGTCGTCGGTAAGCTTACGCGGGAAGTTACGTGCTTTATACAACGGTAGGAGTTCACGTAATCGCTTATCGGTACACTTGGCGATATAACTACTTAGTTCGCTTGGATCTGCATTGCGGATCTGTTCCATAACCTTTGTATCACCGTCGCCCATAAAGCCATCGTAAATCTGCTCGTCGACTGTCTTTTCGAGCCCGGCAAATGTCTGCTGCTGACGGCCGTCCATAATGTCGAGTGCTTCTAGTACCGTTTCTACCCAGCCGTCAGATTGGTCTAAAATTGCTTTGTTCTTATCTATCAACTGCATATCAATCTTAATATGTTTCTGGCTATCATCATCTAGTACGGCCAGTGGAGCAACAGCAGGACAACGATTGTACTTGAGTGTTTTGATTGGCAGTCGTGGCTTGGATGGGTCACGATCTTCCGGCTTCTGCCAAACCCATGCCTCAACTAATTCTGCAGCACTCATACTTAAGAAAGGTGTTGGGTCGTGCCGCAAATCATAGACGAGTGCGCCATCACCTCGACTGTTTTCTGTAAGCATAGTGACAACCGTGGTCTTCTCATTTTCAGCAGAATACTTACCAGATGTGTAGACAAAAGGCTTGCCGCCATTTACTAACATTCTGACCGATTGTTTGTCGCGGACCTTAAGCAGCCAATCAAATAACTTTGGCTGATTGTCGCGAAGTAGTTGAGCCAAAGAAATAGTAGCTAGCACGTCGTTGAGTGCATCATGTGCATGGCTATGGTCGAGTCCGTTTTCTTTGGTGAGTAGTTCTAGGCGATTAGTGGCTTTGCCCTCGCTGTCTACTGGCCACTTGATCTTCCCTGGCCTAAGTGCCCTTGTCATACGTACTACATCGAGCAGATCCCAGCGAGATCGACCGTCTTTCCACTGCCATTGGTATGGGTCGTAGAAGTTGCGATAGTGAATGCATCGCATAAACTCATCATCAAAGCGGATAGTATTGTAGCCAACGAAGATCGTCCCAGGCAGCGCAATTTCTGCTGTAAATGTTTGCATAAAATCAGCTTCTGTCGTTCCCTCAGAAATAGTATGTTGCGGGGTGATACCGGTTACAAGAATAGCATCAGGGTCAGGGAGAACATCTTCGCTAAGTGCGATTAGAATATTATGTGGCTCTCCAATTGGATTAAGATCTAGGTCGGTGCGCTGCCCGGCAAACTGCATAATCCTCCCGCTTCGGGAGTTAATGCCAGTTGTCTCGAGATCGTAAAAGTAAAAACTATCAGCCACGTAGCTAGTGTACCAGCCGCCAGGGCGATAACCTACGCCGCAAAGGAATCTTGATAAGCCTTAATATCAAACTTACGTTTTAAGCCGTTATAGTTCATATATCGAATCGTTCCATATACCGATCGCTCAAACCAGGGGCGGTCGTGCAGCCCGGCAACACTCCACAAAATACCAACATACCCACTAGGGTCGCCGCCATCAATACTGTAGAAATCGTTTAGATAGATAAGTGTTGCAATGGCCGCTTCGGCGCTAGGGCTCCATTCTAAGACTTTTTTTGCCCAGTACATACGCATATAGCCGTGCATCTTTCCATACTTAACAAGTTGAGCTTGTGCAGCATTCCATGCCGGGTCGTGCGTATCAGCTTCTTCGAACTGCTTTTGTGTATACACGTGTTCCCTGGGATCATCTGCGTGTTTGGCTAGTGTTTCTTTTGCCCAGTTTGCAGCACCTTTTAGATTGTCATAGTTATAGTTGTAGTAGCAATAGTTGTCGCTGAGTTCTTTGCGCACTACTAGTTCTTCTATAAAGGCATCGGTACTAACCTTATTGTCAGAAGTAGCACGTGCCATAACCTCTAATGCAATTCTTCCAGCCCATATCTGGCCAAAGTGCAAGTATGGGCTTAGTTCACTTTGTCCATTTTGGTTTGGGTTGTTCCGCGCTTCAGCGTAGTCTTCTAGCCCAACATTTAGAAACTTATCGAGCACTATTCTGGCTGCCACTTCGCCATACTCTATCTTTAGCATCTGGCCATTTGATGGAACTTGCCCCACAAGTTCATCAATCATACTTTGAAGCTCAGTCGTTTTTCTGACGATGCCAGGCCAAGCATAGGGGTGCTTTTTGACTTGGTCTGGCTCGACCAGATAGTCGGGCAGTTTTTTATGAATCTTGGTTCGGATTGTTCGTGCCGCATACTCTTGCTTATCGCTCGTGACCCAAACTGGAATAATATTGTGATTGTCCACAACGAAGACGGCTGTTTGATTATTTTCTGCAACACCAGCCTGCATGGCACGAGGGCCACGGAGCGGGTTGTTGTCGAAATAAACAGCTGCGGGCTTTGTATGGTATATCATGCCATTAAGACGCTCAGACGATTTACCGATGAGCATCATGAATGGAATATTAAGCTTGGCGAGTTGAGCCTCTACTTGTTGCAAACCCTTGATCATCCACCTGTAGTGCTCCTGGGCACGAGGATTCTTGGATTCAGGGGTATGAGGCTGTAAACAAAAGACAACCGCCAGTGGAACTTTTAATTCCATAGCGGTTTGTTGAGCGGCGACCAACGCAAAGTTATCAGCAACTCGTTGGTCTCGACTCATAACGTACAGAACACACTCGCCCTTGATTGGGTGATCGTTTAACTGTTTTATTCGCTCGGTATTCACTAGAGCTAGTGTACCAAATAGATACGAACTAGTATTCGATGCTGCCGATAATCGGCTTGCCGATAATGATCTTCCGCTCGGAGCTGGCACCCTGGCGGCGGAGTTCGTGCATAATACCCATCTTGCGCATTATGTCTCGGAGGCGTTCTGTGGCGTGGTTGTTGCCAAAGTCGGTTCGCTCGGCGAATCGCTCAATCTTGCGACCAGTAACAACAAGATCCTTGCCAACTTTCTCGACCTTCCAGCTCTGCATTGAGTCTGGTAGTCGAAGCACTGGAAGCGTAGCTTCCTTCTCTTCTTTTATTTGTTGCTTAACTTTTTGGGCATCTACAAGTTTCTTTACTTCGAAAAGCATTGGCTTTACATTCAGACCACTAACAGCTGAGATGGCAAATTGCTTTGTGCCTCGTGGCAAAACCTTCTTTAGTTCGGCCTGCATCTCGGCAACCTGGTCATCATCTAAACCATCAATCTTATTAAGCACCACTACCTGCGGCTTCTTGGTTAGATCGACTAAGTATTCTTTTAGTTCTTTCTGGATTGTCTGGTATGTGGCAACAACATCATCTTGGTAGGCGTCTATCATATGAATAAGCACGCTAGTGCGTTCGACATGACGAAGGAATTCGTCGCCCAAGCCCTTACCAAGGCTAGCGCCTTCGATAAGCCCTGGCACATCAGCAAGTAGCAAGCTTGTCTTGCTGTCTAGGTCGACAACACCAAGGTTTGGAACTAGTGTTGTGAATGCATAGTTTGCAATTTCTGGTCGGGCGTTACTAGCAGCTGCAAGCAAGGTAGATTTACCAGCATTCGGCAAACCGACAATTCCAACGTCAGCGATAACTTTGAGTTCTAACTGCAAATCACGAACCTGACCTTTTTCACCCTTTTCGGCGATACGTGGAGCTTGGCGTCGAGACGAGATGAAGTGAGCATTACCAAAACCACCCTTGCCGCCCTCGCAAATAATAACTTGCTGGCCATCGGTGGCTAAATCGGCCAAGAGTTTACCTTCCGCATCCATTACTACCGTACCGACTGGCATAAGTATGCGTAAGTCTTTACCACTCCTGCCGTGCATCTTCTGTTTAAAGCCTGGTTTGCCGGGTTCGGCAGATAGTTCTTTATGGTAGCGGAAGCTTACAAGAGTGTTCTGGTTACGGCTGGCTTCGAGGATAACATTACCGCCGTTACCACCGTCCCCACCGTCTGGACCACCACGATCTACGAATTTTTCGTGCCGAAAACTGACCACGCCGTCACCGCCGTCGCCTGCTCCGACTTTTACCGTTGCTTTATCTACGAACATTTGACTATATTATACAATTTTTACAACGGAATCTCAATGCTAGAAACTGGTGTAGTGTAATCGACCAATAAACCGTTCGCTAAAAACTCTAAACAATCATCCACTTGCTGCACCCAGGCTTCTTTGTCGTGTCTATCGAATAACAGTGGTGATCGAGCCTGATCGTCACCAATAATCACTAACGGAGTAGCTTCGAGTAACAGATCGCTAGCGCCGGATTGTCGTGTTACAACAAGCCGATCTGCTGGGGCTCCGTGGCGAGCGGTAAGGCCAAATACCGATAAACCAGTGCGACCCAGCTGGGCTGCGGGTGAGACGCTGGTGGTGTAGTTTGCTAATACATTGCCAACTGGCAAGTTCATGAACGAATCATCTATAGGTGCGATTTGTCGGATTAACTCACCCCAACGACGAGCCTGTTCGCCAACGACATAGTGTGGGGGTTCAAACGGCTGCAGAAACCGTACTTGTGAGAAGTCTTGGTCGGAAGTAGCATCTACTCTTACGGCTAACAGGTCTTCAAGCTCACTGCAGCGGGCTCGCTCATCGATATCGGCGTCTATGGCAGCTAGCAAGCGAGCGAATAGCTCGGCATGATACCTTCCGTCAGCATCTGGTCTCACTCGAGCTTTAACCAGACTATTTGGATCGAAGTGTGGGTCAAGATGAGACGTGAGTGCAAGTTCCTCTACTGTAACTCCATCGAGCACCATCACCTTACTGCCTTCATAGTTTGTAGCATCTGGGTAATCCACCTCTGCAACGACATAGTCGCCAACCTGGGTAGCACTTTTTACCGTAAAATTATCTGGGTCAGGATTTGGGAAACGTGCCTTCTCTGGGGTACCAGACCATGCACTATCTGCGCCAAAATCATCATGATGGAAACCGCTCGGTCCGCCCATACATATTCCTTCTTTTTGTATGTACTATTTTGAACCGAATACCTCTGTTAGGCAAGCGTAAGCATATCGGAAGACTGTTAGTAGATGTACGAGAAGCGGCCAGCGTCCTGGGCAGATACTAGTCGGCTACTAACTTTTGCCCAGCCCTTTGTGTTCATTTCGGAGACGTTTACGCTCCCATCGGCATTTACAGATTCTACATATCCAACGTGACCATAGTAGTCGCGTGGTGGAGTCCAGATTACGGCACCCGCCTGTGGAGTATTACCAACTGAGAATCCTGCACGAATAGCTAGCGCCTTCCAGGTACTGGCGTTTCCAAGGTTGCTTGGTACAGGGTTACCTGCGGCTGCCCGCCGGTTAGCAACGTACCAAGTACAGTAACCGTAGTCATAGCCGTTGAAGCCGTACACTGCGCCACCACCCCAAGCAAAGCCTGTAGCGTTGGCTGACGAACGAATTGCTTTGGCAGGCGGGGCAACTGATCCATCGCGAACAAGTATTCGGCTGCCAACGCGAAGACCGAGCACCTCAATGTCGTTGTCAGCAATAAGCTGATCTTTATTGGCCTTATATTTAGAGACAATTGAATCGACAGTGTCGCCAGATGCGACCTGATAAACGACACCGTTTACTGGTGAGATATATAGGACCTTTCCAGCATTTACTCCATCGCCCTGTAGCCCATTTGACCAGCGAAGAGTGTCTGAGGTAATACCAAACTTAGCGGCCACACTACTAATAGTGTCACCTTCTACAGTGGTGTATTCTTGAATGTCTTTGTAAGACTTAAGGCTTGTGGCTACGACTTGTGGCTTGGCTACAACTGTGTCGTCAGCAGCAGTCACGCCAATCTGAGCATTAACGGTATCTGCCTGGTTAGTAACAGCGGTAGTTTCGTGTAAATTAGTTAGGATAGCGACATTAACGGCGATATCTGCAGAAGACACCTGATCGAGAGCACTAGTTGCTTCAGTTGTCCCGCCAGCAGCGATACTGTTAGAGCCACTTGACGGGCCGATACTTGGAGTTCGAAGGACAAAACTAGCTACGCCGACCAACATAACTAGGTTAGCAGCTAAGATACCATATCGAGCAAGGCGCTTCTTGGATTGTTTATTAATAGCGCCTTTTAGTTTTTTATCTATTTGCTTTTGTGTTTTTGTCTGGAGGTCGTTCAGCTTACCGAATTGGTCGACTTCTAGAGTTTTACTAAAGATACGAATGGTGTTCTCCCGGCCTATTTCATTGGCCAGATCAAGATTGTTGATTAGTTGTTATTTTGAGTGATCGACTCACTCGTATTTGTATAATGGACAATCTTGATACAGTTTATAGCTAACAGACTATAGTTCACTACTAAAAACTGATGGATGTATAGTAGCATATTTTGCCATGTCAACCAACCCTGTTAACAGGGGTCACCTCTGTTAATTAATCTACTGACAGAGACGTTTACAGTGTTCGGCAGTTAGAGCTTCGTGATCTTCGAGTGTTTTACTGAAATATGTCACGCCGTCATCGCCGGAGACGAAGTATAGCCAGTCGGTATCTGCAGGGCGTGCCACCGCCTGCAGTGAAGTTTCTGAGACATTACTAATTGGACCTGGCGGCAGACCATCATGACTATATGTATTGTACAGAGAGTCGAATGTAAGGGACGGTACCTGGCCAGCCAATATTGCACCATAACTAGCCGTAGCATCAGACTCTAGGCGCTTCCCTTCACTAAGGCGACGTAGAAAGACTTGCGCCACCTGTGTGCGATCGCCGCCGGCAGGTACCTCACGTTCAACAATAGAGGCCAAGGTAACTGCCCGGTGTACGGTTAGCCCTTGTTCGGCAAAAGCAGCACGAATCTCTGGTGTAAGTCGTTTTTGCATCTCATCTAACGAGGCACGAATGATCTGCTCTGGTTTGGTCTCGGCTGTCTTTTGGAATGACTCTGGATACAAATATCCTTCTAGACTGGCATCGGCAGGCTTATCTACAAGCGCCGGGTGTCCGGCGTACATCGCTGGATCTAGTGCAGCCTTCACGTCTTCTGGGGCGAACCCACTGTTTACCAATGCCTGCTCGATCTGATCGATACGCTGTGCTGGTTTGATAGTTACCAGATTACTCGCAACTCTGCCCTCGGTAATAATCTCAACAATCTCTTCAACGCTCTGGCTCGGTTTTATAGCATAGGTCCCAGCCTGAATCTCATCTTCTTTCTGCCGGCTGAGGACATACTGCTTAAAAGCCCACGCCTTGCGGATAACTTTTGCCTTTTCGAGTATAGTGGCGACTTCATCAAGAGATGCACCACTTGGGATAATAACTGTTATTGTTTTCTGGCTAGAACTAACTGGGCCAAGATTGTTGGTGTAATACTGTCGGACGAATAAAACGGTTCCGGTCGCCAAGATAGTAGCAGCTACAATTAATCCAATAGCAAAACGGGTACGAGCTTGTGGGTCAAGCCGGGTAAACTTCATATTTGTACGTGCTCCTGGCTAGTTAGGTAATCCTCTAGGATATAGCAGGCTGCGAGGGCATCGATGTCACCTTTTTCATATGGCTTTCCGCGTGACCGTAACTCTTCTTCGGCTTTCTGGGAAGTAAGCGCTTCGTCTTGCCAGAACAATGGAACATCCAATGATTCTTTGAGCTGCTCGGCAAATGCTTCGGTAGTTTTGGTCTGTCCAGTATCCTGGCCGTTCAAACCACGAGGTAATCCTACGACTACAGCAGTAGCTTTATTGTCGAGTACAAGCTGCACTATGGTTTGCAAAACTGTATCGTCGTTAAGAATGGTAGTTAATGGTCGTGCGATAGACACGCCAGGGCTCGTAACGGCTACACCAATACGGGCTGCTCCTACGTCTAAGGCGAGCAGTACACCACCCCCGCTAACGTTAGTTGTCCTGTCCATTAGTCGCCTGTTTGAAATCAATTGTGATCTTACTAGGATTAGTTGGTGTCTTGTAGACCCAGAACGGACTGAACTTTACATCTACCGATTTAACTCCGGGGCGGGTGCCTAGGATATCTTGGACATCTCCCTTCTTCTTGCCGGCAATGAGCTTCTTGAGTTCCTCCTGATTTTCTTGCGCACCGGTGCTAACAAGCGACTGCACGGCGATCTGCTGCTTGGTGCCTTCTTTATCACGTAGTTGGAATGTGGCCTGATCTAGTCCGTCGCTCGCAATAGTCTGTTTTTTAGTATCAATCTGCTTTTTAGCCTCAGCCACAACTAACGACTTTAGGTCGTCACGTTTAATACCGGTCATGGAGTAAGTGGTGATACTTGTGACAGTAACTTCGCTAGCTTCGGCACCTACTGCAGGTGATGGTGAGATCGACGGCGAATCACCTGCGAAGCTATCGACTAGAGCAAACTCGCCGTCGTCTTCTAGCTGCGTCTTTAGCTCTTTATTAGCCGCATCTTTACTACGGTCAGCAAGCTTTTCTTTGGCGGCATCAATATCAGCATCACTCACTACAGTAACTTCACGGTTTGTTCCACCGGACATAGAACTACTATCGTATCCGGCTACATTCCCAAATCCACTTACTGTGAAAGCGCGGCCGCCATTAATGTTGTATTGATCCCCGGAATTCTGTGCAACAACACTTACCACAGCTGTCGTGTCGCTCAAGGCATATGGAGCAGAGTTGGCACATGTTCCACCAACGATCCAACTTCTGAAAGATACGTCTTTCTGTAAGACGAAATTAAAGCCGCCGTTACTTACAACCGTTCCGGATGGCACGTTAACCCTATTCTGGCTACAGTCTGTAAGTTTGAGACTTACTGTGCCAGTGGCTTTTTCGCCAACATTCTTTTTGCCGGTTGCTGGAACCTTTTCGGCATCGGTCTTTTTGACCGACTTGGTTACCGCTGGTAATACGGCTTTTTCTGCGTCAAACTCTTTGGTGCTGGTATCGGCTGTGAATGATAGGTCGGTCGTCACGCTAACATTGTCAGTATTAACAGTTACCGTTGCGCGAGGCAAAACAAAGTTAGCAATATACCATCCAACAATAAGCAGTATAAATACCCCGCCGCCAATCAGCAGTTTAGTTCGGAAGGCATTAAAGTTAGGAATTCTAAGCTTTTTATCACCTTTTTTTGCTGCTTTGGCAGACTTTTTGTCATCGCCATCTGGAACTACGTCTTCAATCTCGCCGTCATCGTCTATTTCGATAGTCTCTTCGACACCTTGAACCGCAGGTCTTGCAGCTGCTGCAGCAGTAGCTTTATTACCAGATAGTTCACCTACAGCCTTATTCTTGTCGATTGCTGGCTCATCTTCTGGCTCTTCATCGTCTAGATCATCAAGATCTTCATCTGCAGAGACGGAATCGAAATTGTTGTCCTCTAGGGCTACCTCGTCGGATGGAACATCTGGAGCAGCAGGAACAGTTGGCTTGGACTGCAGGGTTTTGGCAACATGCAACTTAACAGCACCTGCTAGTGGCAATAGCCCCGTTTCGGAAGTAATAAGAACAAGTTTTTTCTTATGTGTATCGCCACTGCGCTTGAGAAGCTTCATATTCACGATACTTTGCAGCGTAGAAGCACGCTTTGGCAACACAAGAGCGACGATCTTGTGCTTACTACCGGCAACTTTATCGATAATAGCAGTAATATCGTCGTCTATGTCGACGTAAATGGTATCTTTAGCTGCTTCAGCCACGTGTGGCCTCCAAATTACAAAAAATGTTCATGGTTATACTCTTAAGATTTTATCAATTTTTTGACGAAATGACCCGTCTTCGCTGGAATTTCGTCCTTGTTGTAGTGTATCCAGACCAACTCGCAGCAAACCCATAGCGGTGATAAAGGTGTGATCGGTCACAGTTCCGGTCTGGTCGTCGATACCCACCACATGACTTGGTTTAATATGTTGGACAACTGGTTTGCGGGTAAACGGCAGATCGGCATACCAATTAGATGATTCGAGTTGATGCATCAGCATATCCAAGCTCGAACCACCACCACACAACAGGATTCGTCGTGGTAAGTGATCTAACTGTGTAAACTCGGCCAGGGCTAACTCTACGCCTGCAGTCCAGACATCAAGCGTCTTGCGAAGGCTCTTTTCGACTACAGGTCGCTTAGACTCTGCAAGTTTGCCATTGCTCAGTCCTAGTTTGAGTTCTTCGGCTGCTGCAAAGCTGACACCAAGGTCTTTCTCGACACTGCGAGTATAGGCACGGCCACCTATGCCAAACATCTTGGTACCTTGCACGCCGCCATCGTTTATAACAGCGATATCAGTAGTACCACCCCCAACGTCCATAAGGATGGCGCTCATACTGGCATTGCTGTCATCACCGATAACTGATCGAGCAACTGCGAATGGTTCAGCTGCAACTGCAAGCAGATCAAGATCAAGTTCTTTGGCTGTTCGCTCCAACGCTCCAATGTGAATCATTGGCGCAAACGCGGTATACAACTGGACGACAATTTCTTTGCCCTTGAAGCCAACGGGACTGGTAACCGGGTAGCCATCTATCTCGATGTTTACGAGTGCACTATTAACTAAACGGATCTCAACATCTTTGCCGCCAAGTTCCCAGGCAAGTTGTTGCTTAGCACGCTCCCGAGCACGTTGCTGTACTAGGCCAATAATCTTTTCTACTTCGGCGATATCAAGTTCTTTGTCGTGATTCTTTCTTTTACAGCGAACAGTGGTGGTGGTCCCCTTAACAAGTTCACCGGCAATTCCGATAACTGCAGACTTAGTACTAACTCCCGCCTGTTCTTCTGCCTCACTTAGTGCTTTGTCGCAGTTATTAACAACAGATTGGATATCGGCAATAGCGCCAGCTTGCATGTCGCTGAGCTCTTGATGCACACGCCCAACACCAACAATATCAATACCATCATCAGCAATGCGTCCAATGAGGGCTTTTACAAATTCGGTTCCGATGTCGAGAGCGACAAGATACTGGTCTTCGTCTTTTTTGCCTTTGCCTGTTTTGGCTGCAACCGTATCTTTTACACTGTCTTTGAGGTTCTTTATTTTATCAAGCATAAGCGTAACCAACATTATACCATGCTCTTATCTTAAAAAGAGCTTATAAACCAGTGGTTTTGTCCACCTGTACTTATTATAGTCGCCTAAGTAAAACTATACTAAAGCAGCTTTAATACGGCGGACGCCGGCACTGCTGGCTTCTTCTTTGAGAATCTTGAACTTCTTGCCATCTTCGAATAGCTGAAGAGTGTGATCAACATGTGGACCACCGCAAATTTCGAAGCTGTATGGACGTTCGTCAGCTGGAGACTTAGGATCTTTCATAGAGTAAACCTTAACGATATCACCGTAGCGATCACCAAACTGACCTAGAGCGCCAAGTGGGCCGGTAGCTTCTTCGGTTGGGTATTCTGCAAACGAAACTTGTAAGTCTTTCGCGATCTCGGAGTTAACAATTTCCTCTACACGCGCAAGCTGCTCTGGGGTAACTTTGCCGTCATGGCTAAAGTCGAATCGGAGGCGCTCTTCGGTGATATTCGAACCGCGTTGGATAACATGGTCGCCTAGTACCATTCGAAGCGCTTGGTACATCATATGCGTAGCAGTGTGGTACTTCTTGTGCTGTTCGGTCTGACCACCAAGGCCACCCTTGAAGGTGCCTTTTGCGGCAGTCTGGCTGCGGATACGCTGCTCAGCCATTTCGGACGTGAAATCGTCAAGCCAAGTGATGGCCAGTTCAACACCTCTATTCTTTGCCTCTTCTTCGCTAAGCTCAGCTGGGAATCCGTAGGTGTCGTGAAGCAAGAAGATAATCTCACCATCGGACTTTTCTGATCGTGTGCCACCATTTAGGCCAAATAGCTTATCGAACTCACGAAGACCCTTTCGGAGGGTTTGACGGAAAGCTTTCTCTTCTTTGTTGAGTGTCTGAATAACCGTTTCCTTTTGGCTGGCAACTTCTGGGAAGTCTGCATCATAAAAATCGGTGATGATCGGAATAGCAAGGTCCATAAGGTTATTTTCGATACCAAGATCGAAAGCAAAACGGATAGCGCGGCGGATAATCCGTCGCATGACATAGCCCTGCTCTTTGTTACTTGGTACGACACCGTCAACAGCCAAGAATACGGCGGCACGAAGATGATCAGCTATAACGCGCATGGCCGCAGTGTGGTCGGTGTAGCTTTTCTTGGTCTGCTTTTCAAGACCTTCGATAATTGGCCACAACACACTGATCTTAAACATGTCATCGCTATCGATAGCTGCTTGGGCGATTCGCTCTAGCCCACCACCAAAGTCGACGTTTTTGTTTGGCAACTCTTCGAAGCCGTCTTCGGTTCGCTTATATGTCATAAAGACTGAGTTACCGATTTCGATAAATCGACCACAGTCACAGTTTGGGTGACAGTGTTGGCCATACTCTGGGTTATGCTCAACCTGCTCGAGTAAATAAAATACTTCGCTGTCAGGCCCACAAGGGTCGCCAACTTTAGTATTTGCTGGCTTGCCGTCACGGCTCCACCAGTTCTTGGCGCCATCATAGTAGAAGATACGCTCGCCATCTTTTATGCCGCGCACGTAACCGTCGGCCTCTGAGCCAATCATAGCGGCCTGGGCGTCGATACCCTTCTCTTTGAAGAGCTTTTGCCAGATCTCGACTGACTCATCGTCTTTAGGAAGCCCGAATTCTTCGTCGCCAGAAAAGACTGTTACGTATAACTTGTTTGGGTCGAGCCCTACTTGATCAACGACGAAGGTGAAGAACCAAGGCAATTGCTCAGCCTTAAAATAGTCGCCGAAACTCCAGTTGCCGAGCATCTCGAAGAAGGTAGTGTGGCGGTTGTCGCCAATTTCCTCGATATCGTCAGCGCGGAAACATGTCTGGCTATCAGCTACACGGCTGCCAGCAGGGTGAGGTTCGCCAAGCAGATATGGCAACAGTGGTTGCATTCCAGAGCCAGTGAACAAAGTTGTAGGGTCGTTATCTGGCACAAGCTTCGCCCGTGGGATGACCACATGCTTATTTTTTTTGCAGAAATCTAAATAGGCGTTGCGAATATCTTGTGCGTTCATTCCAACAGTATATAACAGGGGCGGATTTGTTACTAGTTATGTTAGTTGTTGGCTTGTGGTTCGATAGCGGATGCCGGGTCTAGTTGCTGTTCGTTTGTTGCGTTATTTATGACCAAGCCAACACCTATCATTGTCACTACTGCAAGCCCAATTGCTGCTAAATACTTCCTGCTTTCAGCAAACGCGCTACGGTCCGGAATCCAGTCCCAATCCTCGGCTCCAGACGGGCGAATTTTTAGTGTCTGTAGCGGGCTTAGGTCTTGGCCAACACCAAACTGACGATCGAGCTCGAGACCTTCGAGTATACGTGCCTCCTGCTGTTCGGGTGTCCGACGACCAAACACTACGGAATTCTCCTATCGATTCGAGATAGTCTATTAAACGTTGCAATAGGGAAACATCCTGAAATTACCACCGTTCCAGCGAAGCCAATTACTCCACCGATAATGGCACTACCAAAAGTGCTTACAAATGGATTCTCTTTGTCTTGTTGAGCGAGGTCATATGCTTCTTCTGCTGTTGGAACTTGGCCTTGTTGTACTATCAAATTGTCCATAGCCGAAGTAAGTTGATCCATACTGCTTGTAGTGTGCTGAGTAGTCTCGCCGCAAGGCGTGCGTGTACCATCTACAAGAGCTTCCATTGATCTGTCGCCAAGTATCATATCAAGGCTTTTCACACAGGCACTTCCAAGACTGGCTCTAACCTTGGCTAGATTAGTCTGTGCGTCAGTAACTTCTTGTTTTTCAGAGTATACATTTGCGTATGCAGCAGAGACTCTTGTTTGCTGTTCCGACGCATCGTTATATCCGCTGATACCACCTAAAATTGATCCGGCAACTAGTGGGGAAAAACACAGCGCGACACCAAGCTTGCCACGTGTTTTTTTGAATAACTGGCTACGACTCACGCTTTTGGCTTGTTTTCGTTCTCTTTCAATAAGTGGCTTGCTATGAGCTAGTAGCTCTATATACTCTGCTTCGAGTTCGTGATCGGGAAGGAATTCCCGTGGGGTGAAATCTGCCATGTTGCTCCTTATCAGAGCAAGAGGTTAACAATTCGCGGTTTCGCCATTAGCTCCACGTAGACAAGGCGACCAAATAAAGCCTACGTTTCAACACTGCAATTGCTCTGTTGTAAACAATTATATCACTTTTATGCACTTTAGGCAATACTTACTTGAGGATTCCACCGCCGAGGACGTTCTGGCCGCCGTAAATAACAGCAGACTGCCCCGGGGTGGCAGCGCGAATCTCATCTTTTAGATCCAAAAGTATGTTGCCATCCTGCAACCTAACCGTTGCCTCTACTAGTGGTGCACGGTGACGAGTGCGTACCTGCACTTTGGTGCCCTCTGCTGGCGATTGGTTGATCCAGTGGAGTTGAGTAAGACTGAGTTGCTTTGCCCACAGGTTTTCGTCATCCAATCGGGTGGTGACTGCTACTTGGTTTTTTGCCATATCTTTAGCAATCACATAGTATGGCAAGCCACCGCCTACATCGAGACCGTGCCGTTGCCCAATTGTGTAGAAGATTGCCCCTTCGTGCCGGCCAATGGTCATGCCGTTTTCATCGACGATATCGCCAGGTTGCTGCGGCCCAAGCTCGTATAATAAGAAGTCCTTAATACCGACCTTGCCTACAAAACAGATGCCCATGCTCTCTTTCTTCTTGGCCGTAACTAGACCAAACTTAGCAGCCAGCTCGCGTACTTCGGGTTTTGTATAGCCACCCAAAGGGAACAAAGTATGCTTAAGTGCACCCTCGGTTATCCGATATAAAAAGTAGGTTTGATCTTTATTGTCGTCGACTGCACGGAGGAGTTGTCCGTTTTCTACCTGTGCGTAGTGGCCTGTTGCAATAAAGTCAGCGCCATCTTCTAGGCAAGCCTCGAGGAACAGCTTGAACTTGACCTCTTGATTACACATAACATCCGGATTTGGTGTGCGGCCAGCCTGGTATTCGGCCACCATGTAATCAACCACTTTTTGACGGTACTCTTTTTGGAAGTCATACATCTTGAACGGAATACCAAGCTGCACGGCAACACGCTTGGCATCTTGATAGTCCTCTTTCCAGGGGCATGGCATACCAGGGAGATCCTGACTCCAGTTCTTCATGTAGACACCCGTGACGTCGTAGCCCTGCTCTTTTAAGAGCGCGGCGGTTACCGAACTATCTACGCCACCACTGAGGCCAACGTATACTTTGACATTCTTCATTATCGATATTATAACATCTTAATTTGCAAAAGTCTTGGCTAGACGAGGCTTAGCGTCCTTGAAGAGATTCTGCAGGCTAAAGTCGAATTCTTTAGAAGAAGTACGGACAACGCAGCCACCAGCAATATTGGGCTGGATGCCAACAGAAATTAGTGTGTTTGGATGCCCATTCTCGCGAAACCAATTCACCAATGCCCTTAGTGCTTGTTTACTAGGTTCGGAGGCAAAGCTAATCTGCACAATTGGCGCTGTACGACGTACGAACTGTAGTTGATTTGTTAAACGCTGACGATCTGCCGTGGATAGTGGGTTTATATCGGCTTGTTTTATGATTTTATTGAGCGCCGGGCTAGTAAACGGTAACTTACTTGAACCTCTTGATGCACCTAGGAATTGGTCGAGTGCGAATAGCTCACGCATAATCTGTCCAAACTCTAGTGGTGATGCGATTGAATCCGGTAATTCTAGGCCTGGATCGACCGCTTTTTGCTGCGGGCTAACCTTAGTACTCACGCTTGATATCCTCAATGATTGCTGTCTTATTATCTTCGAGATTCTTGAGGATAAACTCTACTTGCTCACCAACTTCCATATGCGTGCCGAGAGTTTGCTGAACATGATGATTAACTACCTCAGCCATGTTATCTGCAAAACGATCTAGGCGGCGCTGTTTTTCGGCGGCGAGCTCTTCTTTGAGCTGCTTGGTCATAGCTTCTTGATACTCGGTAATGGCATGGTCTACTTTAGCAAAAGCTTCAGTCATATGCGCTTGAGCATTAGCAACAGATTGTTTTTGGTCAGTGAATTCTTCTTTGAGGATGTCCTCTACCTGCTGCTTGATGTGCTCACTTACATCATCACTAATGCGACGAAGGTCCTGCTGTAAGAAGGCGGCATGTTGGTCTAATGTCTTTTCGAAACGCAAGATTCCACGTTCGCGAAGCTTGGCACGGAACTCGTCATCGAATAGTTCACCATCCTTGCTCTTGTGACCGCCACTAAAATGACCTCGCCCTTTAGGCCCAAGACGTACGGCTACCCAGATAAACGCCAACAGCACCGACAGCACACTGCCGGCCCATGTAATCAGCAAAATCATCTGCGTATTCGAGCTCATACCCACCTATTAACTTATGCTACCAAGTATACGGTTTTAGGTCAGTTTGGCCAAGGCGCTTACGGTCTGCTGGATGTCAACTTTGGTGGTAGAGCGGCCCATAGTAAAACGTAGGCTAGATTGTGCCTGCTCATCAGTAAGCCCCATCGCCTTAAGTACATGTGAAGGCTCTTCGCTGCTGGCACTGCAAGCTGAACCAACTGCACACTGAATCCCAGCTTCGTCGAGCTCCATCATCAACCTCTCGTTATCAACTCCAGGAATCATAAGATGTATAAAGTTATAGGCATTTGTTCCGAGGACGGTTAATTCTGCCTTTGGTACGTCTTTCTTGAGGAGACTCACGAATTGTTTTTGCAGATCTTCGAGCCGCACTTCTTCTGTTTGTCGGAGTTCTGCCGCTTTCTGTAGGGCATAGCTAAAGCCAATAATATTAGCCACGTTCTCAGTACCACTTCGAAGACCATGTTCTTGACCACCACCGTACATCAGTGGCTCTAGCTCAATGCCACCAGCGATATACAACGCACCACTCTGTTTTGGCCCGTAGATCTTACCGCCATTGAGACTTAACAGGTCAACGTGTTGACGCTTTGGGTTGAGATTGATCAGGTTTGGGGCTTGTGCGCCATCAGAGTGTAGTAACAGCGGTGTAAAATCGCCTTTCATTACACGCTGGCCGCGAACTTCTCGAATAACCTTAGAGATTGTCGCCATATGGGCGACGGTACCGACTTCGTTATTAATCCACATACACGAAACCAACACGACATCGTCGTTAAGCATCTTCTGGAGCGCATCAGTGTCCACATGGCCGAAGTCGTCTACTGGGATCAATTCGTAGTTGTACTGCTTGGCAGCTTCTAATACAGAGGCGTGCTCAATGGCCGAAACTAGCAGCTTTTTGCCAGGATGCTTAGCCATAACTCCATGGATAGCTAAGTTGTTTGCCTCTGTTGCGCCTGCAGTAAAAACAATTTCACCAGGTCGAACGCCAAGCACCTTAGCAGTTTTGGCACGCGCGTCTTCTACCGCTGCACGAACTTCTTTGGCAGCCAAATAGGTTGCGCTAGGGTTATAAAATTGAGTAGTCAGATACGGTTGCATCTGAGCCAGAACATCTGCATCTAGCGGGGTTGCAGCAGCGTGATCGAGGTAGATTGCCATAATCGTACTCTAGATCCTGCTATACAGTTCGCTTTTGACTTTCTTTTCGTACAATACTGCGGCGTCTTTAAGGTGACGTGCTTCTTCATCTGATACACGCTGGTAGCTACTGCCGTCTTGAGCTTTGAGGATCCCGTTTGGACGAACGTCGTAACGAGTCGTTTTGCTACGATGTTGACCATTTTCGTCGGTCCATTCTTCGTGCCAAACCCAAGTGCGTCGGTCTAGACAAAAGAATTCACGCTTGCCACCATTTGGGACTGGGCCGAATAACTTACCACCGATTTGGGCTTCGTGTCGGATAAGATTTCGATATAGCTCAGCCTTGCGCTGCTCGGCGTTTGAACCAGTAATAACTTGGAGAATTTTTTGGATCATGAGTGTATTCCAGTGCCTAGTAAGCAAGGGTTAGTTCATCGCCATCCAAGTTAGGCTTGGTTGTCGGCATTTCAGCATAGATAGAATCAAGTGCAACTCGTGATTGAGCGGCCATATCTTGTTCTTGAGTAGAAGAGGTTACATCTGTTGTTTGTTCGGCTGGCTGCGGCGTGATTGGGTGGGATTCTTGCTTTAGCTTAGCAGGGACAGCGGCTTCAGTACCCGTAGGGTTGTCGATTGTCAGAGTCTCCCGAGCAATAGCATCTTGAGCTGCACTAAAGTAAGGACGGCCAAAGTCGATCTGAGGCAATCGGAGCGCTGAAGCCCCAGTGTGATGCGCTTTATATACGTTAACAACTTCGAGGGCGGCGTCTGTCAGTTCATTTGAGCGGCCGATGGTCATTTCATCGACATCAGAATCAATCTCGTGGCCCTTTTGGTTTCCCGAGTTGAATGGATTGATAAGTTCTAGAAATTCGTCAAGCATACAGATTAAATAACCTAACTGCGTTATCGGTAGTTACAGCTGCAAATTCCTCAAGCGACTCGCTTCGCAAATTACTTAGAAACTCCGCTGTTACCGCCACATGTTTAGGCTGGCACATTGTACCACGAAAGGGGTTAGGAGTCAAGAAGGGGGCGTCAGTTTCTAGCACGATCCTATCAAGTGGTACTGCCTTGGCAGCATCGAGCTGCTCCTGTTTTTTTGTGAAGGTCATGATGCCATTCAATCCAACATATAGGTCACGCTTGAGTATCTCTTGTAGCTCTATCATGCCAGCACTAAAACAGTGAACTACCCCTTTAGGCTTGAATTCGTCATAGATTGGCCAAAAGTCTGCCCAGACTGAATCTGCGTCTGTTGGCTTAGATTCTGGATTGTCACGAATGTGAAATATCACTGGTAGGCCGTATTCCTGGGCAATAGTAAGCTGGAAGCGTAACAGCTTAATTTGGTCTTCTTTGGGGGCATTATTGTAGTAGTAATCCAATCCTATCTCGCCTACAGCGACAACCTTATGCTTAGTTGCTAGGCCGTGGAACTCCTGGAGAGCATGCTCGTCGTGGACATAGTGTGCACCCTCATGAGGATGCAACCCAATACTAGCCCAAACCTGATCGTATTTCGCGGCTAATCTGGTTGCCAACTTACTATCTTCTAGGGTGCAGCCGACTGCCATTAGTCGTGTTACACCCGCCTCAGTAGCTGAAGCAATAACTTCTTCTTCCGGTAATTCGTAATCCGGAAAATGAATATGACAATGGGTATCTACAAACTGCACCTGACTCATACCTACATTGTACATCTGTTAGGGGCTGACATACAGACCATTTTGGAGGACATAATCCCCAATTTCTGGTGACAAGACGCTTGTGAGTGCCTCGCCCATCTTCACCCGGCGTCGTGCCTCGCTGGATGACACCCCTAGGTCGACATTGATTGTTATATTTGCGACATTGGGCGCCTGAATAGGCTCACTGCCATCGCGGCCAATAACTACTAACGGTAGCCGGGTCTGTAGTTCTGCCCCCTTCACCCACTCAGGCATAGACCAGTACGAGTCTGCTCCAAACACATACCTAAAGTCTTTATCTGGGAATAGTTGCTCGAATCTCTCAACAGTTTGCCATGTGCGTGTTACGGCATCAGATAGCTCTACATCGCATATCTGAACTCGGGCAGAGTCTGATGCACCAGAACATAGTAGGCCGAGCATTCTCAAGCGATCTTCGTTAGCTATTTGTATAGCTTTATCAGTTCGTTGCCCAGATGGCATTACCCAGATCTCACTACAACTGGGGATCTTAAGGCATTCTTCGATCACCTCAGCATGGGCAATAGTTGGTGGATTAAATGCACCGCCATATACGAATGTCTCAGATTTTATACTTCGTGTCATATTGACACTATATAGTATCTTTGATACATTGGTCAAGTAGACGTTATTTATACACTAAGTACAAAAGGAGACGACATGCGTGAAGTATTAGAACTAGAGCGACAGATAACATTTGAGAAGCCGGTCGATGATTACCTCCGCGTAACAACGGCTAGTCTTGATGTGGCTATTGCCGACCCAAAGGTAAACAAGGCACGCATTACAGATGCTTACGCCGATACAATCTTGGGCGGGGCGGAGCTGCTGGTACTACCAGAGCTGTGCGTAACGGCATATACAGCCGGTGACTTATTTTTTGACGATCACGTTTTGTCGGAGAGCATGAAGACCGTGCAAGAGCTTGCACAACTTACAGCTAATGGACCAGCCATGGCTATAGGTGCGCCAATGAGAGTAGATGGGCTGCTGTACAACTGTGCATTCATGCTTGCCGAGGGTAAGGTTGCCGGAGTTGTGCCAAAATCTTACCTACCAAACAGTGGCGAGTTTCGTGAGATGCGTTGGTTTACAAGCGGTGCGGATGTTACTGAGCAGAACGTAACAATTGGTGATCAGGTTGTGCCATTTGGTGTTGATCAACTCTTCGAAGTTAACGGGACCAAGGTGGGTGTTGAGATCTGCGAGGATGCTTTTGCAGTAGAGACGCCAGGCCGAAAAGCGGCACTAGCAGGAGCTGAAGTCGTAATTAACTTGTCTGCCAGCAACGAGATTATTGGCAAACCAGGCTACCGACGAGCTTTAGTAACCGGTCATGCAGCAGCAGCCGAATGCGCGTATGTGTACACCTCTGCCGGAGCCGGCGAATCATATGCCGATCTAGTTTTTGGCGGCCACCAGATAATTAGCGAACTTGGCAAACTAGCTGCAGAGGTTAAACCGCTCGGTAATGAGCCTCAGACTTTGACTGTCGATATCGACCGCGCGTACATTACCCATGATCGAATCGTAAATACCACTTATGCTGCACAGGCGGCTGAATTCAGAAAGAAACGACAGTACCGTGTAACGCAGATCTCTGTTCCAAAACCAGAGACAGATGACTTACTTCGTTCTATCGACCCCCTACCGTATGTACCAAGCAACCCAGAGACTTTGGATGAGCGCTGCGAGGAAATCTTTAATGCATTGTCCTACCAACTTGCCGAAAATATTACGCGTAACGGCAGCCAAGCAATTGTTATTGGGTTGTCTGGTGGACTAGACTCTACCCTTGCCTTACTTACCGCTATGTATACCTGTGATCGTCTTGGCCTAGACTACAGTTTCATTCACACCCTGACTATGCCAGGCGAAGCGAGTAGTGAACGTACCCAAGACAACGCCACTATGCTTGCTCAGGCCATAGGAGCCACACATAAAATCATCCCTATTGGCAATCTAGCAGAGCAAACTATGGTGGCATTCGGTCACGACGGCCAGACCGAAGATCTAGCCTACGAAAACACACAAGCTCGGATGCGTAAGCTCATACAACTAACCTATGCCAACAGCGTACGAGGTATCGATCTCGGAACCGGCGACATGAGCGAGATCGCTCAAGGTTGGAATACTTATGGCGGTGACCAAACAAGCATGCATAATCCTCATAGCGGTGTTCCGAAAACGTTAATATCTCACTTGGTTAGATGGTATGCAGGACACCGTGCCAACTCAGATATGACACCTGTCCTTGAAGACATTCTAGATACTCCGATCTCTCCTGAACTAACCGGCAAGGGCGACCTAAGCCAGACAACCGAAGATCTAATTGGGCCGTACCCTCTGCACGACTTCTTCCTCAACGAAGTAAAACGACGCGGAAGCGATGTTCAAAAAATTGGATACCTCGCGACACTTGCCTTTAAAGATGAGTACGAAAAAGAGACTATCGCTCACTGGCTGGTTAGCTTCATGACAAAATACACTGGCAGTCAGTGGAAGATTCTGGCCAGTCCTGGCGGCCTAAAGATTGGGCCAGTCTCACTCAGTCAACGTAACGACCATATCGTGGCACCGAACACCAGTGAGACTTGGTGGTTATAAGGTATAATGATAGCAATGAGTACATCTGTATACGAAGCCCCTACTTTGACCATTGACGGTGTTATCTTCCAACTAATCGACGAGAAGTTGTGTGTGTTGTTGATAAAACGGAGTATCGATCCGTTCAAAGATTCTTGGACCTTGCCAGGTGGCTACAACCCTCGCGGGGAGACTACCATGGAAGCGCTTACCCGAATTGTCAAAAAGAAAGCGGGCGTCTCGATTGATGATTTGCGGATGATTAACCAGCTCTATACTTTCGATACTGTTGCCCGCGATCCACGTGGGCATGCAGTATCGGTGGCCTATATGGGGCTTGGCAAAGATATCGTGCCTAAAGGCAGTTCTACCACCGAAACTCCCCAATTCTTCCCTGTAACCGATCTACCCAAACTTGCCTTTGATCATCAAAATATCATTGAGTACGCCCAGAACCGCCTAGCTAGTAAGATCACCTACACCAATGCCGTATACGCTCTTCTGCCGCCACTGTTTACGCTCAGCCAATTACAGAGTTGTTATGAGGCAATCTTTGGTCGCACCTTAGACAAGCGTAACTTCCGCAAGAAATATCTTTCACTTGGGCTCATCAAAGAGACAGACGAGACGTTCCGCCAGGGAGCCCACCGCCCGGCGAAACTCTACAAGTTCAACAAGCAATCGCTCGAATCACTCACTCGCAGCTTCGACTAAGTCAAAGCTGGTGTATGGACTACCGGCAAACCTGTTCCTGCCGTTCTTTTTGTTGCTTCTGGGTGTTGGCGCATCCAATCCTGGACAAACCATAACTGCCCACAACCACCGCCAATATCGTCTTGTCCGGCCGGGTCGAACATCCTAGTGGAATAGCCTCGTGCAAGCATCTTGGACATAAAATCTGCTGCAAGCTTTCGCTGCCGTTGATTGGCAGCGGCAATCGATTCGTCTCTTTCGCATATGACAGAAATAGTCGCCTGCCACACGCTAGCATCAAACAACCTCGCCAATCGTTCTACATCCGCTTCGCTATCATTAGCATCGTGCACGCAATAGTTAAAGAATGGCTGTCGACCCGTCGCCGCAGCCCAGGCTTCACCTTCTGCTGCGATACCGCCAAGGGTTAACTTACGCTTGAATGGTACAAGCTGATCACGGGCCTCGTCGGTACTTTCGTGCACCGAAAACTGCAGCCCTATGGTTGGAATATCTTGGCTTACCTCGCGAATCGGACCGTAATCAACATCTGGTGCCGAGGTCGAGATTAACAGCGCAGCTCGAGGATATTTACCATGCAAATCATACAAGGCAGGGATTAGATGCCTTTGGTTCAGTAGCGGTTCGCCCATAGACATAAACATGATCTGCATACGATCTACCTGATCAGCGTCAACTCCTTGTGAATCAAGCAGGTGCTGCGGTTGCGAGACAATCTCTTCGCTCGTCAGCGATCGCACAAATTGATCGCCCGCACCGCAAAACCTGCAACCTACTGGACAGCCACTCTGCGTTGAACAGCAAATAACCGTTCTATCTTCATATGTTGGATACTTGTATAAAACTGATTCGGCTACCGCTGGGCTATCGCCTTCCTTTTCGAATACAAACTTCATTACATTTTCATCACTTGAGTTAATCGCCCGCACAGTCTCCCACTGTTCGTGGACGCCAAACTCCGGTTTTTGACCAATAGAAATACTACTCATTTTGTCCTCCAAAATAGTTACAATTGTTATATTTGGTTTAGAGTCTATGACTGCATGTACTTAGTCTCCTTTCGGCACAATTAATTCTTGGTCAGGAACGATCAGTCGTGGAGCGAGGTCCAAGATATCGTTGATCTGACCCGGGCTAAAGCGTCTTTTCCCTGGCAGCTTTTGCCATTCACCACCATAAGGAGACTGCTCTGGATGTACAGGGTTAACCATCCTGCGCCAGCCGTCACTCAGTGATGCGCGTATGTCGGTTGGATCTTCAGGGTTAACTGGGCTGTATTCCAATATTGAGCAGTTGCCAATGCGTTCTGTCTTGTCGTCGTCTAATTGATGGAACTCGTGTGGCATCATACGCTCGATTACGAATCGTGCTGCCCACATAGTTTCGCCGTGCACAACGGCAATGACATTTCGCCCTGTTTGTTCACGACTGAGCGTGCCTAACCAGTCTTTGAAGTCGAAGCTTTTATCTATCATGCTCTGTCCGCCTGAGTAACGCACAAATAAGCTAGCTATTTTTCGCATTCTTTCTATATGTGGATACAGTTCGGCACGCTGTTCTTTTGGTACGGCGCCATATTCTCCCCAGTCACGTTCGATGATCCTAAAATCTGGCAGCCAACCTACCGCAGATCCACCTATATGGGCTGCTGTTTCAAGTGCGCGGAAGTACATGGAGCTATACCACTCATCGAATGACTCTGGCGGCATGTCGTTGTCGCGCAACCACTGTCCGGCCATATCGGCTTGATTCACACCAGTCGGATACGACAAGCGCTGCATAAAATCTGGACGTGCATATATCTCATCGCGTTGCGGATGAATAAGCCCTTGTCGTTCCATATTTGTAACGACATTTATCTCACTTTCACCGTGTCTCACTAAGACTAATCTGTTTGGCATGCTCATTTCTTCACTCCTTTCTACTTTGTGTAGATACTACGTTATCCACAATTTGAATATACACCCAATACTTAGTGTTGACAATACATTATCTTTGGAGTACATTGTATTCAACATACTTAGTGTATGTTTGACAATTACTAAACAAGGAGGATGAGAAATGGAAACACTAAAAACTTACAACCGAGTTGTTGCAGTCGGCGTCGACATGCAAAACGACTTCGCCCCTGGCGGTGCGTTAGGAGTTAATGAGGGCGACCAGGTAGTGCCTGCTTTTAACCAAGCTGGGCAGTGGGTACGTAACAAGAATGGAATCGTAGTATTCACACGTGACCAACACCCAGCCGAGACTAAGCACTTTGCTGAGTGGGGCGGACCATGGCCACCACACTGCGTCGCTGGAACGAAGGGGGCAGAGTTCATCCTCGGGCTAGATGTTCGCGAAGGCGACCCAATCATCAATAAGGGCACGAACCCAGTAGATGACGGATACTCCGGATTTGAGGGCCAGACACATGATGAAGCCGGCTTGGATGTGTTCGTACACCCAACTCATGGCGAAAAAGTTGCCATGGTAGTCGGTGGGCTTGCCACCGACTACTGCGACCTTGCGACAGTAATGGATGGACTAGAATTTGCACGTAGTCTAGATGAATCCAGAGAACTCGGAGTCTTCGTACTGCGTGATGCCGTTCGAGCGGTTGACTTACAGCCTGGCGACGGTGATCGCGCTCTTGCCCAGATGCAAGAGGCTGGCGCAGTAGTAATAACGCTAGATGATCTAGTGAACGACCGCGCGTTCAAGGTGGAGGCATAACAATGGAAACGCTTGCCACACCTGAATATACCGAAGTCCAGTACGGACCACTTCCTGAAGAAGGAACTCTAACGACCGGATTAGACCACTACAAAATGACCATGGGACAAGTTCAGTTTGAACGTGAGCCCAATGCCGAAGTTACCTTTACATTCAAGAACCGTGGCAAGCAACGTCTAGCAGACTACATCGAGCCAGAAGTGCTGCAAGCACGACTCGATGCCTTACAGGAACGTAGTTGGACTCCGGACGAGCTTAGCTACTTCCGAAGCTTGCGCAATGATCAGGACGAACAACTCTTTAGTGATGAGTTCGTTGACTATCTCGGTACTAACCGCTTACCTGATGTGACGGTTCGTTTCGACGAAGAATTAGACGACCTGTCTATCGAATCAACGGGGGATTGGCCTCTTGTTACTCACTGGGAAACAGTCGTCATGAGCGAAGTGAATGAAGCCTACTTTGAGAGCTACATTCGAGCTCATGGGCTAGACATGCTGGAGATCTACGAAGAGGGCGATCGCCGTCTAAGCGAAAAGATTGCTGTACTGCAAAGCCGACCCGACATAAAGTTTGCCGACTTCGGCAGCCGACGACACTTTTCATACCGCTGGCAAAAACATGTAGACGAACGCCTGAAAGCAGAATGCCCTAACAACCTAATCGGTACTAGCAACTTAGCCTTAGCCCGAACACTGGAGATCAAACCATCTGGTACCTTCGCACACGAAATGTATATGGTGTACTGCGGCATAGCCGATGCTCTCGGTAAGGATATCCGAGCGGCACATGGCGGAGTACTAGATGACTGGTACGAGGCCTACGGCGAAGAATATTCTGTCGCACTAACCGACACGTATGGTAGTGACTTCTTCTTTACTGACTTTACTGAAGTACAAGCCCGCGAATATAAAGCGACCCGACACGACTCTGGCGATCCATTCGAATACGCCGAGAAAGTCATAAAGTTCTATGAAGAAAAAGGTATCGACCCTACAACAAAAACTATAGTTTTTAGCGACGGCCTCGACCTCGATACCATAGTAAAACTACAAGACTACTTTGCTGGACGCATAAACACCGTTTATGGCTGGGGTACGAGTCTAACCAACGACCTTGGCTTAGAAGCACTAAACATCGTCATGAAAGCGACCCAAGTCCAAATGCTTGGTCAGTTTGTAGCCAAGCTCGTAAAGCTAAGCGACAACCCAGGCAAGCACACCGGCCCAGAAGACAAAGTAGAAGAATATCAGGAGAGATTCCATGTTGAACAATATGCAGCATAGGCAGCTTGAGGGCGCAGAACAATTTAAAGATGCGGCTATCGAACGGATGGCCACTGACAACCGACCAACTTATCCTGGGTACCCAGCCACAAGACTATTCATGGAAACTTTTGTCGAAGATATTCCAGATGGCCCCTGGGAACTTAACCCAGGCGAAATACCCAGCAGATCAGAAACACAGCTATTCCGTGATTTGGGATTAGCTATAGATAGCCGTGGACGCCCACTCCACCCGTGGCTTAAAGAAATGGTTACTAACCCTCGTATTGGCGTGCTGGCTGGCCGTGGGTTCTACTGGAACTGGGGGCCAAACCAAACTGCCGACCCGATAATCATCCGTCACGACTTAGCAGTTCCACATGCCCTGTTAATAGACCGTGGTGATACCGGTGAAAAGGCATTTGCTGGAGGTTTTGTAAACCCCGGTGAATTGGCAGTAGTAGCGGCTGCGCGAGAGGCGCTGGAAGAGGCGTTGTTCGACCCTAGTGGGTTTCCCGTTCGACAAGTGTACGATGGACCCCTGTCCGATACTCGAGCGACTGCCCATGCATGGTCACACACGACGGCATTTAGGTTTGATGTCCCAAACGATGTAGCCCGCAACTTACCACTCGGACGATACAAAGGCGGCGATGATGCAGCCTTTGCCGAATGGCTTCCGGTGAACAACATTAATGGACGATTATTTGGCTCACATAATCTACTGCTAAAATTAGCCCTAGAGATGGACTAAATGAGTGGCTCAAACTTTAACGAATTTGTACCCGGTGTTTCGCCAGCCATTGGTGGACATATGTTGTATGATAAACGGTTTGAGATTGGCGCAGATGGTATTAGCCGATTCGTAAAAGAATTCCGACTAGAACTTCTCACTGATCCAAGCAAAGCCGACGGTATGCGCGCCGAACTAGCGCACGAAGCAACCTTGTATCAGCACCTAGCAGAGCATGGTTTTAGCGACATGCCCGAAGACTTTGACTTCGACCAGACGGATCACCGCCTAACTATCCGCGCCTACAAACCAGAAGACGGTTGGCTATGGGACCCACCAACGAATGATACGGTAACCAAATATGCTGACGATATTCTGGAGAGTCTTGATTCGCTTGCAGAAATACCGCCACTAACAATTCCACACGAATCATCATCGGATCTATTCCTACGCAAAGGCTGGCCAAAACTATTTATACCAGAAGTCCGTGATGCAGTCCTTGCGCGAATGGATGCGTTCGAACCGCACTTACATGATTTTTCGCGGGCAGGCAGTTTAGTGCTGCGAGATATCTTGTCTGGAGTCGAAACTGATTGGCCAGAACTTGCACAAAGTGCAGCCGCTCGACCAGCTACCCAGCTTGGACACTTTGATGCTCGTCCGAGCAATGTCGCATGGCACCCAGAACATGGAGTGCGAGTTATCGACTGGAGTTGGGCTGCCAACACCGTACCACATACCGATTGCACCATGTTCTTGATCGACCTCCATAAAGCAGATGTAGAAACACGTGACTTACCAGGGTTCGATCACCATTTTGATCGCGGCCATGCTGCACTACTAATAGGTTACTGGCTGGCCCGGAGTATAACACCCGGACCAGACCAAAATGTTCGATTCCACCAATTTGCTTCTGCTGCTACTGCAGCCGCGCTTATTTCTTCTTAACTACTTTTGTTTCTTTGGCAGGTTTTTCTGCCTTGTCCTTAGAAGCTTCGGTATCATGGCGTGGGAACAGCGTGCCTTCGATTGGACGAACTATGCCTTCTTCGAAAACGTGTCGAATCTTTTGTGCTGTTTCAGGCATGAACGGTTCAAGTAGTTCGGCAATCTCTAGTAAGTTACTACATTGGTAGGCTAGAATCTCTCGAAGATGTTCTTCGTCGCCCTCTTTAGCAACTGCCCATGGCTTAGCCTCGTCGATGTACTGATTTAAGCCACGGACTTGCTCCCAGACATGCTCTAACGCTCGGTCAAACTTACATGCAGCGATTGCTTCCCAATAGGCAGCCTTATCATGCTGTTCTGGTGGGATTTCGCCAATGATACCTTTTTGGTATTTGATGATCATGGCGGCAGTTCTTTGCACGGCATTGCCAAGTTCGTTAGCAAGTTCACTGTTGTATGACCTCTCTAGCTGCTCCCAGGTAAAGTCGCCGTCGTCGTAACTTGGGATATGTCGTAGGAAATAGTATCTGAAAACATCGACACTATAGCGCTCAATGACATCAGCTGGGCTGATCACGTTGCCGACGCTCTTACTCATCTTTTTACCATCTACGGTAATAAAGCCGTGAGCAAAGACTTTTTCTGGCAATGGCAAGCCAAGTGCCAACAGCATGCCGGGCCAGATAGCAGCGTGAAACCTAATGATATCTTTACCGACAACCTGGACGTTTGCAGGCCAGAACTTCTTGTAATCTTCGTGTTCTGGGTAACCAAGTACTGTGAGGTAGTTCATGACCGCCTCGAACCACACGTACATGACTTGGGTCTTGTCGCCTGGCACTGGTATGCCCCAAGTTAGTTTGCTTGTTGGACGCGAAATACTAATATCTTCGAGTCCTTCTAGCACTAGCGACAAGATTTCATTGCGGCGCGTTTTTGGGATAACCTCGAATGTGCCAGCCTGAATAGCGGCACGAATTTGCTCGGTGTAGTTGCTGAGCTTAAAGAAGTAGTTCTCTTCCTCGACTCGTTCGTACGGTTTGTTGTGGTTAGGACAAATATTGTTGTTTTCTTTGGCGACTGTCTCGGTAACAAACTCTTCGCAACCTACACAGTACAAGCCGATGTACTTACTTTTGTAGATGTCTTTTTCGAGTTGCTTCCAAATAATTGCCGCTCGTTCTTCGTGACCTTTGTCTGTTGTACGAATGAATCGATCATTGCTGACGTTTAGTAACTTTGCTAAATCTCGAAACTTTTCGCTCTGTTTGTCTGATAGGGCTTTTGGTGTGAGGTTTAGCTCGGCAGCTTTTTCGGCGACTTTCTGACCATGTTCGTCGGTACCGGTCGAGAAGATGGTAGGTCGGCCTTGTTTTCTGGCGGCGCGCGCCAAAACATCGGCCATGATAAGTTCAAGCCCGTAGCCGATATGTGGATCTCCATTAGTGTATGCAATAGAGGTAGTAACGTAGTAATTCATAGGTCTATTGTACCTGTTTAATAGGGTTAGTGTAAGGTAGAGAATTCTAGAAGAACTTCAGGAATGTCCGTTTAGAATAGTCAAAAAATTAGAAAGAGAAAAGTAAGCCCCACTAGGGCATAATCATCGCGCGGAAGCGCATTGCGAGTGATTGACTTACTGTAGTCATAAGCAAATTATACCACCGCAGCTCAGGTGTGTCCACTTAGGGCTGGTATGACTCAAGCGACACACCCTGTGCGCACAGGCCAACAGTTCGACATTCTTCTGGCTCATAGTTTGGCAGCGGCTCTTCAACAATTCCAGAATATGGCACTCTCAGTTGGTCTAGGAACTGCAAGTATTCTGACCGAATCCAGTCGTAAGCTGCCCAGATAGATCCAACCCCAAACGATTGAAGCTCTGGCACTGGCTGCGCTGTTGAGCTACCGGTTGTCCCGACATCATCATCTAACACAACAAGGTCTGGAGTATTCTGGCTGAGCCATAGTCTTGCCTCGTCAGTTAATTTAACAATCTTTTGATCACCTACCATATACTTTCTGGTGGTTAGACCAACAACTTCGCAACCCGGCAACGCTGGCTTACAGTACACTGCCCAGTCGAGCGCATGTTGCACCGCGCCGTTGGCGATACCAAGAATAGCCACTTTTTGCCCTGGCAGGACTCGCTCTCGGAGCATGTTAGTTTTAAGACCAAGACTAGCAAGATAGAGTCCACTTTTGCGTCTTTTATAGATCTTGTCGAACTCAAGCTTCTTACCGTGTTGGCCTTTTACAAATTCGCGGTGAATATCAGTATCAAGAACGCCGGAAGCAACAATATTGCCCCGGTACATCTTTGGAAAGTCCAGACGTTCAGGCATCCGGACTATTCTAGCAGCCCAAGCGATTAGAAACTAGGCCGAGGCCAGATGCCACAGACCACAGTGTTTGCACAAATAGATTTTAAGCTTTGTACCGTGCTGTAAATCGGCAACTACAGCTGCAGCCTTTGCCTGCTTAGACGTGTCGAAGGCAAGCTTGTCACTGCACGGCAAGACCGATTCGCTACTCATGTGTTCGTGATTTAGCTTCTTTATTGATAATGTTTTGAATCTCAATATTCAAGGAACGGTTTGACAACACTGTTTCGTAGATTGCTATTGAAATGCTCGTCATCATCGCAACAAGAGATGCACCAAAACTTACCTTGCCGGCATGATTCTGTTCGGCAAAGATGAGATACATCGACAAACATGCTAATAATAGGGCGACCGACGCACAGCTAATCATGGACTGAAACAGTGTAAGCCGTTTGCGCATTATTAGTAACTGTTCCGTTACATGCGTGTGTTTATAGTTCGAGTCGTAGTCCTTTGCAAAATTTCTTACTACTGTTGCAGCGCCAACATAACGATTAATAAATCCAAGCATAAGAATTGCAATCGCTGGGAACAACAATGCTGGTGCTGATAGTTCTAAATTCATAACTTCAAAATACCACAAGCAGTACTCTTTGCCTATTTGTCGGTGTGGCTCGCCGCATTCCCAGTACTAATGTATGTATTACATAGTGCTACAAAGATTGCATTGGTCCATCCAAAGCCTGTTTGGCTAGGGTAGACGCCTTCTACTGGGTGCTTATGTGGCTTAACTACATTATATTTTTCCAGAAATACACCGTGCTGTTCAAACCAATATAAATTGGTGTGGATCCACTTCCGCGCCAAAGCTTTTGCCTCCGCATGATAGCCATACTTCTCCAGCCCTTCGATGACGATGTAGTGCAATGGAGCCCAACCATTTGGGAAGGACCACTGTGCCTTAAGTGAACCAAACATGGACATATCAATAAGCGGCTTAGTAGTCGTAGACAAGCCACCGCTGTGTTCGAACTTTGGAAGATTTCGAACCATGGCCGCAGCCTGCTCCTTGCTTGCGAGCCCGACCCACATCGTATAAAAGCCCGCTAGACTCCATACGTCTCCACCTTGTTGTTTGTTGTAATTATAATCAAAGAAGAAGCCACGACGTTTATGCCACATAGTTTTGCTTACTTCGCGTTTGCGCTTAGCTGCTAGCTTGTTCCACTTTTCGGCCTTTTTATGTTTTCCTGCCTGTTCGGCAGCCCATGCAAAATCTTCCTCGTATTTGTAAAGTAGCGAGTTAAGATCGACCGGCAAATAATCTAAACACTTACGTTCAAACCGTGTAGTCATGTCCCAGCCAGATTCTGCCTCGGCCATATCGTGGAGCACATTAATGTCATAGTATCGACTTAACCCCTTATGTACTTGGTGCCAAAACGGATGTAGCTCGCTCATCCATACTTTTTGGTATTCCTGTTCGGCAACAGCCATCCGTTCGGCAAGCCATTCGGCGTCTTTATTCCCTGTTTCGTATATCAGCCGAATATACATTGTCAGTATTGGTGGTTGCGAGTGACTCATGTGATACATCTGGCTGGCGTTTGGTATAAACTCAAAACGTTTAAACAAGTGCAGTAAGTTCTCGAGCATGCCTTCGGCCATATCTTGGTGTGGACCGCCCACCAAAGCCAGCGCCGTAAAGTAGCTGTCCCAGTAATATTGCTCTTTGAGGGTGAACTTTGCATTTGGATCGGCGGCAGGCACTATGTACGGAAACGGCAGGCCAATGTTTGTTCCTTTGTCTTCTTTTTGGGATACAGTCAAAAGACTCCAGTGTTGTTCGATATAATCGAGCGCTTGAGAAATGTGAAGTTCATCAATATCACCGCGTTTTCCGAGGATCTTGCGCAGCACTTTTTTAGCAATGTCTGTTTTAACTACCATGTCCCCATGCTAGGCCTGCAAACACTGGGCGTCAAGGTACTATACTAAAGCGTCTAAGCTGCCGCTTTGGCTGGGTCCACTGATCTGATTAATCTACCCATTGGAGTAAGGGCATGGGTTAATGCCATTCGATCGTAATGTTTACGGCGAAAAGCTGATAGAATCATCGGTGGCAAGGGATGGCCGCGTTTATTGCCCGCATGAAGCCATCTGTAAAAAACCTCGTCTAGTATCTTAAATGTAGGCACAATCTGAGTTGCATAAATAAATGCTGCGCTAGTATATGAAGGCGCACCGGCCAATAACACCGTTCCCATGGTCCACAAGTGCTGGTCTAATAAGCTATTAAACACTGTGCTTGCTGGCTTATCACCGAGAATATTGTGCCTGGAAAGCTCCATAATGCCCTGTTTTAAAGCTCGATCCATATAGTGGGCACGGGCAGCAGAATCGTACTCGCCCTTGGCCCATTTGTCGCCGTCGTTCTTGATTCGCTGCGCAATTTCGGCATTATTGAAACGCACAGCACCACGGTATCTGTCGTATGATGCACCATGCGTGTATACATCTAGAAGATCGCTGCTTGTGTCGCGAATAGCTGCCTTGGATATTGCCCGAGCACCGACAGCACTAGCTGTGCCACCACTAACACTCCCAACACCATATCCATATTCACTTCTTTCGCCTTGGAATCCACTCAGGGTAAGTTCGCCAAGGTCAGCCAAGCTAGCACGCCGAAGGGTGCGCCCAACGTGCAACTCTAGCGTATCCGGATCAACACCAACCGGTAGGCCTAGGTGGCCGACAATAATATCGTCGGTGTATTCACCAACTTCTGGAAGTGGAACAAAACCTACACCCCTACGCATTAGAGTGGCTCAATTCCTAAACGGTCGAACTCATCCATGACTTGTCCGACTGAGTCTTCTAAGCTACCGCTACCGTCGATAGTTATAACGTGGCCATCAAAGCCTCGTTGCGATGCAAATTCAATATTACTACCAGCCTTTTCTATAAAATCGTCTATTGGAGCTTCCCAGTATCGAGCCGGCAGCGGTATAGTGTCATCCTCTTCCCAGCGACTTAGTCTGTTTCGTACAACCGTCAGGTCTGGGGCCTGGATATTAATCGCCACAGCCATGGCGTTTACAAGTCCGGCGATATGTAATGGCATGTTACTACGCGAGCGATTCGAGTTGAAAGCTGGATCTACAAACACATCCACTCCCTCAGCCAATGGATCGGTAGTTTCTTTTAGCATCTCAGCTTTTACGACATCAGACGCAATTGAGATACCCGGCCGATTACGTTCTGCGCCAAGCCGTTCTCGAGTATCATGTACGCTAAAACTGTCACCGTCCATCTCTTCGGCAAGTTCATCTGTTAGCCCTGGTTCAACAGCACCAAGAATAGCACTCGTAAAGACTAGCACTCGTAAAGACTAGCAGAGGTCGCCTATTTGGCGAGCCTGTATATTGAGCCGGGCTATATTCTCCAAACAGTCGTTCGGCTGGGCTCCTGCGCCCTTCACTGCTTCTACCCCTTCTCCGCTTTCTAACTTTTTCTTCTGCCATCTGTGATACATTTCTCTTAAATAAGGTGTTATTCTAACCTAATTTTGATTTTTTGTCTACTAAACAACTATCGTTCTTAGTTAAGATCTGGGTTGCCTTGAGGGCCTGTTGGCTCCCAGTTGGCGCCCCATTTTGAGAATCCCCAACTGCGCGAACTGCGACCTTCCCCGCTCGGGGCAGTATTTACTTCTCCAGTACTTCGATCAACGATACTCACGATAGATGGGTCAACGCCATGCTCTTCGGCCGTACGATGACGGATCTCATCGGGTGACATCCCCCCGGTGCCGTGTAGGTGTCCTACCACCATGCCATTATCGCCCCCAGAAGGGAGGACGAAATCGGGATGTGCTTGAAATGGTTCTTTTTCGTGTGAATGTGACATTAATAATATATCTTATCCGGAATTTAAATTTTTGCAAGCATGAACAGAATTAAAAAAGCACTATCTGAATTTGATAATGCTTTTATGGTGGAGCTGGTGGGTACTGCCCCCACGTCCATCAGCTAACGTACTCGAGTGACTACAGGCATAGTTTGTCTAAATGTTTCTTTGGTTTACTAGCTATAGACAAACAAAATGCTATCAAACCGCAGCCCTTAATCTTAGTTAGTTATAGGGGCAACTACAACTAAAGCAACCTTGGAAAATATGGCGCTTAGATGTTCTACCAAGGTATCGAACAAAAAGCGGCTGTCTAAATAATTAGACTGCTAGTGCAAAATCGCTGTTTTTCACTGAAAATAGCTTAGCTAGATCAGCGATAGCGGTTTTGCGATCAAAATTCTTCTGAATTGTTGATGGTAATCCGACTAACGTGCAGATAAACCCGGCCTGCCACATCAAGTTGTTAAGGTCCAATGTCGAGCTTAAAATTCAGCCCCAAGGGCTTTATTATACCACATAATTACCATAAGTTTAATACTTATAGTACTAGTGGGCTGCGGCTGGGCCTTCGTGCCCGCCCTCGAGATCTAGCTTGTTTGGAAGCAAGAAGGATAGTAGGTAGGCGATGAAGATAAAGCCGCCGGTGTAGACCATGGCCATCCGAGTACCATCTGCTGATGCTTGGTGTGCGATTCGTACCAATTCCGCTTTAAGCTCTGGAGACTTAACTGATGTGAGCGAGTCTTTTGCGTTACTACCAAGTTCGATATCGGAGATTCCTGCAGCTGCTTGCGCCGCAATAACCGGCTTTGCAACCCAGGGGATCACTTTGCTGCTCTGAATGTTAGAAGTTAGACTTCCAGCGATTGTCGAAAGCAGCACTGCGCCAATAATGGCAGATCCAAAAGATGAACCAACTTGTCGAAGCGTATTGTTAACACCAGATGCTTCACCGGACTGATCGACTGGTACTGCCGACAAAGTTACGTTACTAGCCTGTGCCATAACAAGTCCCATACCGATTCCGAATAGAATTAGGCCTGGCGCAAACGAGATAGCTGTAGATGTTGCAGTAACAGAAAAGTGCAGGACGACGGCAGAAGAAGTAGCGATAAGTAGTCCGGCTTGGATCATGCGCTTTGGGTTGAACTTTTTACCCAATATTCCAGACAACGGTGCGACGATCAGCATAGAAAGCGACATTGGTAACAAGGCTAAGCCAGTATGTAATGCATCTAGGTTATTTACTGATTGTAAGAACACTGGAACAGCAAAGATCAGGCCAACCATTCCAAAGGATAGGAAGGCAACAACGGAGGCCGCTGAGGTGAATTGTCTGTTCTGGAATAAGTGCATCGACACGAGCGGCGTACGCCCTTTGTCTTCGGCAGTTTTCTGCCACCAGCCAAAGGCAACAAGCAACAGCGAACCTATTACTAATCCGTATGGTGTTGGTGATAGACCACCAGGTAATGCGTGTCCAAGAATTTCATACGGTTTAGTGGCCATGAACCAACCGAAGCTAGATGACTCAATAATTCCGAAGACGAATGCTAGCATTCCGACCGCAGACAAGAACACTCCAACAAAATCTAGTTCTGCCTTCTCTGTTCGGTCACGACCTTCCTTGATAACAAGACCGCCAATAAGCAGACCGAGAGCGACAAAGATGTTAATTCTGAATGCCCAACGCCAACTGTAGTGCGAAGTTAGGAAGCCGCCCAAGATTGGACCAATGGCAGCTGATGCTGCAGCTATTCCGCCCCATACACCGAAAGCGATACTACGATCACGACCCTTATAGTTTGATACAAGTAAGGACGAGGTCGCCGGCATCATTAATGCAGCGCCAATACCTTCGACAATTGCCTCACCGGCGATCATCATGCCTAAACCATGGCTGATCGATGTCATGTACGAACCAATTGCAAAAATTACCGTACCTAACATGAACATTTTCTTTCGTCCAAATAGGTCACCCAGTCGCCCACCAGTAACAGTAAGTGCTGCGAGGGTAAGTGCATACCCAGCAATCACCCACTGTAGACCCTGCAAGTTGGTGTTTAAGTCGTTAACAATAACGCGTAGCGATACGTTGAGAACAGTCGTATCAATCACGATGATCATCACGGCCATGCTCAATATAATGAGCGGAAGCCACTTACGAAAGCCACGTGGTTCGATAACTTCGGGATCAGCTGTCGCCTTTACTCGTTTGTTGCCAGCTTTGCCCACTTTTGCGGCTGGCATCTTAGTGGACCATTCCTTCTGCGCCAGCAGGCACATCGTGCAATCGGCTTGGCTTAAACATAATCTTAAATACGATAGCTGCAATAATCACGGTGATTCCACCAACAAGAACAGGTGCGCTAACACTTAGGCTGGCAGCGATATATCCACTAAGTAGGCTTGGGACTGCGTCACCAAATGCTTGGACACTACTGTTGATACCCAATACCTCACCCTGAATTTCTTTAGTTGCTGATGCACTAACTAGTGCGATACTGTTGGCAAATACCTGCCCGATGGCGATTGCCATAATTGGGGTGACCAAGAGCAGACCTGCCGTTGTAGTTGGAATAAGGAATAACATTATTGAAATACCACCAAATAGTAGACCCCACTGGAGTGTCTGCCAGTTCTTGAGGTGTTTACTAACAAATGGCGTAATCAGACCTTGTGCTAGTGCCATACAGATACCAAAGAAGGCGAAGAAGTCACCGACGTTGCTCTGTGTAAAGTGCAGCTTATTAACAAGAAGCACTTGGAAGAACGCACGGAAGAAACCAAAACCGCTAAAGAATAGGAGCATTGGGATAAGAATATGTCGAAGTGTTGGGTGAGTAACTGCTTTGAACAAGTTATGGAACGATTTGCTCCAGTCGATAGCAAGATCTTTTGCGATAGTCTTCTGCGTATTTGGCAAACGGAAGAGGATAAGTAATACATTAA
>CAZTPC010000010.1:0-35538 GCA_964615565.1 uncultured Candidatus Saccharibacteria bacterium
TTTGTCGATCGTCACCCCTATTAAAGTTCTATAATCGTTCTGAAGCTCCTGCCAAGTAAAATTTGCCAAGAGCGTATAATTAAGATGGAGGAATGGTAATGAAGAAACAGTGTCAAAGTTGCGGTATGCCCCTAGTTACCAAGAAAGGTGGGGATTGTCGGGGGACCGATAAGAATGGCAACAAAAGCGAGAAATGGTGCAAGCTATGCTACGAACAGGGTGCATTTATTGGCCCTGATTGTACATTAGAAGATATGCGGAAAATCGTCGACGATGCATTGGTCGAGAACGGGAGTGGTCGGATTATGCGCTGGATGGCGCAGAAGCAATTGCCTAGGCTTGAGCGTTGGAGTAATTGAGTTGGTGCGTTAGCACTTATAGGGTGGCCTGATGCGCTGAAATAAGCCGATCAATCTAAATCTTGAGGCTATAATAGAAATGGTGAAGGTACGTAATAATGACAAACAGTAGAGATAGACAAAATCAACGATCAAATAAGGTGATAGATAAAATATATGCCTTTGTATTGGCATTGGGTGGATTCATTGGCCTAGTAGCAATGACGTGGCAGGCTACCGAGCGAATTCACATGCTAAAGAACCCTGATGTAGGTCTAAGTTGCTCGCTTAACCCGGTTGTTGACTGTGTGGGCGTTCTTGATAATAAGTTGTCAGCAGTTCTAGGCTTCCCTAACGCGTTTCTGGGCATGATTTTCTTTGCCATTCTAGCAACCTGTGGTTTGTTCTTGCTATCGGGCGGCAAGTTCAACAGATGGTTTAAGGAATTTGCTTTAGGAGTATCGACAATACTTATTTTGTTTAGCGTTTGGTTCTTCGGTGTTAGCCTGTATGTGATAGGAAAAATTTGTATTTTCTGTGTATTTGGTTGGATAGTTAGCGTGCCAATGTTCTGGTATGGACTGCTTTCATATCTACAATCAACGATCAAGGGTTCGGAATCATTGGGTGGACGAATCCTCGTATTTGGGAAAAAACACCATGCCGAAGTTGTTGCCGTTGTATACCTTCTGATGCTCGGACTCTACTTGTTTAGATTCAGAGACTATTACTTCTAAGGGGATTTAGTAGATGCTTTGAAGCTGGGCGGTTTGTACTCCTTTGGCCCAGTGCTCTTTGGCTTGTTTTGTCGATAAGAAGTTGCTTAGTACCCATAAGTCGGCAGCACGCCGGACCTTCCAGCCTGCTGCCCCGGTAAGGAGCTTGTCATCCTGTCGCACAACTGCCCATTCCTTGCCGATTGGTACTACGCCAATTGGAGGCTGTGGTTTGTAGGCTGTTAAGGACTTGCCGTCCATGAAGCGCTTAAAGTTTTTTGCTAGCTGGACGGCGTCATTGATAGCGGTCTGAGCCATGCCGCTATATTGCGTACTTGCGGCATCACCTAACACATAAATGTTAGGGCTCTTGGCTTGCATGTATTCGTTAACGATAACTCGCTTCTTTGGATCAAGATCAAATAACTCAGGGTATCTCTCGAAGAATGGATTTGCTCGGCTGCCTGCGGTCCAAACGATTATGTCGGCCGGCAATACTTTTTCCCCGTCCAAACAAAGGTGTTTAGATGTGCAATGGTCGACACCTAGGTTGCCTATGAAGTCTATGCCAAGTGTTTTCATGCGTTTGAGGGCAGCGCTGGAGGCGGCCTCGTCTAGCATTGGTAGTACTCGAGGCGCGCGGTCAACAACCGTTACATGTGGTTTTGCTGGCTGAGATTTAAACTGCTTAGAGACAATGTCTGCGAAGCTACTTACATCGCCGGCTAGTTCAATACCCGTTGGGCCTGCGCCAACTACGATTATTTCGCACGACTTACCCGCACGACTTACAAATAAATCTCTCATTCGATCACGCAGCGCGATAGCATCAAAGATGGTATACATTGATTCGGTATGTTCACGTGCGCCCTTGGTATTAAAGTATTCCTTTTCATATCCAAGTCCTAGAACCACAGCGTCATAGCTGTACACTTGGCCACTCAAGCCCTTAAGTTCATTAACCTGGGGCCGGATGTCAGTAATAAGATCGCCAACGATTTTAACATGGGGTAGATCTTTGAATATCTCACGGAACGGCACGACTACTTCTAGTGGCGAGCGTCCGGTTGCACTACGGTACAGGGCGCCATGGTATTCCAGTTGAGGGTGAGGAGCGATTAGGGTGACATCAAACATGTCAGTTTTGCCTAGCTCTAGTGCTAGCTTTACGCTTGCGAATCCACCACCAACTGCGACTATTTTCTTTTTGCCCACGTGTGCTCTTCTATATCTATTTAACTACTTAGGTACTTAGCAATATGTTAGCATAAGAAGTATATGATAAAGGAATTATCTTGCACGATTTACGACATATAATTAAGGGTGAAGTTGATAGTAGTAGTGCTACGCTCAGGGCATATAGCCATGATGCCAGTATTTTTGAGGTTGTACCTAAGGCGGTAATTTATCCTAAGACAACTGGCGACCTTAAAAAGCTTATTCACTTTATTTCTAAAGAACGCCAAGCTGGCACTGATGTTTCATTGACAGTACGCAACGCCGGTACTTGTATGTCGGGAGGTCCTTTGAGCGAAAGTTACGTGGTTGACGTCTCTAGACACCTTAATCATATCGGCCATGTTGATGTCGAAGATCGTACTGTGAGCGTTCAGGGTGGTGCTATGCATATTGATCTAGAAAAGGCTACACATCCCAAAGGATTGTTGTTTGCACCTTACACGTCTTCAAGAGATATCTGTGGTATTGGCGGCATGCTGGGCAATAATGCATCTGGAGAAAAGTCGGTTAAGTATGGACCAACCAGTAGTAATACGGGGATGCTCAAGGTTGCTTTGTCTGACGGCGAGATTTACGAATTTGGCCCAATGACCAATCGTGAAGTTAACGCCAAGAAAAGACAAGCAAATTTTGAGGGTCATATTTACAGAGAAATGACTAAGTTACTGGAAGAGAATGAGAACCTGATCGATCAAGCAAACCCCCGGACTATTAAGAATGCGGCGGGCTACCCTCTTTGGGATCTATGGGACGCCCAGCACTCTCATCTTAACCTTGGTCGACTCTTCATTGGGGCCCAAGGAACTCTAGGTATAATTACCGAAGCCGAACTAAAGCTAGTGCCCTTAGCAAAATACCAGCGCATGATTGTTATACCAATTGATAACTTGCCAATCTTGGCCGAGACCGTACAAATGGCTATGCGTCATCACCCTGTAACATGTGAGACATTTGATCATCACACCTATGATTTGGCTGAAAAATATCATCCAGATGATGCCAAGAGAACAGAAGTCGTTAAGGGCGTGCACATGGTTGTGATTGTAATGTTTGAGGGTGACAATCAAAATCATGTTGATCGATTGGCAAAAAATGCCCAGTCTGAGCTAGAAAAGCATGGGCGTAAGGTGCTTTGGGTAGATGATCCAGCGACCGTAGACAGCTATCTATTGATTCGTCGTAAGAGTTTCCGAATGCTATTGGAGCATCCACATAAAAACATGCGAGCAATGGCGTTCTTAGAGGACACCATAGTACCGCTAGCAGTTTATGGAGAGTTCCTGGCCGCCCTAGAGGCAATTCTGAATCAGTATGACATGATCTACACCTATGCTGGCCACATAGGTGATGGCAGTATCCGATTGGTTCCCCTGGTCAATATGGAAGCACCAGGCGCGGCCGAAAAAGTCATGGAGCTTGAGACAAAAGTTAATGATCTTGTAATCGCAATGGGCGGGTCAATTAGCGCAGACCACAACGATGGCATCATCAGGACTCCATATATTGAGCAGTTCTATGGGAGCGATGCGTATACATTGTTTGCAAAGGTAAAGGCATTATTCGATCCACTTGGCATCTTCAACCCTGGTAAAAAAGTTGGCGGCAGTTTTGAGTACACCACCAAACATATTATTAGGTCTAATAGTTAGAGTTCGTAGCTTGCAAAAATAATACGAATTCTAGGACGAACATTTGTTTGCTCGTTTATTTGTTTATTACATAGGCATTACCGTACAGTATGAGTATGAAATTTGGAGTACGTAAACCATCGCTTAAACGTAGATTTGCTGCACGCACATCGGTTAAGCGTTATGTTAGACACAACATGGGTATTAAGGCACCGCGAGGCATGGGTATTGTTACTAACCCAAAACGAGCCCTTTACAATAAGGCATACAACAAGACATCAATAAGTGCAGATAGGCTTATTGGCAAGAGCCATGGCACAAGTTCTTCCCCACAAACACATACTCAAAAAACAAATAATCCTTCGATGCTCAAGGTGGTGTTTTATGTATTTTTTTGGCCCTACATATTAACGTATAAGCTGATCAAATATTATAAACAGAGCCGCAACAGTAGCGCTAAAACTTTAGACTCAACCGAACAATAGCTTTCTCTGTATAATACAGTTAATGACCTTGCTTCTTATCCTGGCTTGTGGCGCCATCTTCATCTTTGGATTCTTTCGATTTTACCCGCCATTTGGCGGAAAAACGCCGTTAGCTAAGAAACAGAAATCTAAGAACTTTATGGATGGGAAGTTTGTAAATCAGATCCCTACACCTATGGAGTTAGATTTTAAAGATTCGTTGTCGCTACTACGAGGTCAGTTCAAACGACATCCTGCACGTAAGCCTGCAAAGACAATCACTCCAGAAAAGCTTGATACGGCAGTAGTGAAACAAGAGCAGATAACCTGGTTTGGCCATTCGGCTTTCTTGCTGCAGATGAATGGCAAGAATTTGCTACTTGATCCTATGTTTGGCCGGTCGCCATCGCCTATCCCGGTGCTTGGACCGCAGCGATTCAGTAAAGATTTACCTGCTATGCCAAAAGACCTGCCACATATCGACGCGGTAGTTATATCGCACGACCACTATGACCACCTAGACTACGGATCGATCAAGAAGATCGCCAACAAAGTAGACATGTTCTTTGTACCTCTCGGACTCAAAGCTCACCTGAAAAGGTGGGGAGTAAAAGAAACGCAGATTACTGAGATGGACTGGTGGGATGAGACAGAGTTTGAGGGATTTACATTTGTATGTACGCCATCACGACACTTCTCTGGCCGTACGCTTACCGATCGATCTACGACGTTGTGGGCATCTTGGGTTATTAGTACAGATAAGACCAAGATTTTCTTCAGTGGAGACTCGGGTTATGGGCCGCACTTTAAGCAAGTTGGAGATAAATATGGTCCGTTTGACCTAACACTGTTGGAATGCGGGCAGTACGATCCGCACTGGTCGACTATTCATATGTTTCCGGAGCAAACTGCACAGGCACACCAAGACTTACGCGGAAAGCGTATGATCCCCATGCACTGGGGCGCTTTTGTATTGTCACTGCACGACTGGTCTGAGCCAGTAAAACGGGTGTTAGCAGCTGGCGCTAAAGATAAGGCCATCATTATGACGCCGAAGATTGGTGAAACAGTAGCCTTTAAGGCTAAAAACTATCCTACCGAACACTGGTGGGTTAGTTATGAGTAATTGACATTCATATCGATTAAGTCGAATATAAAACAATGATTGAATTTTTACATACAAGACGCAAACAACATACGACAGGCGAAGTAACCGGATTTCCTCGAAGGACATTTTTAGCTGGCCTAGCTGGTGTTGGTATGTTGGCGTTAGATGCCTGTGTCCCACCATTGCCAGTCGATACCGATTATGAACCTAAAGTAGAAATTCAGAAGATTAGGAATAACCTCGAACTACGTGCAAACGACTTGGGCCAAAGTCTAACAAGTTTATTTGAAGAGAAGTCTGGCGATACAACACTTGTCATGTCGGACACAACAAAGGCTGCGCTGCATTTGACTGACGTGCAAGGGATTGTAGTAGAAAGCCCTACTATGAAAAGCTATGCATTCACTATGACGAAAGAAAATGGAGAGCATCTAGTAGCAGGGATTGACTACAAAGGCACTGATACACAAAATATTTTCTTCACCTTCGGTACTGAATTTCAACGTACTACCTACACAATTAGCCCATACGCTGATGGTACGGTGTTCGAGATTACGACCGAGCAAGTAGGTTCAGACGGGGCATGGTATAAGTCGGAGCTCTCCTCCACTACCTTAACTGGAACTGAGCTAGGTTACGCAAGCATCTCCTATGACCAGGCGGGTCAGGTTATTGGCGCTAAGGGCGGTTCGAACACAGCGAGCTATGCCGACTACTTACTAAATCTAGACCTTACATTCAACCCACTACTAGAACAACTTGACGAGTTTGGTATCGAATAGGCAGATATTGCCCTAGTTCTCTACTGTGAGGTCTTACGGCCGTAGAGTACGGATGCAAGCGGCACGGCGACAATAAGAATACCAACGCTCCAGATGACTGAAAGCCAGGCGTGGTTGCCAATTGGCGTACCCAGGATAAGCGCACGAATGGCCTCGACAACTTGGGTTATCGGTTGATTTAAGGCGAAAGCCTTTAGGACGCGGTTCATGCCTTGGGCTGGGACGAAAGTTGTACTGGCGAATGTTAGTGGAAAGATTATGACGAACGTTAGCCACTGGACTGCCTCTACGCTTTTAGCTAGAACTCCAACAATAGCAGCAAGCCAGGAGAATGCGAATGTAAATAGTAGCAATAAGCCTGCGATATACAGCCACTCAACAAAGCTAGCACTGCTGCGGAACCCAATGAGTAAACCAGTTAGTAGCATGACGGTTGTCGAAATAGCGTTACGGAATAAATCTGAAACCACATGACCAGCGAGGACAGCTAGGTTATTCATTGGAAGTGAACGGAAGCGGTCTACAATTCCCTTTTGGAGATCGTTACATACTGCAATGGCGGTTGTTGTGGAACCAAAGGCGACAGTTTGGACGATGATGCCTGCCATTAAGAAGTTGAGATAGGTAACTCCTGGAGGTAAAGCATTTGAGATGGCTCCACCAAATACGGTGGCGAAAAGTATCAAGAACATAATCGGCTGGAAGAACGCACCAAATAGTTGGTCGGTGTTACGAATAATGTGCGTGCTACTACGACGGATCATGACGAGCGTGTCGGATATGGCATGAGAGAGGCGAGATTTCTTTTCGAACACTAATTCAACGGCCATTACTTGACTCCTTTCTTTGTAGAAGCGACAGCAGGTTCGGACTTCTTTTGTTTATGTGTGAGCGATAAGAACACGTCATCGAGCGTAGGTTTGTGGATAGCCATAGACTCGATAGTAATTTTTTCTTTAGACAGAACTTCTAATACGTTACGAACATCTTTGTTGGTATCGGTAATAACTGTAGTTAAGGAGCGTTCTTTGGGATCGGAATCTACAACTTGTTTGCCTAAAACCTTGGCGGCATTTTGCTTGCTGTTTTCGGTCTTGAATATAAGCTCTAATCGGTCGTTCCCGATACGGCTCTTTAACTGTGCTGCGGTTCCTTTTGCAATTACCTTGCCGTCATCAATAACGATAATTTGGTCAGCAAGCTGATCGGCTTCCTCTAGGTACTGGGTTGTTAGCAGAATAGTCGTACCGTTGGCCATGAGTTTTTTGATGATGTCCCACATAGCCAATCGGGAGCGAGGGTCGAGCCCAGTGGTCGGTTCGTCTAGGAAGATTACTGGGGGTGTGGCGATGAGGCTTACAGCAAGGTCTAATCGCCGGCGCATACCACCGCTGTATGTCTTTGCGGGACGATCAGCAGCTTTTACGAGGTCGAACTCTTCTATTAGCTCGTCAGCACGCGCCTTTGAGCTAGCTGGCGTTAGACGATAGAGCCGTCCCATCGTCAACAGTATCGCAACGAAGCACCTCTGTCTCTAGTAGCAGATTGGCCAGTTAGTCCGATAGACTTGCGAACTTTATCGGAATCAGCCAAAACGTCATATCCGTTGACTCGCACCTTACCCTTATCGAACGACAGTAGTGTACTGAGGATTCGAACGGTCGTAGTCTTACCTGCACCATTAGGGCCGAGCAGCGCCAACATAGTGCCGCGCCTTACCTCGATGTCTATGCCCTTTAACACTTCGTTAGTGCCGTACGACTTATATAAATTCTTTGCTTCAACTACAATATCGCTCTTAGCCATGCAACTTCCTCTAATTACTCTAATTATCCTATCATTTGTGATAGAGTCTTACTATTTTCTGGCAGTAACCTGCACTCTTTTGTGCCACAAAGTCGATTTGGGCATACTATACCTCTAACGCTAACTATAATTAGAACCAAAATTACTGTAGAATAAAGTATATGCTTACACGGGTAAAAGAAGCCGCAAGAAGGGGCTTTCTTAGGGGTAAAGAGGCTACTAAGGCTAGTGGTCGCGTTCGTGTTACCGTAAAAAAACACACTAAAAGAGTTGCCCAAGCTACAAAAAAAGTACATCACCATGTCGCAGTGAGGCCACATGATCATCTTGTAGGTAGGTGGAATTGGTACGCCTGGTGGCATACCCGAACATGGTACAAAGTTGTAAACGCTCTAGTGCTTTTCGCTAGCCTATTCGGGATGATGAGCTATACCTATAAAACTTTTGCTTCCATTGGTGATACGAAGATATGGACGTTCAACAATACGGGCGAGTATACCTATGATTCGGATTCTGTAGAGTCAAACAGTAACGACTTGCGACTAAAATTACGTGATATTGTCCAGAACTTCACCGTATCTGGTGGCAAACTGCAATCAAATAATGTTATTGATGTTACGGCAGACGACACTTATTACTTCGTAGGAACCGACCTTGGGATTGACGTAATACGGCAAGATACATGGGAAAGATCAGCATATATAACTTCCGGAGGGGGCTTTACAACCATAGAAGTGGCTAACGGTTACTTGTACGCTGGGAAGAATGGAGGCATTTATCGATGGCAGATAAGTGCTCTTGCCAACAATACGGCTCTAGGATCGCCTCGATATTCGACTTCTACATCTCCAGCTCTTGCAAGCCAAAACATTCGCAAGATCTCTGCTAATAAAATAGCAAACAAAGTGTATTTAGCTGTTGCATCAGTGGGGTACGCCGAACTTATCAAAGACGAACAAGGCGTGAACACTATTGTGAAAGTCCCAGTCCCTGGAGGATACACAACCAACGCTGTCGCAATATCAGATGACGGAGCATTGTATTACGATATTCGTAATACAATTTCTGCGAACTCTGCTGTTCTCGAGAAATATAATGCAATAAACCAGGTGGCAGATTGGACATATAACACAAACAATGTTGATTTTGGCTCAAATCTTGCCCCGCTACATGGCCCCGACCCAAGTAATGGATTTGTAACTGGCATACGAGTAACATCTGGCACATCAACGGCGAACTCAGGCGATAATACGATATATATAGAGACTGAGGCTGGCCTTTCTGTAATCCAAGAGAACCGGACGACCCAATCATCTGGGACAGTGAATAACTTTACGACAGCTTCTCGAGGCTCAAACCTGGTAACCGGCGCTTCTGCCCAGGGTCGATTTGGAGCGCAATCTAATGCAGCTCAATCAATCGATAATTCGACTGGTTCATATTACGTACAATCGCAGACTCAAGCTGAAGATTGGCTTGAGTACGATTTAACCAGTTCTAAAACATTCAACTTTTTGAAGCAGTACTTTTGGTCTACGGCGAATTACACCCCAAGTAGCTACGTTGTCGAGTCAAGCACTCAGGGTACATCGACGAATCTAGCTCCTACAAGCACCCAGTGGGCGCCTTGGTCAAACTCTGGCTTCTCTATTGGAGGGGCGGCCGACAATGCCTATGGAACCGCCTACTACACTGGATTTGCTACTAATGTAATACCTCAGCCAATGTACGAGCAAAGTTTTGCCTCTAACCAAGCTATAAGTGGAGTTGACCTGCAGTTTTACGATCAAAACACTTCTGCAAAAAACTACACTATCCAAGGAAGTACAAAAGCTACGACAACTTTGACACCATCGACGGTCACGGCTTCTTCTACAAACTCTTCTAATACAGCCTCTTTGGCTATTGATAGGTCAGCTAGTACACGATGGCTCTCTAATGTCGCTACTAACACTGCTGCTCAGTGGCTTCAGTTAGATTACGGGTCTACAAAGACCATTGAAGGCATAAGTTTTGTGGATGCAACGACCATTACGGATTACTCCGTCGACTACAGTAATGATGGAACGAACTGGACTAGTGCGTATAGTACGACAGGAAATTCATCTGGATCCAGTCGAATCAAATTTAGCTCACCTGTGACGGGGCGATACTTGCGTATAAATGTGACCAGGTCCTACTCTCCAACTGTCACTACAGCAGTATCTTTGTATGAAGTAGAAGCGTATTCAAGTATGTTTGAGTCCGGAACAGTCACAACACTGGATACAATCACTAATAACTCTGACATTGCTCGGTTCAGTAACTTTAGTTCTACATCCGTGAAAGCGGTTCGGGCATTGGTCACGAGCACCTACGGTGTTAATGCCAACTTTGGTATCCGAGAGATGAAAACCTATCAGACAACTTTTGGTGGAGGTGCTGTCACCCAGCTATCGTCTGTGAGTGGCTTGAATATACCAATTGTATGGCAAAATAACGTTAGTCACGATGTCTCATTCAACAGTACTACTGCCAGGTATTTACGGGTTAAATACACGGGCTATGCAAACACTGGGCTCCTGGTGTCGGAGGTGGAATTAAATAACACTACCCTCCCCGAGTTTGCGCCAAGTAGGATAACCGGTAGCACTATCGACCCAGAGAATAACCATTAATACCACATCGAATGAAGATGGTAAGATCCTAAGAATTGACGGTGTAAATGTCAATAATCCCTCTATCGCCCAGACAATTAATAAGTCTAGTAATCCCGACCTAGCTAGTAATGAATTCAGCTCAATTAAATTTGTTGACCCAACTAAACTGTTAGCTGGAACAACAGCGGGAGCATCATTTATTGGGCAACGCTACGCAACAACACTGCCGACCATAGAATCAAATGTAGCTTTTGCGCCTGCTGCTGTTGCGAGCTGGAAGTCATTTACGGAGTCTGCGGTAAAAAATGGTGGCGAGATTTACTATCAGGTATCAAGTGACAATGGTTCTACATGGAACTATTGGAACGGTACTGCCTGGGCACAAGCAGGTGCGGGCAACTACAATGTTGCGACTGAGATAGATACCAACATATCTAGCTTCGGTCTAGGCACAAGACAGTTTAAGTGGCGCGCCTTTCTAAGTAGCAACGGGTCCCAATCGGTTAACCTCACTAATGTGACACTTGTGATTAATCCAGATGTGTCACCTCCTGCAGATAATGCTTCAGACATACAACTGTTTACTAGTGATGGTGGAGCCAGTATATCTGTAGACAGCTGGACCAAAGATACTGATCCGTACGTACGCTGGACTGGCGGAAATGATGATGCAAATCCAGGTGCTTCGGGTATAAAAGGCTACTGCGTTTACCTTGGAAATGACGAATCTGCCGATCCCGTCACTTCAAAAGGACTTCTTGGTACTGGGTCAGTAGATACAGATGGATCATGCGCTTTTGCAGTAACCGACGCTGAACTAGACCTATCTGTGCCCGGGTTGCTGCAATCACCACTTACATCTTCTAATTCCGAATACTACATAAAGATAAAAGCTATAGATAATTCGAATAATGTTTTCGATGGAGATGCTGCTTCATTCTCATTCAAGTTTGATAACACTCCACCTGTTGCACCGGGCTATATTTCTGGTCCTTCGCAGTTCATCGCTACGCGCGATGTAACACTTACCTGGCCAGTAAGCGGTTCTGGTTCGATTTCTGATGCGCATTCAGGAACAGTCGGTCTTCAGTATCGTATTAATAACGGAATTTGGTACGGAGATGCACATGATGGAACCCAGAGTCCTACAGATGTCTTAGCGAATACGGGGAGTTATCGAACCAATGCCCTCTTTGACTACGGTGACTTGGTAGAAGGTAACAATATTATTTACTTCCGTGTAATAGATACCGCCGGTAATACATCAAGTACAAATGCTACAGCCGTTATCAAGATAAATACTGCTTCTCCATCATCTCCGAGGAATGTCACTGCTACTCCTTCTACTAACACCACCAATAATTTCGCATTTAGCTGGAGTGAACCAGCATCGTTTGTAGGCCTAGCCTCCACCCTTACATATTGCTATACCATTAACACTTTGCCTTCGGTAAATACCTGTACATACACTGAGGTTGGTCAGCAATCGCTAGACGCTGGAGCCTATGCAACTCAGCCAGGATCGAATACCTTCTATGTTATTGCCAAAGATGAAGCTGGGAATGTTAACTACGATACCTATGCTAGCGCAACATTTACAGCAAATACTTCGGCACCAGGAATACCTCTAGATATGGAGATAGCCGATATCTCTACTAAAGCAACATCAAACTGGAAGGTTGCATTATCTTGGGCGGCGCCAACGGACATAGGTGCCGGCGTGGCAAGCTATCGGATATATCGATCAACTAATTATCAGGATTTTACACAAATAGCTTCTACCTCGGGCGTAAGTTATGTAGACGCTGGCCTAGTCCAGCAAAATTACTATTATCGAGTTCGTGCCTGTGATAGTGCAAACAACTGCGGCGCCAACAGTTCGGTTGTTGAGATATTGCCTACCGGTAAATTTACTGAGCCTGCAGAATTGATTGCAAACCCAGAAGTCAGCGGGATAACTACAAAGCGAGCAAAAATTTCGTGGTCAACAAATCGAGAAAGTGACTCCAAGATCGCTATTGGTAAATCACCTGGTCGTTACAGTGACTCAGAGATAAGTAGTTCCCAGCAACTTACTAGCCATACCGTGAATCTTGATAATCTCGATGCTGGGACTAGGTACTACTTTGTAGCTCGATGGACTGATGAAGATGGTAATACCGGTGTATCAGATGAGAGTAGTTTTCAGACGGCACCAGCACCAGTTCTGAAGGAGGTTAATACTCTTACTGCAGGTCTTACTAATGCAACGATTCAGTTCACCGTAAAAGATGCTAATAGTGTCGATATTAACTTTGGAAAATCTGATAGCTTTGGCGGGATAAAGACCATAAATACTTCCGCTGTTGAATCGACCTATACGGTTGATCTAGGCGGGCTAGACGATGGCGTGAAGTATTACTATAAGTTGACAATGTATGACTCGGAAGGTGGAAAATATCAAAGTAGTATATTCTCGTTTACTACCCTGCCGCGGCCAAAGATATCCCAACTGCAATTCCAGCCAGTGAGTGGAGAGCCTACGAGCACACAGAGGGTAAGTTGGGTAACAAATGTACCTGCCACTTCGCTACTTTCCTATTCACGAGATGGTCTGCCACCATTAGAAGTATCGGATTCAAAGCTAGTAACTGAACATGAGATAACCATTCGTGACCTCGCAGATGACAGTAGCTATACTCTGGTCGCCTTGTCGCGCGACAGCTCAGGTAACTTGGCTTCCAGTGAGCGGCAGGCATTCAAGACGGCACTAGATACACGTCCACCTAAGATATACGATGTTAACGTCGAAAAAACTGTCCGTGGTACTGGCAGCGAAGCTCGGGGACAAATTGTCGTAACCTGGAAAACAGATGAGCCTGCAACTAGCCAAGTACGCTTTGCAGAAGGTGCTTCCTCTACGCAGCTGAATAATCAAACAATCGAAGATGGAAGCCTTACTACAGAACATGTCTCAATTATCTCCGACCTGTCACCCTCCAAGGCGTTTAACGTTGAACCGACAAGTCGTGACAAATCTGGAAATAAGGGTAAAGGTGGAGTCCAATCGGTCATTATTCCCCGCGCTACAGACTCTGTTATATCAATAATATTCAACACACTACAGAAAATGTTTGGAGTAAACTAATGAGTAACGATCGTAATATTATACGAATTGAAAACTTAGTGAAATCATTTGTTTTACCACACGAAACGATTTCTGCTATTAAAGAATGTAATGTTGTTATCCCCGAGAACTCATTTACTATTATCTTCGGACCCTCGGGGAGTGGTAAGTCCACGCTACTGGACGCAATTACAGGTCTCGAAAAGCCAACTGGTGGCAAGGTAATATTTAAAGATACAGATCTGTATAGTATGAGTGCCGATAGCCGTGCTAACTTTCGTGCAAATAACTTGGGAATGGTATATCAAACGAACTATTGGGTAACTAGCCTTAGCGTGCTGGATAACGTATGTATGCCGTTATATCTGAGTGGCTACATGCCACATCAGGCACGGGCTATTGCGATGAGCTACTTGAAACAGGTTAATGTTGATCACCTTGCCAATCAACGTCCAGGAGTACTATCCACTGGTGAGCAACAGCGAGTTTCGATGGCTCGTGCTTTGGTTTCCGACCCAGAAGTAATCGTGGCCGACGAGCCAACCGGCAACCTAGATACGCACAACGGTGACGTTATTATGGGGTTACTGCTTAAGCTGCAAAAGGATTTCAAAAAAACTGTCATTCTCGTGACTCACAACTTAGAGTATCTTCCGATGAGCACCCACCGTATCTCAGTACGAGACGGTAAGGTTGCAGTCGATGATAGTCAGTATGGCTTGAGTAGCAAAATCAAAGCTCGATTAACAAATGTCATGAATGAAAACGCCAAATCGAGTGCAGTATTGAATTCTTCTGAGCCCCAAGCTACTTCTAAGAAAGTAAAAATACATGAACCAAAGTAATAACACCCCAACATCAGATAAGCATTTGCAAAAAGATAGACGCGGTCGCCGCCGATATATTCACTTTAGGGTGTTGATAATGATTTCTATTAAAAACCTAATGTTTAAGAAGTTGAGAACTAGTCTGACGGTTATAGGGGTGATCATTGGGATTGGGGCTATAGTCTTCCTTTTGTCTATTGGGCTAGGGCTGCAGAAAGTCGTTACCGAGAAAGTAATTGGATCAAAGTCGGTGAATACCATTGAAGTAACGTCTTCACGCCCTAAGAGTATTAAGCTTAATGGCGACACTATATCTCGATTCAAAAACTATGCGCATGTTTCCGATGTTTCTAAGACTTATTCATTCGCAGGTAAGGTTGGTTACAAGAATTCCGAGAGCGATGCCATTATATATGGTGCAGATAATAACTTCCTGGACTTAAGTGGCTTTACACTCTTGGCTGGAGATCGAATTGAGCTAAAAGACACAAAGAAAATCATCGTCAACAAAACATTTCTTGAAACAGTCGGTATTAAAGACCCAAAACAAGCAATAGATAAGAAAATAACAGTGGCGATACTAAAGGATAAGAACCAGGCTGTAGAATTCCCGTTGAGCGGCGATTTTCAAAAAGAATTTCAGATAGAGAAAGTTATAGATTCGGGTAAAACCAATGAACTATTTGTTAGTGAGAAACTTTTCTCAGACCTAGGGTTTAGGGATTACAGCCAGGTAAAAGTGGTGGTGAACAATAGCACAAATATTAGCAATGTACGAAAGCAAATCGAAAGCCAAGCATTCGATACAAGTTCGCCAGCAGACACACTACAGCAGATAAACCAGGTGTTTTCTATCCTAAACATATTACTTGCCGCCGCAGGTGGAATTGGCATGAGTATCGCAATCCTGGGTATGTTTAACACGCTTACGATATCGCTACTTGAGCGAACAAAAGAGATCGGCCTAATGGTCTCACTAGGAGCCCGCCAGCGTGACATTAGAAGACTATTTATTTTCGAATCAGTGCTACTATCTGGTATTGGTGCGGTTATTGGTATATTTATGGCTTGGGTTGCAGGCTACTCGGTCAACTCATACGCAGTTCGGCTTGCACAAGCGAGGGGTGTAAAAGAGGCCTTTACGTTGTACTACTTGCCATTTTGGTTGGTTCTGTACATCTTAGCGTTTGCAATAATCATCGGCTTGGCAGTGGTTGCATTCCCTGCAAGACGAGCATCGAAGATAAGCCCGGTACTGGCTCTTCGTAGAGAATAGGATCAATTAAAGAAGTCGACGTCTTGTATTTCGGGCGGCAGAAAACCTTTGTCGTGTTTGAAATCGGCTTCCCATTTGTATCCCTTGCCGTAGCCGAGTTCGCCCATGAGCTTAGTTGGCGCATTACGTAGTTGTAGCGGCACCGGCAAGTCTGGGTATTCGCGTGCTGTTTGAAGCGCTTGGCTCATTGCATCGGCTACTTCCCTAGACTTTTGCGACTTTGCTAGAACGCTCGCGCAGTGAAATAGGTTGTACTGAGCTTCGGGCATGCCAATCTGAGTAACTGCCTGAAAGGTGCTGACAGCTAGGTTAAGTGCAGCTGGCGCGGCAAGCCCAATGTCTTCTGAGGCAAAGATGACCATCCGTCGGGCAACGAACTTTGGGTCTTCGCCAGCTTGCAGCATCCGAGCCATATAGTACAAGGTTGCACTAGCGTTGCTGCCACGCATGGATTTGATAAATGCACTAATAAGGTTGTAGTGGTTCTCGCCGTTCTTATCATACCCTGGGATCCGACGTTGGGCAGCGGTTTGGACAATCTCTTTGGTAATCTTCTTCCCAGCAGCAAGCTGCACAGCTACCTCAAGATTACCAAGCGCTACTCGACCGTCCCCACCTGATAACTCAGCGAGCATATCTATACTATCTGTCGGGAGCTTAGCCTTGGGAATTTTTAATACTTTTGCTGCACGATCGATAAGTGTTTTGACGCTATCTTTCGAAAGCGCTTCCAGCACTACCACCCTACTACGACTGAGAAGCGGCGTAATGATCTCGAAACTTGGATTCTCAGTGGTTGCTCCAATAAGAGTAATAGTACCGTTCTCGACATGAGGCAAGAAGGCATCCTGCTGAGCTTTATTAAAGCGATGAATCTCGTCTACAAACAAGAGCGTAGGAATTTGTAATCGGCTGTTCTGTTGAGCATGTTCTACGACCCGGCGGACGTCGGATACTCCTGCAGTGACGGCGCTTAGTTCTATCCAATCTGAGCCGGTTTCTTTGGCAATGATCCGCGCCAGGGTGGTTTTGCCGCTTCCTGGTGGCCCCCAAAAGATTAAGCTAACCGGTTTCTTATTACTAATAAGTTCATGCACCAGCTTGCCTTTGCCGACCACGTGTTCTTGCCCGATGATATCATCGAGCTTATCTGGCCGCATTTCCTCCGCAAGTGGCTTGTCCATACGTAATAGTATATAGCACGATAGAGCATGTATTGACATATACTGTTTTATGTCCTATAATACTTTTTATGGAATCGAAAGATTCTGGTCGCAAGTAAGCATCAAGTGACTTAATGCGATCACCGACAATGGCATTGCCCAAAGACGAAACGGTATCTAGATAATGAAGCTAGGCGCCTCCGCGTAAGAGATAAGCAATCGCACTACTAAGGCGAACAACTTACCTAATAACGCAACAGGAGGCGTTTATTAAATGGAAAAACTTTTTGGAAGTCGCGCAATGCGATACGTTGCTGGTGTTGGCCTAGTTTTGGCGGTAGCTCTTAGTGGTTGCGCCGAACCCGAGATTACCACGCCTAGTACAGTCGTTACTTTAGAAGACATGACTGACACTGCTGGTGTCACATATGTACGCCCTGGCGAAACAGCTTTTGTATCTGTATACGAAGGCGACAGTCAGGCTTTGATTGGTGCTATGACCCTTGTGGATCATATGTATCCAAATGGGCCAGAAGACGACATGGCTCCGAGTATTTCAACTACCCCACAACGGTTGCGTGCAATCGTAGCAGTAACTGGTAGAAGCCCAGAACTCGCACAAGACGCAGCCTGTGACACATTACAAGTGGCGGACCCACAAGGTACTGCCTCTATTGGAGCGCTGGCACTTGGTGGTAGCGAAGGAGCAGTGTTCATTACTTGGCCACGTGGTGACGAAGGTCAACCTGGGGACTATGCATATATGTGTAGCTTCCAGGAGATGGAGCCAAAAGACGACGGTGTCGTTGTCTTTGCTCAAACGGCTCAACAATAACACCTCGGCAGCCGGCGTAAGTCGGCTGCTACTTTATTCTTTGTAGTACGGTATCGAACACATCCGACGCCGATGTACCAGTGGTATCAATAACCCAATTAGGATCGACAGAGCTATGTTGCAAACAAGATATCTGGTTGGCTGCAAACTGTTTGCGGTCTTCAATGTTCGACAGGTCTTCTTCTCTGCCACGAGTATGCATTCGCCTAATGATAGTTTCTACATTGGTAGTCAATGCGACTACGTCCACTTTTATATCTTTTGATTTCAAGACCTCAAGATAATTTGTCAGTGGGTTAGGTGGTTGTTTGTATAAGATAAACTCTAGTACCACGTTAGTGCCATCGGCTAATAGTGGAGTGATTGTATCGACAACTTCTTTTTGGACGAATGCTTCTTGCTCTTCGGTCCGAAGCCCGTCCCGATTGTGAGCTGCCCAAAAGTCGTCCTCGCTTATCAGTTTCCACCCTGGAAGTTGGCCAACTTTTTGAGCTAATGTAGTTTTACCGCTCCCGGCTGGACCGGTTATAAGAAGTACTTTGCCTGTTTTCATATCTAACAGTATACCTAATGCGCCCCACGGTTGTTTAGATGACTAAAAGTATCAGATGCTATTGAGTATCTGCTTCACGCGCCTTGGCAACCAGCACATCCATACGTTCAACTTGTGGTTGAGTACTTCTAGAAAACTTTTGAACATGCTGTTTTTGGTTGTTGCGCGCATGAACGGCTTCGTTGTATCGGTGTGAAATCTGTCCGATGACAGTGCGTGTGACTGACCCGGTGCAGAGGTTTCCGTGCCTGTCTCGAACCTTATCCGAACGCATTTCTACGCCTCCCATATCTTGGGCGCTCATCATTACGACGCGTGGGTCGTAGTTTGCACGATCATCTTCGTTGATTATATTTTTCATTTGAACCGGAAGAATATCGGGCTCATCACCGAGTTTAACGAGGATCACATCTGCTTGTAGGTTTGCTTCTCGTCGTGATCGAGAATATTGCTCACTATCTATACCTCGTGACGCCACTATTGGGATATAGCCATCACGTCGTGCTTTACACCACTCTCGACAAATAATTAATCCATCTGCCTCTACATGATGTCCTGCAGCAAGATCGATTGGGCCATCATCCCAATTCCCCGCGTCCTCAATCCATTTTGGTGCTCTTCGGTCGCGTGCTGGCAGGAAGTTGACACTCGCCGGGCCAACACGGGTGTTCCCAATAAATGCTCTCTCGATAATAAGTTCACCATCTGCCGTAATAGCAAACGCTGCATTAAATTCACGCTGTGTGTTACCAATTGCCTGGACAGCTGCGGCGTTGGCTTTCACTTTTGGGCTGAGGAGAACATAGTTAGCCAGTGCTTGGAGTGTAACGGAAGTCATCATGAATTGTATTGCTTCAACAGATGACTGTACACCGGCCTCAAGTTCTTCTGGGCTGCGAGTATCTTTAGGTCGATCGTCTGTTTTTTGCTTAATTGGGATGCCGTCTCGTCGAATATCAAAGTAGGAAACAAGTCCTAGCTGCCTGCATATTGCCACGGAATAATCATGCACAAGGGATTTTCGCGCAGCAACTTCTTCAGCGATGTAATATAGCTCTGAGTTTGTATCTCTAGGGTCGTCAATCCCAACTCGTCGAAGCATACCATCAAGCATTGCGCCGGATGGGCCAAATGCTAGAGCTGGCGCGCCTACTAATAAGTCATCTTCTTTAGTGACTGGACGAAAGTTTCCTATGTATTCAGCTGTCTTCATAAGACGTATATTTTACCATAAAAGTAGCTAACACGCAATCACATTAACAGATATGATATAGTGCAAGATATGCCTTCTTTGCAACTACGTATCAAAAACCTTACATCGCTTTTACGGAAACACCTTGAAACTTTGAGTACTATAGTGCTGCTCGGGATGACAGGTGTAGCAATTCTCTGTTTTGTAGCGTTTAGTATCGTTAATCCTAACAATACGTATGTATTGCACAACAATACTGATATGCATTTTAAAACAGGGCTTGTGTTGGGCGCTGGTGTAAATAGTAAGGGTAAGCCATATAAAGAATTACAGGCCCGCTTAGATGTCGCAGCAGATGCTCTGCAGGCTGGTAAGGTAGATACGTTGATCCTGTCTGGAGATAACCGCTTTGCATACTACGACGAACCGACAGCCATGCGTAACTACTTAATAGAAGTTCGACATTTGCCTGCCGATAAGCTCTTTGCTGATTTTGCTGGACGAAGCACGTATGAGTCATGCGAACGAGCGATAAAAGTATTTGGCCAAAATAAACTCGTCATCTACAGCGCAGGGTCTCATTTACCTCGCGCAATCTATTTGTGCCGGACATTTGGCATCGAAGCATATGGTGTGTCGAGTGGTGTTGAGGCTAATAATAGTAGTCGTCGTGAGTTGATGGCACGAGTAAAGGCGTTGTTTAACGTCTACGTGCGTGGTGAAAAAACAATTCTTGGTTCGCAAATAAAAATCTAAGACTGTTACTTGGAAGTGCTTAGTTCTACGGCACTACTTATGTGGACAGCAAACTTTGTCTCTGGTAGATTGTCGAGTGCGTAGTATTGAGCATCGGCTACTTCTTCGTTCGGTACGAATTCTAGCGAATCCAGTGAATAGCGAATAATGTAGCGGAAATTCTCGCTATCGGGGATATTGGCTTTGACAATGTTGGTAATGTTGCTCGTCACAAAGTCGATACCAATTTCTTCTTTGATCTCACGAATAGACGCCTGTAACACTGTTTCACCCTGATGCACTTTACCACCTGGTAGCTTCCAGTTTGGGTCATCAGATTCTTGGACAAGCAGAATTCGGCCTTCTTTGTCTAAACAAACAAGCCGCACCACATCCAGAATTGGTGTAGGCACTTCGGCTAACAGGTCATTGATGTTATTCACTATTCTCTCCTTTAAATAAAAAACCGCCCCTTTTGGTTAGTGTGGGGCGGTTTGATGAACCAAGATTATTTCTTAACTTCGTTACGTCCGAGGCTCTTCTTTGTCTCGGAGTACCATACGTGCTTACGAGCCACTGGGTCATACTTTCGTAGGCGCAGCTTATCAGGCGTATTCATCGTGTTTTTCTTGGTGTAGTAGTGACGGTGACCAGTTTCTTCTGAAACGAGGCCAACAATCTTTCGTTTGTCAGTTTTCTTTGCCATATCTGGAGTATTTTAACAGATTAGACGGCTTATGACTAGTCTTTTCGCCCAAGATTATGATTGACCAATTTTATCCGTCTGAACCTGAATACGTTGGCTAATCTCTTTAAGTAGTGAAATCATTTGGTCGGCTTGTGCTTCGGTCATATGCATCCTTTCGTTTACATACAAATAGTAAGCGATCGGACAGCTTTTGCCTGTTAGAAATATAACAGACAGCTAGTTGCTATGGTCATCAGGCCCAGAAAGCCACTTGCTGAGTGCTTCCGGATCATCGAGTTCGCTTACCATGTTGCCTATCGCATCCGTACCAAGTGACTCGGCGATATGCGTCCTGAGCATGAGCCGACGAAGATAAAGTTGTTCTATCCCCGATTGAGGACAATGATTAATTACTATAGTCATGTGTGGCTTTAGGGCACGCGCTAGGCCATTAAACCCAATATCGAGTCCCTTGAACCACCAGAAGCAGCCATCTTCTATGCCTTGGCTTGGAAGTTCTACGCGCTCATCGCGAATTCGGATAGCGTGCATATCTGGCATGACGTGATTAAGATAGAGCGTGCTATTTTCGGCAGTTACCGGCTGCACATAGCCGTCTACTTGCATGTCTATGCCATTGGGCAACTCTTGACCGTCATGACCTAGCTTTTCGGCATAGACCCTGCTCCAGTCAAATGTCTCTGAACGCGGGCACCAAAGTGGTTCCCCATTCCCAACAAAGACAAAACGTTCAATTTCTGCGGACATTACATATATTCTTTCAAAGAGTTATTCAAAAAGTATAAACGACACATAGCAAAAAGGCACAAGCAAAATAAAACACCCACAGGTTTTCCTGGGGTGAATGTCTATGGAGCCGTCGTCGGGATTTGAACCCGAGACCCCTTCCTTACCATGGAAGTGCTCTACCACTGAGCTACGACGGCCTATCCAACTGAATGACCGATGTATTTTAACAGATATAGAGCGGTTTGTGGAGCCTAGAATTGCCTAGTGGCCATCCTGTACCGATTCGATGCCGAGCTTGTGTTCTAGATATACGACCGCTGGCAGGTTGAGCAAATGGAATTTGACCGACAAGTCTCCTAGCTGAAGCCCAATCTCGGGATTTATACCGCGATCAGCAGCACGTAGATCGAATGGCTGGCCTTCGTATTTTGCAAGAAAGTCAGCTAGATCGTCGAATATGACAAATTCGATATGCTCTAGACCTTCACGGTGGGTCGCTCCCTCTTTTGGAGCGGGTAGCTCTATGGCATCAATGCGCCAAGGTGTATGGATTACTGGCGAGGTGAGCCGAATAGTTGAAATCGGTCGACCATTAACCATGGTCTCGCCGAGCACTCTCCCAACAGTTTCTAGCTGGGCTTTCTTTTGGGCATAATTTTCTAGTGAAGTCGTCCGGTAGCACATATGATCTATTTGAGAGAAATCGGCCAGATCAAACCCTTGCTCAACAACTCGCCCTAGAATATCGTCTAGAAATGCAGGGTACTCGCCAATTATCTCTACGAGTGTATTTGTCTTCATACTCAAAGCATAGCATGGGCATCATGATACTATGAGATAAATGAAAAAGCATTAAAGGTTTTACTCGTTCTTGTCTGTCTGCTTGTGCTCTTGGTGATCGCGCGGCAGCTGCTAGAACGATATAATAATCGCACAATCGTAAAGTTAACTTCTAAGACTTCGATTCAGGGAACTTCTCGACCAGATTCTGGTCCAGATGGGAATTGTGCAAATTACTATACTACCAAGGATGATCTAAAGGGCAAGTTTTCGTCTGCGAGCTTGGTAGCCCCTTGTACAGATCCGCCGCCGCAATATTGCAATGTTTTTATAACCAAGACCAAGCAAGTCGTAGGATCCGTAGATTATCCTCAGGAAGATTTATATGGTAATGCGCTGACAAGGACTTCAAAAGGTTTGTTTACTCATACTGGTCCAACGATAAACGTTTATTACGAGTCTCCATATCCTAGGGATGAAGTTGTCGCTGCAGTGAAACACTTTTGTATGGGTGAATAAAAAACACCCCATAAGGGTGTTCTATGTAACTTGTGGTGCAGTGCCATGGCTGAGGTCAGAACTTTATTTCTTAACAACTTGGCGGTTTCTAAGGGCTGAAATTACAGAAGAGTATACCTGATTCACGTCTTGGTTTGCATCTATATGGATTAAATCATCTCGTTTTAAGTTCTTGATGAATTCATATTTGTGTAAGACGTCCTCGATATTATCACCGCCTAGATTCAGGTGTTCTTTATTAGTTCGTCCACGTTCTTCAATTCTTGCACGATGCGTGTCTAAGCTTGCCTCGAGAATAAGGGGAAGAATTTGTATATCAGGCATATCTTGCTTCAGCAAGTCCAAATTGACCCACATTTCGGGTCGTGCCATGTGTATGTCTAAAATAATAGTTACACCGCACTTTAGTTGCTCACGAACCAAATACCAGAGAATATCATACGCATGTGGTGACATTTCATGGAAAGACTTGTCAAAAGAGTTACGTAATGCACTATTGATAGTGTCGGAACTATAAACTGGATAATTAAAATCATTTGCAAGCTTATCTGCAATTGTGGTTTTACCAGCTCCAGCGAAGCCACCAATTACTAAGACTGAAGGCGTGTGTTTCATACGCTTAGTATAACAAACAAAAAAAGCACCTCTGCTGAAGTGCTTTAGGTATAAGCGTATTGGTGCAGGGTGTAGGATTCGAACCTACGAAGGCATAAGCCAACAGATTTACAGTCTGTCGTGTTTGACCGCTTCACTAACCCTGCATGTGTACTATTATGGAGCCGCCTATCGGATTCGAACCGATGACCTACGGTTTACAAAACCGTCGCTCTAACCAACTGAGCTAAGGCGGCAAAATACAAATTGTAGTGTACCAAAACAGGGGTAAAATGACAATACTTCTAAATAACTACCCGACGAGGGCGGATAACCTTTTTTGGCCGACCAGATGGGACGATCAGTTTCTTGAGTTTTTGTTCGACTTCGTCGGCTTCGAGCTGCATACCTTTGTCTAGGTACGCTTTATGTAAGATCTGGAATGTCTCTTTATTAGGCTCAAGCTCGGCTGCTTTCTCGAGTTCGTCTAACATTACCTTATCATTACCAAGTTGCTCTTGAACTTTGGCATACGCAATGTGCCGCGCAGCGAGATCATCTTCTAGCTTGAGCGCTTGTTCGAACGCGATTCCTGCCTTTTCGTAGTTTTCGGTTTCGTAATAAATAAGCCCCAAGTTATGGAGGCTTGAAGGGGTTGATTCTATTGAACTGGCAATCTCGAAGCAGTCGATTGCGTCTTTGTATTCTTTTTGCTTAGCGTAAAGGATGCCAAGACGGTTGTATGCTGCAGCATTACGTTCGTCGATCTTAAGGATGGTGAGCAACGCTTTTTCGGCACGTAGGAAACGGTTCTCGCGCATACCTTGATGTGCGATATCCCAAAGTTTTCCAACTTTGTCGCTGATTTTTCGAGGGAATATTTCTAGCTCATCTTCAGAGACTTTATTAGCACTCCGAAAAGCCAATACACCGAACCCCAAGACGAGAGCAATCTCAAACATTGTGTACCAAGTATATCATAATTCAAGCATAAGATTTGTCAGAAGCAGCTTGGCTTGTACATGCATGTTGGCTCGCTGTTGTGCGTCAACCACTGCTCGTAACCGGCTAGCCCAGCGTTTGCTGTTTGGGCTACCGGCACTCACGGCTTGCCCTAGCGCGGCGTGACACACTCGTTCCATAGCTTGTAGTAGTAACGGAACATTCTTTTGTTTGGATAGTTCATCTACTTTGGCCAATCGCTCATAGAGAGTACTGGCAAGCAGCGACTTAGCAATATCGATCTGCGCAACTAGTGGATGTTCTGAGTCTTTATCTAATAGAGCGTGGAGTAGCCCGGGGTATCCCTCGCTCAGGTGGTAGGCTCTGGTTACTTCAGTTTCGCTACCCTGCTGGCTGAAGTATTCGGAAGCTTGCTGCAAGGCTGGCGGCAAGATTTGTAATACCTGCGCTCGAGAGCGGATAGTTGGCAAAAGGCGATCTAGGCTGGTGACAGTTAAAACGATAACACTATCCGCTGGTGGCTCTTCGAGTAGTTTAAGAAACGCATTTTGTGCTTCTGTACTCATAGTCTCGCCCTGTTCAATAATAAGTGCTCGGCGATATGCGGCCCTGCCAGGGACCTTTAGTTGCATGAATGTTTGGGCTGTGCGGATCTGCTCAATAGCTACGCCCTTTTCTTGATCATGCAACCACTGTACATAAGGATGTTCGGCGAGCTTGCCTGGAGAAGATTCCAACATTTTGGCAACAACATACTCAGCAGCTGTACCTTTGCCGCTTCCAGTAGGGCCTACGATAAGTAGTGCGTGTGATGGACGTGCAAGAAAATCTTCAATAACCTTCGCGGTATTCGGATGGAACAAGGGCTCCATGATTACACCTTCTGATTAAACGATTTCGGTAACGGAGCTTCGAATATTTTTCGTTCGCCACTAGGGATGGTTATCTCAAGTGATAAGGCATGTAGATAGGTACGGTCAGCCGGTTCGCCTCCATACAGTACATCGCCGATTATGGGGTGCTCGAGTTGCGCCAGGTGCACGCGAAGCTGATGAGTACGGCCAGTTACCGGTCGAAGTTCGATAAGGCTGTGTGTTTCGCCGGTCTTGAGAACTTTGTAGTTGGTTATGGCAGCTTTGCCATTCGGACCGACACGGAAGGTCTGGGGCTTCTTGGGGTTGCGTTCGATAGGCATGTCTATCGACGCTTCAAGTGGATCGAGCGTGCCAACAACTACGGCATTGTAGGTCTTTTTTGTCTTACGTTCAGAGAATTGCTTCTGGAGTTTGGCTAGAGCCTTTTCATTCTTAGCACAGATTATCACGCCGGAGGTGACACGGTCGAGTCGGTGCACAATCCCGCCACGGTTGTCACTCATGCCAGTGGTGAATTGTCGGATAAAGGTTGATACTGTTGCTTCCGGGTTGAATACTCCCTTGCTATGCGTTAGTACTCCTTCCGGCTTATTAACAACTATGCAATCGTCGTCTTGGTAGAGGATGTCTAGGTCAATCTCTGGGATATCTTGCAGCTGTGACGGTTGGAAGTCTAGCTCAATCACATCGCCTTCATATACTCTGGTTGATGGCTTATAGATAACTTTACCGTTAAGCGTTGCCTTGCCTTGATCGAGTAAGACACTTACAAATGAACGGCTGAGTTCCTGGGTCGATGCAATAGAGGCATCAATTCTTTTAGCTTCTTCAACAGTAAACGTAATCATGAAGCTGCAACCCTAAAGAAGACGTATTCGCTCTGACTCTCTCCGGTATTCTCGATGCGATGCTCGGTGTCTGGCGGAAAGATAAACAAGTCACCAACGGTGTAGTCATAGCTGCCATCGCGGTCTTCTACGATCCCACTGCCCTTTAAGACATACATTACTTCTTCAATACCGGCATGATCGTGCCACTCGAACGCCTTGCCGGCATCGAGGTAACCGTGAGTCATGGCTTCGATATGTTGGCTAACGGTCTGGCCTTTATCTATATAGAGGCGTCTGGAGCCACTGCCGCCGTGGGCTTCTTCCAATGGGATGTCAGCAATTGTTTTTTTAGTAATTTTCAACGTAGACCCACTGCTTTCTGTACGTTTAATAGTGTCTGACCGGCGATTTCGCGGAGTGCTGCTTCGGACGATTCAAGCTTGGCATTAAGTTGGTCGTTATCTACCGCAGCAAGTCTGGCTTGGAAGTCTGTAAGGAATTTCTTTACGGCTTCGGCAACTGCAGATTTAAGCGGGCCATATTGTTCTTGCCCAGCGTACTCGTTAAGAACATCTTGTAGTGTTCGGTCTTCGAGCAGTGCAAGGATTTGCAATAGGTTACTGATGCCAGGCTGGTTTACTGGATCGAAATCGATCTTCCCGAGGCTATCAGTGGTAGCACTCATAACCTTTTTGGCAGCGTCTTCTGGTGTGTCACCGAGAAAGATTATGCCTTTGCCTGACTCGTCGGACTTGCTCATCTTCTTGGATGGATCACTGAGATCCTTAATACGTAGACCCTGATCTTTGCCGAAGAACTCGTGTTGTTCTTTTACGGCTTTTGGAATGGTAAACAACTCGTGGCCAAACTTATTGTTGAGTCGTTCGGCTATGTCGCGGGTGTATTCCAGGTGCTGAGATTGGTCGTCGCCTACAGGCACATACGTCGTTTGGTAGAGCAAGATATCGGCTGCCATAAGTGGTGGGTAGTTAAGTAACGCCATACTTACTCGGTCGTTGCCTATCTTGGCTGACTTATCTTTGAACTGAGTCATACGCATCATCTCGCCAACGCCGGTAAAGGCATCGAGAATGTGGGCTAGCTCGCTGTGGGCTGTCACATAACTTTCGCGGAAAATACGGATGTTGTCCGACTCAAGCGGCAAGCCAGCCGCCGTGTAGGTTCGTAGATTGTCTTTGATTTGTTGCTGCAACTGGCTGTGATCGATTGGCGTCGAAAAACTGTGCAGGTCGGCCATCATGAGGTTAACTTGATAGTCTTCTGCGTGTTTGGTGGCCATATCGATGAGCGGCAACAACGCCCCAAAATAGTTTCCTATATGAAGATCGTTGTTAGCCCTCAGGCCAGTTAGAATTACTGGTTTTGTCATATTACTCCTTATTATAGTACATCTAATCTCTGTTAAGAATTCTGGTACGGATCGCCGCCATGATGGTCGCACGGTACTTGTACGAATTCTATTGTTGCTAACTGCATAGCTGCTCCTAAGAGTTGTCCAGGCAGCCCTTCGCTGTGCCGGGTTGCGGGCAAATCTCCCGCGTATTCTACGATCGTGCGCGCACACTTTGTAGGGCTGGCGCATTGTAGAATACGGGTGATTGTATCGAGGTCTTCGGGGCTCCGAAGGATGTTAAAGTTTGTCATTAGATTCTCCTATCTAAAGTATTTATTGTGTTGAAATGTCTCATACGACTCTCGGCTGGCTCCCCAGCCGAGGCTGTCGTGTTTAATCGTTGGCGGGACATCAAGTCTGCCAGGCTATTTCCATCTGTACCTGGGTCAGAGAGTCTATGGGCTTAGGTACGCTAAACTCTAGGTCTAGCACACCAGTCTCCATAAAGTTCGTCATGATATCGATGAGGTTTAGTCGTTTTTCTTCTGGTATTTCGATGCTATAGACATCGCGCATCGTCGATGCTTCATCAAAGTTAAGATGCATGTTGCACTCCTTGGTTCATTTGGTTAGCAAGATGGTCGTAGACCAGCTTGGTTTGGTTAGGGTTGAGGCGAGGGTCGATCTCGCCAGGGTGAGTCGGCACTTGGTCGTCATGGTCTACGCATTCTAGCCGATCTTCGTGCGTGGTCTCAAAGTGACCGCCATCGAGCCGCAAGTTAACACTGCGCAGTGCTTGGCCTAAGTTTGTAATGCCCTGCATGATGTCTGGTACGGCACGTATCTTGCCGTTGACAGTCTTCTTAGTAGCGCCATGCATGTCGTACAAGTTGCGTGCACTAGGACTATGTTTGGCAATTGCGCTAACGATTGTTTCTAGCTGGTCTAGCTCGTCTAATCCTACCCTGATCATGAACAGCAACTTTCCTGGCTCCCCGAAGGGGTTGAGTCGTTCACTTAGCTGTCGGATATGATCTTCATCGCTAGTTGCATCTATTTTGACCCCAACGGTGTTTTCTATGCTCGAGAGCATATCGACATGCGGGCCATCGGCTCTGTTGGTGCGAACGCCAATCCATGGCAGATCAGCCGACAGTAAGTAGAACTTACCTGTCTCCGGATCTTGTCGTACGAATGGTAGTTCCCCGGCAAGTAGTAATGCCTCATGAGCAGTTGGAATGTGGATACCTCGTGTCCCACGGACTAATTCTTCGCGGATGGTTAACGCTTGGATGTGACTGTTGACTATTCGAACCGGGTCCGGTGTGCGCTCATTGATGCCCTTGCCGTTAACTTCGTCGCCCATAAAGCTGGGAACAACTCGCCCATCGGCAAGCGTTTCGAACTCCTCACTTCGTGGTTTAGTCGACTGTCGGAGCCCGCGGTAAACTGCTAACATGCCATCTAATTCAGTCTCACCAACTATCTCCAGCCCTCTTGTTACGGGCAATACCTTTTCTTTGGCTGGGATTGTCAGGTCTACGATCTCGTGGCAGCTACCAAACAGCACGATGCCTGCAGTTAGGCCTACCACAGTCTTGAAGTAGTCTATGTCTCGTGGCGTAGTTACACCCTCCATCTCGACCAAGTCTCTGATACCACAGAATAGTCTGCGATCATCTGGAAACGACGGTTGGAAGTTTACCGGGTAGTCCGGTGTTGGTAGCCCTCTTTGTATTTCGTGTGCCCTTTCGTGCACGTCGTTGAACATTCTTGTTACACTCATTTGTCTCTCATTTTCTTTCTGAATTAAAAAACCGCCCTTTTTCCATGGCGGTTTGCGGAGCGGATTTATTTGGGATTTATTGGTAAATAGAAGCAAAGCGCCATGTGTAAGATGGTGCGAACCAATAAGCTGAAAGCTGTTTAAATGATTGTGCAATGTTTTGTAACATAACAGGAGCTACGATACTCTCGAATTACTTCTTTGTCAACATAACCGTATTGCTAACAGAGGTCAGCGCTTGATCAAAAAGTATGGCTTATTTACAAATAGTGCCAACTTTGGCTGTTTATCCAGCGTTTTAATAACATGAGTATGTTGGTGCGCAGGAATGGTCTTTTTGACACTGTCACTAGAACGAGCGTAGATGTTATAGTTCTTTGCTTCGTAATCCATGATGAGCTTTAATATCTCGTCGCGTTCTGGCTTGGTGAGTTGCTTGAGGTTCTTGACGTGTCGCTTAGGAACGATTAGTAGGTGCTCAGTTACGTCCCGGAACTCCCACAAGTCGTATGCATAGATGTTACGGATAATGCGGGCGTACTTGTATTCCTTCACTAGCGCACCCTCAGTGGGGGTACAGAATGGACAGACATCTTTTGGCCCGGACTTGTATCGCTTGCGTGTACTGCGGTATCTAAACATCATCACCCTTTATTCGCCTAATAATATCCGAGCTACTCCACTTTTTGCCAGTGCGAGGATCCAAAACATCTACAGAACTTTGTGGTACAACGCGGACTACATCTGGGCCGGCAATGCGAGTCGCTGCGGCTGCTGCCATACTATGCTCTCCATACACTAGCCATGTTCCGAGGAATCCCAAGTTGGTAAGACTCTCGCCAAACTGTATGTGCGAGGCAAGAATGCCATTGGCGTGCCCCGGGTCGCCTTCTACGGTAATAAGATCTACTGTTGGGCGGTATCGTCCATTGCCATCAGGGATCATATAGCCGCCAATGCGATTAGCTCGGGCTTCCCAGGGGTATACTGGTCGAGCTGCACCACCTTTGTCGTCGCCACTTTTCTTGTTGGCGACTTTATAGTCGGCATCAAGGGTAACAATTAGCATTGTTAGCTCGCTAGCGACCATCTCCATCTGTGTTGCTGGGTCTGCCTCGTCGAACTCTTCACCCAACCTAGCCCTGGTTGCTTCGACGCGACAGCTGCGCAGATACCACGGGTGGCCATCGTGTGGCACGTCGTATGCACCATCAACAATGGCAACATGCCCACCAAAATCGATATGCTGCTCAATTGTGCGTAGTAGCCCAGTCTCCTGCACAGTAGTAATTGGGTATGAAAGTTGAAAAGGATCAACCAGCGATCCGTACAGGGCTCTAGCCGGGTCGACGTCAAGTCGCTCGAGTGCTTGTCTATCAGTTGCCATTAGTTATCCTGTTCGGCTACGCCGCAATCTCGTCTGGTAGTGGGTTGTAGTCAGGGTGCTCTTCTCTTAGGGCTGCAAAGGCAGCAAGAGATTCTTCGATAGTTTCGTCGCCAATAGTTTCTTTTCGACCGTCTGCATGAAGTGCAGGATCGTTTCGTTGCTCCGTAGAAATTACAGAGCCTGCAAACTCGATGAGACAAGCGGCGTCTGGGTCGCCCCATATTGCGGTGAGATAGATCCCAGTAATCATGCTCTCAATCTGCTGTGTTGATAGCCCTGATAAGGCTGTCATACCAGTAGCACGTTCGACATCAAATCCACATTGGGCTAACTCAGTATCAAATTCTGTAATTCTGCCGAATTCACCTCTTCCGCATTCAAGTTTTGGATTGTCAGCCATAATTTCTCCTTTTGAATAACTATAGCGCTATGGTTCTTGAGGGTGCAAGGAGTTATATCTAAACCACAACATATTTGTGCATAATGCATACTCCTACCCCTGGGATATTTCAAATGATAACAGAATAAAAAAAGACCCGGTTTCCCGGGCCATTTTTTGTAACCAGCGTTGATTAACGCTTGGTAAATTGGCGTTGCTTGCGAGCGCCTTTGAGACCAAACTTCTTGCGTTCCTTCTCGCGTGGGTCACGACCAAGTAGGTCGGCACGTTTGAGGGTTTGCTTGTAGTCTTCATTGACGGCCACAAGAGCCTTAGAAGTAGCAAGGCGGATAGCAATTGCTTGTCCGCTCATACCACCACCAGATACAACAACAGTCACATCAAACTTACCGTTTTGCTCAAGTAAGGTGAATGGCTTCTGTAGTTCTGCTAGAAGTGATTTGCTGCCGGCGAAATATTCTTCGGCAGTTTTGCTGTTGATGGTAATGTTACCTTTACCGCTCATTAGACGAACACGAGCTGTTACGCTTTTGCGTCGGCCGAGGGCGTAGAAGTAGTTACCAGCCTTCTTAGGGGTAGTAGTTTCAGCCATTATTTAGCCTTCCCTTCTGTCTTAGCTGCTTTAACAGTAAATACTTCTGGCATTTGAGCGTTATGATTGTGCTCAGAACCGGTGTAAACCTTGAGACGAGCCAATCGGCCGTCACGAAGTTTGTTTACTGGAAGCATACCGCGAATTGCTTTGGTTAGAACTAGTGTAGAGTCCTTTGCCATAACATCTTTTAGAGCAGCTGTTTTTAGTCCACCAGGGTAACCACTGTGCTTGTAATACATCTTGCCTTCCATCTTGTTGCCAGTAGCAACGAGCTGGTCGGTGTTGATGATGATTACATAGTCACCGCAGTCTACGTGGTGAGTAAACATTGGCTTGCCTTTACCGATAAGCAGGCTAGCTGCTTCGGTGGCGATTCGACCGATAGGTGCAGTTGAAGCATCGATAACGTACCACTTACGTGTTACATCGGTTGCTTTTGCACTATATGTCTTAGCTTTTTGGATTTTAGCGGTAGCCATTATTTAGCCTCCTTCTTTACTGGGGCCTTTTTGGCTGCAGTTTTTGTGGCAGGCTTAGCTGCTGGCTTTGCCTTAGGTGCTTCAACCTTAGCTGCCTTTGGAGCAGCCTTGTCGGCTGAAGAAGCCGCAGTCTTTGATACTGGAGCTTCTTTTAGATCGTCTACGAAGCTAACTTGAGCCATGGCAGCGTTGTCACCACGTCGACTCTCGAGCTTTGTAATACGAACATGACCACTTACTCGTCCCTTAAGCTTTGGTGCGATTTCATCGACTAACTTATGGGCACTTGCAACAGTCTGAAGACCAGAGATTACCTGACGGCGGTTGTGAAGGTCGCCCTTCTTTGCCTTTGTGATGAGCTTCTCAATGTAAGGAACAAGTTCCTTAGCCTTAGGAAGCGTCGTTTTGATTGATTCGTCGCGCACGAAAGACTCAGCAAGGCTCTTGATCAGCGCAGTACGCTGGTCTGTCTCTCGGTGGAATTTGCGACCTTTATATCCGTGACGATGCATCTTATAGCTCCAACTCGCTCATTTTATCTTTAACTTCGTCGAGTGCTTTACTACCGAAGCCTTTAAGATCGCGCAACTCAGCATCACTAAGACTAAAGAGGTCCTTTAGCGTGTGGATGTCGTTGTTGATCAGGGCGTTAGTAGTACGAGCTGAGAGGTTAAGATCTTCGATAGAAGTCATAAGTTCTGCTGGCTCGTCACCTTCGTTTGCACCTTCGTCGCCAGCAACGTTATTAGCGTTTAGTGGCGTACCGGCTTCGACGCGAGTCTGGCCAGCAAGTGCTGTGTATTGGTTAACAAGGATAGCTGCGGCTTCTTCGAAAGCGTCACTTGGTGTGATGCTACCGTCGGTATCAACAGTTAGAAGTAGACGGTCAAGGTCGGTCATTTGACCAACACGAGTGTTTTCTACCTTGTAACGAACTCGAAGTACTGGAGTGAAGATGGCGTCTAGAGCGATCATATCGCTAGCCTTCTTTGCTGCAGCTTCTTCGATAGTGCGGTAACCGCGACCAGTCTCGACAACTAGATCCATGACAAACTTTGATTTGTCGTCATCAAGTGTGGCGATAACGTGGTCGGTGTTTACTACTTCGACGTCAGCATTTGTAGTGATATCTTTTGCAGTAACCTTGCCCTTACCAGTTTTGGTGATTCGTAAGTTCTGTGGTTCGTCGCTGAATACGCGGAAACGGATTCCTCGAAGTGCAAGCATGATGTCTACGACATCTTCTTTTACACCTTTAACAGTAGTGAACTCATGGGTAGCTCCTTCGATTTTGAAAGAGGTTACAGCTGCACCAGCAATGCTCGAAAGAAGAACACGGCGAAGTGAGTTTCCAAGAGTCATTCCGTAGCCGCTGTGTAGTGGCTCGATAACGAAAGTCGCAGAGTTACTACCGTGGTCGTCTACACGAACGAGTCCTGGGGTGTGAATTGTTTTTGACATGTATTCTTCTCCTTAGCGTGAGTAGTATTCTACGATTAGTTGCTCATTGATTTCTGGTTCAGCCTCGTCTCGTGTAGGGACGCCAGATACGGAAATTTCGAATTTCTTGCGGTTTACCTTTAGCCAAGCTGGGATAGTGTCTGGACTGGCAGGGCTAACATCGTCGATACGCTTGAAGTACTCATTCTTCTGACTTGCAGGACGAAGAACGATTTCGTCGCCAGCGCGTAGTCGGATAGAAGGAATGTCGACGCGTCGACCGTTTAGCATGAAGTGGCCATGGGTCACCAGCTGACGAGCAGCACGGCGACTAACGGCTAGACCGCTACGGTAAATAGCGTTGTCGAGACGTCGCTCTAGAAGTTGCAGTAGGATTTCGCCAGACTGACCTTCTTTGCGGTTAGCTTCGGCCATAAGGTTGCTAAATTGCTTTTCGAGCAAGCCATATAGTCGTTTAACCTTTTGCTTCTCACGAAGTTGTAGGCTGTACTGGCTTGGCTTATTGCGCATGCCGCGACTGTTAGCAGACTGCCCTGGAAGCGCACTGCGCTTTACAAGTGCTTTGTGAGCTTTAGGGTGAAGAGCGTAGCCTTCTCGGCGGCTCATTTTGACAATAGATTGTGTATCACGTGCCATGATTAGACTCTCCTTGCCTTCTTAGGTCGCACGCCACCGTGAGCGACACCTGTTACATCTTTGATGCTCTCAACAGCAATGCCGAGAGTGTTAAGGGTTCGGACAGCAGATTCGCGACCTAAGCCAACGCCTTTTACAAAGACATCAGCTTTGCTGAAGCCGTATTGCTGACGAGCAGCGTTACCGGCTTTTTCGCAAGCTACCTGGGCAGCATAAGCAGTACCCTTCTTAGACCCACGGAAACCGCAAGCGCCAGAGCTGCTAGCAGTTAGTGCACCACCTTGTGCGTCAGTGAAGGTGATGATGGTGTTGTTAAAGCTTGCCTGGATATGGACCTGTCCAAAAGCCACAGCTCGCTTTAGTTTTTTGCGCTTTGGTGCAGCGGCAACTTCGGTAGTTGTTTCTGCTTTTGTAGCATCTAGAGTTTGCTCGATAGTATTTTCTACCGGAGTTTCTACTAGATTTTCGGAAGTTTCGGTTGGTTTAGTTTCTTCAGCCATAATTTAGAATCCTGGTACTAAGACTAAGTCTTAGACGCTACTTTCTTAGCGGTACCACCGACAGTTACTTTCTTACCGCGCCTGGTTCGGGCGTTGGTCTTGGTCCGTTGACCACGACTTGGAAGACTCATCTTGTGACGAAGGCCACGATAAGCGTTAATGTCTTTTAGTCGCTTGATGTTGCCACTAACGATACGCTGTAGCTCACCTTCAACAGTTAGAGTTTCGTTGATGACTTCCTGGATCTTACCGATCTCGGCGTCAGTCAAGTTCTTAACTCGAACAGTTGGCTCGACTTTAGCTGCGGCGAGAATATCACCAGCAGTTTTTGGCCCAATGCCGTACACATATGTTAATGATATCTGTACCTGCTTTTCGGCCGGAATGGTTACTCCTGAAATACGAGCCATTAGCCTTGCCTCTGCTTGTGCTTTGGTTTTAATTTGTTGATTACGTAAAGACGGCCCTTACGACGCACAATCTTGTCGTCAGGACTAATTTTCTTGACGCTAGCACGTACTTTCATACGGATCA
>CAZTPC010000011.1:0-12286 GCA_964615565.1 uncultured Candidatus Saccharibacteria bacterium
GTACTTTGTTAAATCTTCTGTAACTTCCGTATGAATACCAGTAATCTCGAGTTTCTTGATCATAATTTATCCTTGCCTCCCATAAATGGCCGAAGTACATCCGGCACGATTACGTCCCCATCCTTAGTTTGATAGTTCTCAATGATTGCAATCAGTGGCCGTTGCGAAAATGCAGTTGCATCGTTTGTATGCACCAACTCAATTGTTCCATCACTTCGCCGAACACGAGTTTTCATTGCTCGCGCCTGATAGTCGGTGATGTAATCGGCAGTATGTGTTTCGCGGTAGGCCTGTTGGCTCGGTAACCATACCTCAATATCAATGCCGCGAGCATTTGGACGGCCGATGTCAGCAGTACACTTCTCGAGTACGTGATATGGCAAGTCTAACTGTTGCATTAGGAACTCTTGAATGGCAACCATTAACAGATATTCATTGAGCGAACTTTCTGGGGTACAGAAGCTTTCCATCTCTAGCTTATTGAATTGATGGAGCCTGAAGATACCCTCTGTGTCTTTGCCATATGTGCCCGCCTCACGGCGGAATGCCGTCGTGTAACCAACATACCTAATTGGTAATTCTGCTTCTGGCAAGATCTCGTCCATATAAATCGGTGAGATCGTATGTTCGGCACTAGCGTTCAGCCACATATCTTCATCTTCAATTTTATATGTCTGCTCTTCGCGGTTAAGGCGACCAGTTGCCTCGAAGACTGCTCGCTTTGCGACAGCTGGTGGGAGGATTGGCTCGAATGGTTTAGAGCTAACTCCAAGGTTATTATCTTTAATTAGTTTCTTCAGCACATCCTCGTTACTGACGATAGACATACCATATTGCCATAAGGCGAATTCGAGTCGAACTAAATTACCCTTGGTGTATACAAATCGAGCGCCAGCAACTTTGGTAGCTCGTTCTTTATCTAGCCAACCTTTTGCCTCAGCAATTTGAGCATGGTTTTTTGGCTCAAAATCAAACTTTGTTGGCTCACCAACAACCTTTGTTACGACGTTCTCTTCCTCAGTCACCCCTACAGGTACACCTTCGAGAGGCATATTTGGGATAACTTTAAGCAGCTGAATAAAGTCGTGTTCTAGTGGTGCAAGTTTTTGCTCAAGTAATGTAACTTTTTCTTTAAGCTCTTTACCCTTCTCTATGTCAGCAGGTTCTGGCTTACCGTTCTTAAGCGAGTCACTATGCGCATTACGCTCAGCACGCGTAGCTTCAAGCTCTGCGAGTGTACTTCTGCGCTCTTCATCAACTTTTAATAGCCCTGCAACGTCAACGTCGTAGCCTTTCTGTTTTGACTTTTCTTTTACCAAGTCGGGATTTTCTCGGACAAACTGTATATCTAACATACTTCTAGTATACCAGTTTCAAGTTCAGGTTGATCTGTTCTTTGTTATTCGAACTCGAAACGCTTCTATGAGTTTGGCGCCCAGTTCGGTTCGGGGGCGGACGGAATATATAAAGTCTAATGCCGCGTCTACACTACCTCCATGAGCAATCTTCAGTTTCTTTCTAGCATAGGTATGCATGGAGCGATCTATGACTAGATTTACTTTATGGGTAAACTCTTCTGAACGTGCTGGATAGGTACCGACTAATCTCATCACTTCACCGTAGCCGTACAGTTCTTCAAAGTCCAATACAAGCCGCAGTAATTCCTTATCATAGCTCACATCGTTTGTTGTGTTCCTTGGATGACTACTCAGGGTACGGATTCGTTGGATTTCTGACCCTTGCGGACCACTAGCTTCAATGGCGACCCTTCTCTTCTCTCCGCTTTTTCGGTGGCCCAGACCGAACAATGTTGCCTTTTCGGGTACAACACTTCGTCCGCCAAACACTTCCCATATCATACAAAGAGCTAAAGAATCTTCGTCTAAAAAGTCTAGGTCGTGACCCTCAAGCCATCGTCTATCGAAGTCTGTGAAGAACTGTTCGTCCGGTGTTCTTTCCGCATCTTCGTCTAACATGCTTTGGAGTCTAGAAGTTATTTTTTCTGCAGGTGTGTCTTGATGTATTAAACGTAATTGTCGAACAATATTAATACCCAATCCAAAGGCATTAAATGGCTTCTCATCGTGGATGCCCTCCAAGAGCCGTACTACAACCTCAGACTCCTCGATCGCAGCTGCAGCCAAGTGATTAGTCGCCCACTCTCTTAGAAGACGCTGCTCTTCAATCGGATCTATATTCCTGCGTAGCTCATATATTGCGTACGGCAGCCCGCCTTCTGGCTCTTCAGTAAATAGCCTATGGATCTCACCTGATACTTCAGTAGTCAACATGGGAAGGGTTACTTCTTCTTTAATGCCTTAAGTGTTAACTCTGTCCTCTGCCTCGCATAAGTACAAAAGTCACAGGGGCCACCCATAGCGGCCATACCAACTTCGGGCATGTCACCATCCATACAAGCCTTCATATCTACTAAAGTTTGATCAACCCAACTTGCGTCACCGGTATACGGGATAACCTTAGTCTTAAACTCAAGTTTATCAAAGAAACCATCCAGATCGATCCGCCCATTTGTATACACGAAGTAGCCTGTATCCTGCACAGTAAATCCATTCTGCCGTAAAAGCCACTGGTAAACTTCAAGCTGTCGCTTGTAGCTGATCTGCCAGTCCGAATCGATGCTCACCTCTTTATCTTTTGACGTAGCTTTATAATCGACAACGATCACTGATCCGTCATCCGCCACCCATAAATCATCTATCGCACCAAAAACATGTAAATTGGTTGGCTCATGTACTGTAAACACCCCGGTGAAGTTATGCCGCCATGTCTCTAAGTCATCGTGTTGCATGGGTACGGCTGCAATATTGTTTCTAGTCATCAGCGGATGAGGCTTTTTTTGTAAGCGATAGCTATCAAACTCTTTCTTAAATAATTCGTCTATGGCTTTGTTGATATTGAACGGAGGACCGCTTGGTCGGGTTATCTTTAACCGTACATCTAGCCAGAAGCAGCGTGGGCATTGTTTGAATAGCTCAATTTTACTACGGCTAACTTTGAAAGGCATAGTCTGACCAGGTGTATACGGCTGACTACGTTCCCTCCAATAATTCATGTGCCTATTCTAACAGCTCTATCGTCGAAATGTCCGAATAATCGCCTGGTATAGTTTGGGCTGTTTGTTCTCAAGATATTCCATAGCTATTACAATGACGAATGGAATTAAAAACCAGATGAGTGCACCTAGCATACGAAAAGTACCAGATGGTCGATACTGATCAGCCAGCTCTGATGATGAAGCCGTGCTCATAAGCCATCCGCCTGCAAATATAATCCCAACAATTGTACAGACAACCCATGCCATTCGAACTAATCTTCGGCCAAACTTGATTGACTGCTCAGGGATGATAGTTAGTTGAGTATCGTGAACTCTAGTAACTTCAGTGGCCTTCCAGGACCGCAATCGATGAGCTATCTCTTCGAGCACCGGTTGAGCTGCAGCTAGGATCGCCATCTCGCGTTTAGTCTTTTTGAATATATTTCGCTGGCTAATCAGCCTCAAGTGAGTACCTTTTATCTCGATATCAAAATATTGAGACGAGTCTATCATTGTCTGCATAACATCTGGGGTTATGATACTGAGCGCTAATTGTTCATAGCCATCCGATGCATACAACTGGAAGTACTTATCAAAATCTCCTTCCAAGCTCACCCTCTGTTTGGGCGAGATATAGAAACGTGGTCCAGACATTTTTGAATCGAAATGACTATCCAAGTAAATGTGCGGCAATGGCTTATCGATCTTAATATCTATGCCCTTAAACTTAAGGACCTGCCCAGTGGTTAGCACCCATTCGGCCTCTAAATCATCGCCGATTTCGTAATCATAAACTTTATTGCCAATATATAATTGCCCCGAACGCGAACGAACCCGCATAAACCACCATATGATCAGCCCGACAAAAGCGATTTGTGCGAAAAACCCTACCGCATCACTCATAACGTCATTAGTTTAGTTGCGACTGCTACACAGGCAGTTTCGGCCCGCAATGTGAAGTCGTGTAGTGAAAGCGAAGCCAGGTTCATCTCTTTAAACAGCTGTTTTTCTGTATCACTCCAGCCACCCTCAGGACCAATTAGTACACCGGTGCTTTCTGGATTCTGATCCGAAGTTCCGTCCGATTGTTCACATACTAGTAAAGGCACCTTGCCCTCATATTGTTCAATTGCCTTAGTCACATGCATAACGTCACGGATCGTCGGTATATCGCTCCGTCCACACTGCTCAGCTGCTTCAATCACAATCCGCTGCGCCCGCTCCACATTAAAACCCATCTTTTCAGACCTGTCAGCAATCAATGGGATAAAATGGCTTACGCCGAGTTCTGTGCATTTTTGTAGTACCCAGTCATTCTTATCTTTTTTAAGTAAGGACCAAAATAGGTAGACGTTCTTCTTGGGCAACTTGCGTTCATACTCGGTAATCAGTTCCAGGTGAGCTTCAGTATTATTTATTTCTGTAATCTTATACAGTCTGTCGTGTTCAACCCCGTCGAATAACACCACTTGTTGGCCCAGTCGAAATCTAAGAACCTTTACCCATTGCTGCATAATCTTCGAATCTTTAAACCAGAAGTCACTAGACATACGTGTGTCTGGTGTATAAAAGCGATGGATCTTCATCGATCTACCTTATGAGTTATGGACGCAGTGTCCCGAAGAATACTTGCCATGCCAACAAGGACTTAGCTACAAGGCTAAGGATCATGTACACGCGCTCTCCGTATAGGTAGTCTGTCCACTTGCCAACTTTTTTATACTGCAAGTACATGTTAACGGCAAAGCTACTGAACAAGACGAACATACTTCCGTAAATGTAGTACACAAATGTAGGGATACCACCACTGCCGTAGATGTTAGTGCCGAACACATAAATAGCGAATACGATCCAAGGGATAATACCAGCCACACATCCTAACCAGTATGGAAGCCAATCGACTTTCTTTTCGCCCTGGTTTCGTAGCTCCATAACTAGGCCCATACTGTTCATGAGTAAGTCTAGTACAAAAATCATTATCAGTGATGAGAGATCGTATACGCCGGTAAGCATAGCGATTGCTACCATCATAGTGCTTGCACTAAGACCATATTCGATCCAGCGAGCTTTATTAATACCCTTTTTAAGATTTGTCTCGTATGTCTTACGATACTTTGTAGCGATAATCGCATGAGCAATTGCTGACATAAAGAAAAAGGCTGCTACTAGGTACGCAGGGTTAATTGTAAATACGGTTCGAGTCGCCGAGCTGAGAACTGGCTGGCCAGATATCTTTGCCGACAGAGTGTCCAGAGTAAGATAATTGGTCGTTACCGTCCACGAAACTGATTTAGTCAAAACAAGGATCGCGATACCCTGTACTAGATGTAGCAGTGCAAGCCACTTGTTCCAATTATTAAGATGTTCTAGTTTTACGGCATTTTTGCCTCTGAAGAGATTGAGTAATTTCATACCTGAACTATAGCATATCCTAGTGCTATACTTCTTCTAGATTATGAAACAACGTCTTGTTCTTACACCGCGCAAAGCTCTTGGTTCGAAACAACCAGCAGTGTCCCATAGGACCGCACGGTCTCGGCGCTCTAAGATAACGTTTTGGACACTTATTTGTATCGCCGTATCAAGTGTATTCGTATTGCTATTGCCATATATACCTAAATTGAGCTTCTGGGTCAGCCGACCAAGTATCGATGCATCTAGTTATGAAAAAGCTGCCCAGGCAACAAAGTCTGGCGGCAGCACGAAAGACACCCCACCCGCAGCTAAGCCTGGTAACAGGTTAATTCTCCCTGACATCGGCGTAGATACCCAGATTATCGAAGGTAAAAACTTAAATGTAATTGGGAAGAATCAGGGAGTCTGGCGCGAGACCAATAGAATAAACCCATCGGTGCCAGGCAATCTAGTTATTGCAGGTCATCGTTTTCTGTATACGGCAACTAATGGCGGCTGGTTCTATAATCTGCCAGAGCTGAAGTTAGGCGAGAAAATCTACGTAAAGTGGGATGACAAAATATATGAGTATGAAATCTATAACACCCGTTCTGTGTTACCTACTCAAACGGATGTCCGTGACAACGATCCATTAATACCAAAAAAGCTTACTATGTATACCTGCTACCCGCTCGGTAGCACCGCAAAACGATTCGTCGTTGAAGCTAAACAGCTGTAGATTTTAAATGAGTTTTAAACTTTGTCCGTAGTTTTGAGAGCTTTGGGTTAATAATTACCTGACAATATGCTTGCTCGGGATGTTTCTGAAAGAAGTTCTGGTGCTCATCCTCTGCTGGATAAAATATATCTAGCTCTTCTACCTCTGTAACAATTGGGTTGTCCCAGAGTTTTTCAACTGCTTGGATTGATGTATCTATGATTTGCTTCTGCTTATCAGTGCTGTATAAAATGATTGAACGATATTCTGTGCCCTTGTCATTACCCTGATAGTTTAGGGTCGTAGGATCATGCATACCCCAGAAGATGTCTAGGATGTCTTGGAGCTTAATTATGTCTGGATCAAAACCAACTTGAACAACTTCAGCATGCCCGGTTTTACCACTCGCTACATTCCAGTAATCTGGGTCTTTCGTGTGCCCGCCTGCGTATCCCGAAGTCACTTCTGTAACACCCTCAACGAGTCGATATGCCGCATCTAGACACCAGAAGCATCCTCCACCTAACACGATCGTCTCACTCATAACTACTCCACTACGCTGACGTCACGCCAGAATGCGACATAGTTTGAAAAGTCCTTTTTAACTCGATCGATAGCCGTTGGTAATGGCTCAGGATAGCTCCAGGCATTGTCTTCGCTAATATCGTCATCAACTCCAACGTTGAAATACTGACAAACCCCTTTCCACGGGCACGTATAAGGTGTGGGGCTTTTTGATAGAAATTCTTGTTTGATACTGTCCGGAGGAAAATACCAATTACTCTCAATAAATATGAGATCTTTCTTGTCTGCCTCTGCAATAACTTGGTCTTTCCATATGGCTTTCATATATAGCTCCTACTCTGTTCTTAGTGCTTCTATTGGATCCATTCGGGCAGCCTTACGAGCTGGCAAATAACCTGCCAGCATGGCAATTATTATTAACCCAATTATGAGAGCGATGATCTGTTCTGGCTTGAATATAAGTAGGCTGTTCCCCGCTCCAAGATCTAGCTTCTTGGTTACCCATGGGTTTAGTGGAATCCCAATAAGAATTGCTGCGCCAGAACCCAGCGCACCGCCAAGGAAGCCAATCCAGCCAGCTTCAAGCATAAATAATCGTCTTAGGTCGCGTTTACGCATGCCAAGAGCCTTCATAAGGCCAATCTCACGGATACGTTCTAGGACACTAATGTACTGTGTATTTACAATTCCAAATACCGAAGCAATGACAGTAATCAACCCAAAGACCCCCACAAGTGCCTGTAAGATGTTCACAATCTGAGTAATAGACTGTTGGATATCCTTACTGCTCTGTGTAAAGTATTCTTTTGCCTTGAGATCAGCTTGCGCTTTGGCGATCTTGGCCGGATCAGTTCCATCCTTCACACGTACGAATACGTAGGTGTATTTCTGATAGTTAGTAGTTCCGATCGTTGTGTAATCATAGATATCCTTAGAGTCTTTCTCTGACAACAAGACAGGTAACGTCCCAAAGTTGATACTTGTTGCAGCTTTCTTGGTTACACCTGCTATCGTATACGTTCGAAGTTCGGATTCAGGCTTAAGACTATTGAGGTCAGTCCCATCTCTTAGAGCATTAACTACTTTTTCCTTTGAAGAGCTTCCGAATGGTTTCTGAATATCAATCTGGATAGTCTTTCCAAGTGCAGCTTCGGCCGAACGGAAACCGAGGACCTTAAGATATCCTTCTGGGAGCATAGCTTGGCCCTCAGCAATGTCACCCGTTTTCGGCAGCTTACCAGCTGCTACTTCTGGCTTCTGGGCGGGGTTATATGCCTGCGCACTAAGAGTATATCGCTTCTGCCCTTCGCGGGTCAGATAACGAGTCGACAATTGATAGTTGGCTCGCACACTTTCTGTAAATGGCAGCTTTTTGAGCTCTTCGATATCATCAGTTGTCACCTGCTTAATCTGTAAGCTAGAGCCATCACCGCCAACTGTAAGCGATGATACTGACTCATCGTACTCCTTTGGCTCGGCGCTGGGCGTACCGTTATTGGCGATTTCCTTATCGCGGCCAACAATCAGCTCTGCTGGGTCAAAGTTGCTAGTGACCAGCCTGTCGGTATAAGCACGAATTCCATTACCAGCGGCTAAAGTGATTGTTAATGTCAAGCCGCCCACGGCAATAGCAAGAGATGTTAATATCGTCCGGAGCTTAGCACTCGTCAGACTCCTGGCGCTGCGTCGTACAGTATCTTTAATAAGCATTACTTCTTGCTCGCTTTCTTTCGCTGCACTGTCGTTTTAGTCTTTGGCTTTTTTACTGTTTTATTCTGAGTAAGACTTTCTACCTTCCCATCTTTAAGGCGGATCTGAATTTGACACTTCGACGCTAGATCATCATCGTGCGTAACGACAATCAGAGTGCTACCGAGTGTCTTGTTAATATCGAAGAGTAGTTTTATGATCTTGTCACCGGTGGCACTGTCTAGGTTACCAGTAGGTTCATCAGCAAAAATGAGTTTTGGCTTATTAACAATAGCCCTAGCAATAGCTAGACGCTGTTTTTGGCCACCAGATAGGTTTCTTGCTTTTGAGTTAACTTTCTCGGCTAGATCTACAGCTTCGAGTGCTTCTACCACTCGTTCTTTACGATCCCTACCTTTAATCTCGGCGATTTCAAGTGGCAGCATAACATTCTGGAAACATGTTTGATTACCTTCTACAAAGAAGGCTTGAAAAATAAAACTCATCGACTTGGCGCGGAAGGCATCCATCTGCTTCGCCTTCATCTGTCCCAAAATAGTTCCACCTACACTAACATGACCATCACTCGGTCGGTCGAGTCCACTCATGATATGCATCAGCGTAGACTTACCAGATCCACTCTTACCTATAATTGCTACAGTAGATCCATCTTTAATAGACAGATTTATATCAGACAAAGCTGTAAAAGCACTGTCTTTCTTACCGTATGTCTTAGTTACCCCTTTAACCTCTATCATGTGCTTAGTATAGCAGTTTCAACAAACTAAGGCTGTTTAAAAATTTCGGGATAAATTCCTTTGGTAACTTCGTCTACATCACTACGGAGCTGTGGGAACGGTACACCTTCCCGAGCCGTGACACCTTCGAATATCCAGAAAACACGTTCGCTAAAGCCCCAGCCACAGGCTGGTGGCATGCCGTATTCAAGCATCTCAACAAAATCGATGTCGAGCATCATGGCTTCATCGTCACCAGCATCACGCATGTTCTGTTGCTCTAAGAATCGATTGAGCTGATCGATCGGATCGTTTAACTCACTAAACCCATTGCCGAGTTCACTACCGGCAATAACAGGCTGAAAACGCTGCACAGTATTTGGGTTGTCCGGATTGCTCTTGGCTAACGGGCTAATGAATAGTGGGGTATTGATGAGCCAGATTGGTCCAGCCACATCTTTACGGATATTCTTCCACAGTTTATCAATACCTCTTGCCTTATTCTCTGTTTGCTCAACTTCAAGCTTATTATCGGCCAGCGCCTTTTTAACCTCATCCAAGGTACAATCGAAAACATCTACACCATAGCGTTTCTTAATTGTTTCGGCATAGTCCCACTGCTCCCAGTCTTTTGAAAGATCTAAGTCAAAATCGCCAAGCTTAAACTGGAGTGTACCGAAAGTTTCTTGCAGTACGTGTCGGTACATACGAGTCATAAAGTCGATACCAGTTTGCCAGTCCCAATATGCCGCATACCACTCCATGGCTATATGCTCTGGCAAATGTTCGTCTGTGTAGTTCTCATTCCTAAATCGCGGGCCAATATCGTAAACCTTCTCATATCCACCGCCTAGCAGCCGCTTCAGTGGTAATTCGTGGCTAATACGGAGATAAAAATCTTGGTCGATCGCATCCATATGTGTGACAAACGGGTTAGCATCTGCACCACCAGTGGTATGCTCCAGAACAGGAATATTGATCTCGATGAATCCCTCTTGATTGAGAAAATCTCGAGTCGCCTGCCAAAATTTGCTGCGGCGTACAAAGCGTTCGTAAACATTTTTGTTGACGTTGGTATCAATATATCGTCGTCGTAGACGCTCTTCTTTATTCGTAAAGCCATCTTGAGCAGTCGGCATAGAACGCAAACTCTTTGTCAGAATTCGAATTGTCTTTGCTGTGATGGACTGTTCGCCAGTTTTAGTTGTCGCTGCGATGCCAGCTACTTCGATGAAGTCGCCACTATCAAGAAGATTAATATTATCAAAGCCAAGCTCACTGTTACTGTAGTCGGGGCTCGCAACTTCGTCTTCGCTTAAAAATACTTGAATAACGTCCTGTACATCACGAACCACGATAAAGGCAATCTTCCCGAACTTTCTGATATTAGTAATCCGGCCCGCGATAGTCACAAGCGAGACTTCCGACTCTAACTGTTTATACTCGGCAAGTACACGGGAAACAGAGTAGTCTCGCTTAGAGACTGCTGGGTATGGATTTACGCCAAGCTTTTTTAGTTCTTCAAGTTTTCGCAGTCGCTCGTCGCGGAGTTCTTTTAGTGTTGCCATAGGGATGATTATAGCCGTAAAGACAGATCAGAGCTAGGAAATATCGACAATCTTATAGCTAGTCTTGTCGGCTGGAGTTACGATCTCTACAGAGTCGCCCTCTTTTTTACCAAGCAAAGCCTGTCCAATTGGAGATTCATCAGAAATCTTGCCGTTAAGTGGATCGGCCTCAACCGTACCAACCACCTGGAACTCTTTGGTCTTGCCACCGGCAGCTTTGAGCTTAACGGTCGAGCCAAGCTGAACCTTACTGTCGCCCTTTGGCTTCTTGATAATCTCTACGTTCTGCAGGATGTTCTCTATCTCAGCGATGCGGCCCTCGGTTCGCTCTTGCTCTTGGCGCGCTGCGCTGTATTCGGCGTTTTCGGCAAGATCACCAAACTCGCGAGCAGTCTTAATGCGCTCAGCAATAGGACCACGTTCTGCAATTAGTAACGCTACTTCCTGTTCTAATTCCGCTACACCCTCTTTTGTAAGTAAGTACTGTTGTTTCATGGTACTCTCCCCGTTATTTCGATCTATTATTAACTCAGCGTTTTTGATTCTCGGACAAGTTTACTTGCTCTTGCCCAGAAAAGCTAGTATCTCGCTAGCATTTAACATTTTTACATCATCTTCAGTTCGTGCTTTTAGCTCATGCGTGCCACTGGCAACAGTCTTTGCGCTAACTACAATTCGATACGGAATACCCATAAGATCTGCGTCGCTAAACTTCTCGCCGGCTCGAGCGTCTCGATCGTCATAGATAGTTTCTATACCGCTGTCCATCAGGTCCTTATAGAGTGAATCCGCAGCTTCAATCGTTTTTTCGTCATCGCCCAAGCGGGCGATATAAACAATAGCTGGAGCAATATTTACTGGCCATACGAGCCCTTTATCATCCGAGAAATGTTCGGCAATAACACCTACAAGACGACTTACACCAATACCATAGCATCCCATAATAATGGATTGTTTGTTGCCTTGCTCGTCTACGTAGTAGACATCAAGGGCATCAGTATACTTGGATTCAAGAGGAAATATGTTACCAACTTCTACGGCACGCTTTTCGATAAGGTCATCTTTTACGAGACCAAGCTTGGCCAGGTTTTCGTCGTTGTACACCTCCTGGTTGATAGCGATCTTTTTCGCTTCATCTACGTAAATAGTGTCCTCGCCAATGTCGCTAAGCGTCTGGAATTCATCACTAAATCGTTTAGTAAATATTCCACCGTCTGCCGAAGTCCGATACGTTACAGCACCTAGGCCCAGGCGATCGTAGACCTTCACGTAAGCTGCAGCAACTTCTTCGTATAGCCTGTCATGTTCATCTTGAGTTCGAGCCAGGCTATACATATCTTTCATTACAAACTCTCGGCCACGAAGCAGCCCGCTCTTTGCTCGGAGCTCGTTACGGAACTTGTTCTGGATCTGGTAAACATACAGGGGTAGGTCTTTATATGACTTAACATACTCACTGAGGCTATCAACAATTGGCTCTTCGTGAGTTAGACCCACCCCTAGTTCTGTCCCATTGTTAAGCTTAGTCTTGAACCAGTTGTCTACCTTTTTGTCGTCCCAACGATCGGTCTTTTCCCAGATGTCTTTTGGCTGAAGTGTG
>CAZTPC010000011.1:12296-28990 GCA_964615565.1 uncultured Candidatus Saccharibacteria bacterium
ATTAGTAGCTCTTGGCCACCGATAGCATTCATCTCTTCACGTACTATCTTCTTGATGTTCTCAAGAACCCTAAGGCCGAGAGGCAGATAGGCGTATACACCGGCCATCTCTTTGTGCACAAAGCCAGCCTGAATAAGCAGCTGTGCGTTTTTGGCCGTCTCGTCAGCAGGAGCGTTTTTGGTTGTTTTGGTAAATAGTTGTGTCAATTTCATGGTAGTTCCTTGCTTGTCCTTTATATCTTACCTGACTTGCGAATCTTACGCGACCGCAGGAATAAATGTTCCGGCTTCGCCGCTAATACTCGCTTTAAGAGGCGTCCCCGCTTTAACGATTGCTGCGTTTGCGCCGCCTTGAGCTACTCTGATACCGGCCTCCATCTTTTTTGTTAGGCCGCCCGTACCAAGTTTCTTCTCTAGCTTTGCTTGTTCGTCTCGTTGCCGAGCAATATCTAGCGCCCAATCGTATTGATCTGGCAGTAACAAAGAAACTTCTTTACCATCTTCGTCGAAGAATCCACCACGACTAGAGTGCATCACGTAGGCCCCAAGCCCCATGAGGCTCATAATGAGCGCTCCTACGCCGTCATTGTCATATAGGTGCTCAATCTCCGCTACCAATAGTCTTGTCATAGCATCATTACCATTCACATTTGGCACCATCCCACGCTCCAGACCCTCTGTCAGTACACTTTTGAGCTCTGGACGTTCAAATGGGTCCATTATTTCGTGTGGTGTGCCGAGTACCTGCATCGAGCTAATCCCATGTCTCCACAAAGCCTCGTCCCAGGCGTTACTGATACGGGCGCTGCCCATTGTAGCTAAGACCTGCTTGCTGGGTAGCTCATCCTCTTGCCCATATCGTTCAACCCATATCATCTCACCTAATGCTGCCGCGCCAGAAGTAACCACAATAACGTTATGTGTTTCATGCATACTGGCAATATCCTGGGCATACTGGTCTATGAGCGATAGATCTGCCACCGTTTCGCTCCCGTATTTTGCTGTAATTGTTTCTCTTATCATCATATATCTCCAGAACGACAAATTAAAAATCGGCCCGGAGGCCGCTTGTCGTTCTAGTTTTAGTGTAACCTAACTAAGCCTCCGGTGACGTGCCGGTGCTGGAGGGGTAATAAAATCGAATGACTGAATAATCATGTGTCTATTCTACCATAAATCCTCTATTTTACAATCAAGAAGAGAGCGACAAATGCCACGCCGTTCTTAATAGCGTGTAACATCATCGACGCCCAGAGTTTGCCAGTCTTCTCACGTAGGTGAATAAGAACTAGTGATAGTACAAATGTGTCTATGGCTGCAACCCACAATAATGGGGCGGAACTTCCAGCCTGCAAGTGAGCAACAGCGAATAGTGCACTAGTTGCGACTGTGGCATATATCTTTGGCCACTTGTTACGCAGTGTGGTGTATAAGAATCCCCTCATAAGTAGCTCCTCCACTATAGGAGGAAGAACGACTAGGCTTATAAATACTAATGGTAGTTGGAGTCGCGCAACATGATCAAATCCAATATCCTGTTTCTGATCAACATTAAGACTCGGGACTAATGCTTTTGCTGCCCATATAACTAAGAGATACAAGGCAAGGTATGTTATATATCCTCCAATTGCTCGACCAAAATCGACAAGTGCAGGCTTACCAACCAACCCAATCGAAGAGAGTTTTGACTTTCGCCGACGCAGAAAACTTACTAACAACCAGACACTTATAGCTTCTATCGCCGCAACAGCCAGGAATTGTCCTAGCGTATTTGCACTGAGCCAATGAGTAATCTTCTTCTCGTCCCAGCCGAGTGCCACTAGAGGCAGATATACTAGTAGTCCTCCCACTAGTTGTCCGGCAAAATATATGAATAGCGTAACGCCAAGCGAATCAAAAGGAGACCAGTTTATGCCATTTTTCTGGGGAGTAACATCTCTAATCGCAAAGCGAAGTAACCCATACAGTGCCAGGATATATATTGGAGTTACCCAGCTAATCCCCATAATTACCTCAGAAAAACCTTTTTACATCGACAATAGTGATAAGCACAAAGAGCACCATCAGCGCAGCAAAACCTGTCCCATGAATGCGTTCTTCGAGTTCCTGCGATAAAGGTCTGCGCAACACTTTCCTAAACAAGATCGTTACAAACAGCCTACCGCCATCTAACGCCGGGATAGGCAGAACGTTCATTATGGCCAAAGTGAGTGAGATAACAGCAATGATCATCAGCATGAATTGATAGCCAAGAAGACTACCGTCTTTTAGGATCACGAAGATGCCGACCGGACCAGATACCTGGCTACTTGCCTCTTTGCCATGCCCGCGAACTGAGTTCCAGATAGCGCTGCCCAATCCTTTGAATGTTTCAACGGTAAACTGTTTTATTAGCCCGATAGCCACTATTGGGGATGACCACGTTGATCGTTGTAATGTATATTCACTAGGCGATACGCCCAAATAACCTTTTGGATTGTCAGTTTTCTTGCTTGCAGCTACTTCTGCCTCGCTGCGTAGTGTAGTCTTGAGATCTAGTTCTTTCCCATCCCTTTCAACTGTAATGGTTACCCTATGCCCTGCCGCATGCTCTGTTATGTTTGGCAGCTGATCGGCAGAGAGAACCGGCATAACCATATCGTGATGCGTAACTCGAATCAGGCGATCCCGCGATTGTATCCCAGCTTTTTGTGCAGGCGAGTCATCTTCTACGTACCCTACCAACACCTGATTACTGATAACTTTTGTATCACTCTTAACGGTGTACTGATTCGGTAGTAGCTTTGGGATCCCAACTAGCGCCAGGAGTGTTAGGAGAGCAAATGCTGTGAGTAAGTTCATCCCTACACCAGCGACCATAATTGCGACTTTTGTCCTAAGAGGTGCTGATCCAAAACTGCCTTTTGCTGTCGCAGAGTCATGCTCGCCCTTCAGCTTTACAAATCCACCAAGAGGTAACCAGTTAATGGTAAGTAACAATCCGCTCTTGAGCTTCTTGCCCCATGCTTGTGGCGGGAAGCCAATACCAAACTCCTCGACCTCGACTCCACCTCTTCGAGCAGCAATAAAGTGACCATATTCGTGGACCACGACTAAGGCGACGAATAATATGAGCCCAAGAATTAACAAGATAATAGACATCACACTAATTATACCTTTTTAGTCTTATGATCGCCGCCGAATCGTCGATCCCGGCTGGCAAATTCGTCCAAAGCGACCTGCAAATCTTCGGTAGTAAAAGCTGGCCAGTGTTTCTGAACAAAATACAGTTCTGAATATGCAGCACGCCATAACATGAAGTTACTAATCCTCTGTTCACCAGAAGTTCTAATAACCAGATCAACTGCTGGTATCTCGGGCTTGTAGAGGTGCTGCTCTATTTGGTCCGGGGTAACCGAAGTTATGCCAGGGTTTTCAGATAGTATTGCGTTTACTGCCGATGCGATTTCGAGTTTACCACCGTAATTCAAACATAGAATAAGCGTCCCGCCAGTATTGCTCTTGGTGCGTTCTTCAGCAGAAGCCATGGAGTCAAGCACCGACTTAGACAGAGGCACTTTCTCGCCCAAGAACTGTACTTTAATATTCCGCTTATCAAGCTCTTTGATCTCATGTTTAGAAACCCATATCAAAAGCTTCATGAGATAATCGACTTCTTCAGCTGATCGCTTCCAGTTCTCTGTAGAAAAAACGTAAGCAGAAACATACTCTACACCCTGTTCAAAGGCATATTTGGCAATATCCTTTAGGTTCTCGTAACCCTTTTTATGGCCATCGAGCGCAGGGATGCCTTGCGATTCTGCCCATCGACGGTTACCGTCTAGGATAAAGCCAACATGTTTAGGGGGTGTCACAGTGCTATCTGGCATATCGTGTAATTATAACCAACTATCGCGGATTGACCTAAACGGTCATGATCTCTTGTTCTTTTGTTTTAGCGCTTGCTTCAGCGGCAGCTCGTGCTTTGTTCATTGCCTCTTCTACCTGAGTAGAATAACGCTTTGCGTCATCTTCACTGATGTCTTTATCTTTCTTGGCCTGATCAAATGAGTCGAGTGCTTCATGGCGAATATTACGCATACGAACCATACAATCCTCTAACTTAGCCCCTACTTGCTTGCTTATTTCACGACGTCGCTCTTCGTTGAGCGCCGGGATTGGCACACGAACTACTCGGCCATCGTCAGATGGATTAAGGCCAAGCGACTGATTATCTCGAATAGCACTAGCGATAGCCTGCAAGTTAGTTGGGTCAAACGGCGTGATCTGAATTAACTGAGCTTCAGGCGCAGTCACGTTAGCCACTTGATTAAGTGGTGTAGGGCTGCCATACGCCTCGACCATAACACCATCGAGCATGCCAGCATTTGCTCGACCTGTTCGTAGCTTCTTTAGTTCTTCTTCGAAATGCTTAATACTCTCGTCAAATTTGCTCTTTGCTTGATCAACAACTTGTTGTGGGCTCATGGAATCTCCTGAAGTTTGTATCTATAAGTATAGCAAATTACACCGTAAATAAACCATAAAACGGCTTAAGTATTATTGTATGAAGGCTTTGTGTCGGTATGCTTTTTATGTTAAAATATATCTAGTATCCAGTCAGCTACGACGCATATTTTATATCTGGTCGCTTGAGATATGCCGAGCCAATAGCGAATCCACGGCTGCCCTTCTTAGGTGGTGCAAAAAAACGACGGCTACTACTAAATAATCGGAGTATTTGTTTTGAGCACCCCGGAAGTAATTCCCAGTCCCATCGAATCTACATCAACCACCCAAAGCCTTCTCTCTACTGTAGGTAATGTACTACTTCGTAGCGCAGCTGCTGATTCGTCACGAAAGTCGTTGACCCAATTTTTCATAGGTGCCGCTTTAATTGTTGCCGACCGTGCGCCAAAAGTTAAGAACGCGGTTGAGGCGTCACTTCCGGAAGACGGAGATAATGTAGACCGAGCCCTACTAACTTTGCATGAAATAGGGGTCCTGCATGCAGAGGAACGTTTCTTCAGGAGAACTCCCGACGGAGTGCCAGTCTTTTATATACATCCTAAGTTTAGAACTATGCACCGTGACAAAGCTGCGGAAGCCGAGAGAATCAAAGCCCGTAGCGAAGGTCGCCCAGTAAAGGGCGACCTCGATGGGCGAACCGAATTTGGGCGATTTCTCGAAGCCACAAGCTTGGACGAACTACCAAGTTTTATTAATCTCGTTCGTCGAGATCGAAAGCCTTCGGCAGCGCCACGTCGGTTTAGGCTCACTGTTCGTGGCAACCGCCGACCCATGCTCCGTGAAGAGATAGATTCGCCGATAACTATCGAAGCCTATAGGAGTATTGGTCGTGACCATATCGAAGTACAGAGTAGTGCCGACTATCAACCGTGTGCCTTCCCTATAACCAGCGTAGGTGGACTGCGAGTTGCCGAAACGCCTGACGAACAGCAGTTGGCAGCTAAAGCCACGACCGTCCCCCGCTCGCAGTACCCCAAGAAAGTCATCCGCAGCAGTCTTCACCCTCGGTACCGTAAGCAAACAAGCTACCATAGGGCAAAACAAAACTCCCCGGCCGGAACCGAGGAGTTTGATCTCGCAGTATAACGAGTAACTAAGCTACTTCACCAAGAGCAAGTCGTTCAAAACGACGAACAACTACGTTTTCACCTAGTCGAGCATTGGCATCTTTTACAAGATCTCCAACAGTCTGATCAGGGTTCTTAACGAATGGCTGATCAAGTAGGCAAAGTTCTGCAAAGTACTTCTTGAGCATACCTTCGACGATGTTGTCGAGCATGTTATCAGGCTTGCCTTCGGCCTTAGCCTTTTCGGTAAATTCTGCCTTCTTCGCGTCACGATCTTCAGCTGAAATGTCGTCGACACTCACGTATTGTGGAGCCGCAGCAGCAACATGCATTGCTACGTCTTTAACGAGTTCGCTAAAGCCATCTGTACGGGCAACAAAGTCAGTCTCACAGTTTACTTCTACAAGTACACCGATACGGTTGTCGTGGTTGTATGTACCAATAACACCTGCACGAGCCTCACGTTCACCACGCTTTTCAGCCTTGGTTAGACCCTTTTTGCGCATCTCTTCAAGAGCCTTATCGAAATCACCATCGGCATCTTCGAGGGCCTTCTTGGCGTCTGTTAAGCCAACACCACTTAGTTCTTTAAGTCGCTTAATATCTTCAATTGATACGTTCACTACTTGTCTCCTTCTTTTTCACCACCCTTAGGAGCTGCTTTTTGCTTACTCTTGCCTTCGGCGATAGCCTGCAAGATGTAATCAATGATCAACTGGATAGTCTTAATCGCATCATCGTTAGCTGGAATTACATAGTCAACATCCGTTGGGTCTACGTTTGTGTCAGCGATAGCTACAGTAGTAAGTCCAAGCTTCTTAGCCTCGCGAAGCGCGTTAGCTTCGTTGATGATATCTACTACAAAGACTGCACCTGGTTTGTCATCCAGGTCTTTGATGCCGCCATATAGGTGGTTCATCTGGTCAATCTCTTCTTGGAAGCGCTGTACTTCAAGCTTATTGTACTTGGCATCAATCGCGCCAGCTGCCATTCGGACTTCGAGATCCTTTAGATGCTTAATCCGTTCGCCAATAGTTTTCTTATTGGTGAGCATACCACCGAGCCATCGCTCAGTAACAAAAGGCATTTGGCTCTCTAGAGCAGCTGCCTTAACAATATCCTTCGCCTGGCGCTTGGTGCCAACAAACAGTACCTGCTTGCCGCTAGCGACAGTCTTAGTGATAAACGGAAGAACCTCTTCCAATGACTCAACCGTTTTGGTTAGGTCAATAATGTGAACACCTTCACGCTTACTATGAATATATGGTGCCATCTTTGGGTGCCAGCGGCTGGTTTTGTGCCCAAAATGAGCACCAGCAGCGAGCAAAGCTTTAACGTCAACTTCTACAGCCACGGTAAATCCTTTCTCTTCGGTTGCGGCTTACCCAGGTTGTCCTACATGGATCAACTCAGGAGGATTTTGCCACACCTGCTTAATTGATAGTGGTCATATTCTAACAGATTGAGCTAAGAAGTACAACAGCTTGAGGTGTTGACCTCTCCACCCCTGATGTGTATAATAACCACCTGACTATGAAAAAAGATATACACCCCAAGAACTACCGCATGGTTGTGTTTAAAGACTTGAACGACGGTTCAACGTTCCTTACTCGCTCAACTGTAGCAACCGAAGAAACAATCAAATGGGAAGATGGCAACGAATACCCACTCGTTAGCGTACACATCAGTAGTGCGTCTCACCCATTCTTTACCGGTCAAGAAAAGATGATCGACATCGAAGGCCGTGTCGACCGATTCAAGGCTCGTCAAGAAGCCGCTGCCGCCCGTAAAGAAGCTGCTATCGCGAAAGCTAGCAAGGTTCGTACCAAGAAATCTGCCGACGAAGTCGAAACACAGAAAATTGGTGGCCCTTCAACTAGGCGTTAACCAAGTTTAACTACAAAACAGCCCGAGGATTCGTCTTCCGGCTGTTTTCTTTTATACTGATACCAATATGAGCAAAGAACAATCACTACGTGACGAACTAACCAACCTGCAAGCAGAGCTGCAAGACCCTGCTATATTCAGTTCACCCAAGTACCCGAAACTAGCTAAACGTCAAAGTGAACTCGAAAAAACCATCAACTTGTTCGATCGTGTAAACAAGCTAAAAAGTGATCAAGAAGAGGCGGTTATCCTTGGTCAAGATAGTGACCCTGAGATATCGGCTCTGGCTAAAGAAGAGTTAGTAACCATCGCCACAGAACTCCAGGCTAACGAAACAGAATTGGCCGAGCTATTGACCCCTAAAGACCCAAATGATGAACGTGATGCAATAGTCGAGATCCGCGGTGCAGCTGGCGGTGACGAAGCCAGTCTCTTTGCTGGTGATTTATTCCGAATGTACAACCGCTGGTGCGAGACCAAAGGGTTTAAAGTTGAGCTCATTAGTGAAAGTCCCAGCGAAGTGGGTGGCTTCAAAGAAGTAGTCTTTGCTGTACGTGGCGTCGATGTATATAAGTTACTCAAGTTTGAAGCTGGTGTTCATCGGGTGCAGCGTGTCCCTAGTACCGAAAGTCAGGGTCGCATCCATACTAGCACCGTAACTGTTTCCGTTTTGCCAGAGGCTGAGGAAACAGATGTAGAGATCAATCCGTCCGACCTCCGCATTGATGTATACCGAAGTAGCGGACATGGCGGCCAGAGCGTAAACACCACGGACTCTGCAGTTCGCATCACTCACCTACCTTCTGGCCTAGTGGTTACTTGTCAGGATGAGAAGTCTCAAATCAAAAACAAGGACAAAGCAATGGGAGTGCTACGTTCACGACTCCTACAGATCAAGATCGACGAAGAGCAAAAGCAACTCAGCGAATCACGAAAAAAGCTTATTGGTTCAGGTGATCGCAGTGAAAAGATCCGTACCTACAACTTCCCGCAGGATCGTATAACCGACCATCGCATTGGCTACAGTCGTAGTAATATCCCCGGCGCCCTAAACGGCGACATCGAAGACCTTCTTCAAGAGCTCCAAACTTACGAACAACAACTTATTAGCAATGAAAATAGCTAAGTGGCTTTCTGCCAACACCAAACTACTCACTAACGCCAACATCCCTACTGCCAGATTAGACTGCTTAGTATTACTCGAAGATGTTACTGGCAAGAACCGGGCCCACATCCTAGCGCACCCCGAACTAGAGCTTAGCGAAGAACAATTAACTTCTCTAGACCATCAAGTATCCCAACGCGTAGAGCATCAACCTCTTGCCTACGTTCGAGGCAAGACCGAATTCTTTGGTCGTGATTTTATTATCACAACTGATGTTTTAGAGCCTCGCCCGGAATCTGAGACAATGATCGAGCTACTGCTGAAGCAATCTGGTATTCAGACAATCGTTGATATAGGCTGCGGCTCTGGTGCACTTGGCATCACCTCACAACTTGAATTACCCAACGCCAAAGTACTAGCACTGGATATTGATGCAAAGTGCTTACGAGTTACGGACAGGAACAATGCATTGCACAAAACAACAGTTCAAACGATACATAGTAACCTACTAGGCAGCGTTGAGCCTGAAGATATCGACGGAGCGTATCTGCTGGCCAACTTGCCGTACGTACCTGACAACTTCAGTCTCAATCAAGCAGCCATGAACGAACCTCGTCACGCCATATTCGGAGGACAAGATGGACTAGACCTATATAGGCAACTTTTCGAACAGATCAAGCTAAAGTCAGTCAGACCCAAAGTACTACTATGCGAATCACTGCCTACCCAACACCAGGCGCTTGCGGATCTGGCGTTACAGTACGGATTTACCTGTTCGGAAGAAGAAGACTTTATCCAGCTATTTAGTTAGATGGCGCAGCTTCTAGAGTCGCCGTTATTTTCTGCTCTTTCCCGTCACGAATGATCGTCAGCGTAACCTTGTCGCCAACAGAGTGTTGGCCAAGAATTGAAGTAAGACTATTGTTCTCATCTATAGCCTGGTTATCAATCTTTGTAATGACGTCTTTCTCTTTTAAGCCTGCTTTGGATGCTGGGCTATTATCCAAAATAACCGCTTGACCTTGAGAAGGTGCCAAGTACGCACCACGCTTAACTGTTAGATTGTATTGGTAGGCATAGTCGTCTGTCAGGGTAATGTAACGAACACCAAGGTACGGTCGAAGCAACTTTCCTTCTTTCAGTACACTCGTGATCAATCCCTTAATATCGTTTATTGGGATGGTAAACCCGATATTCTCTGCATCGCCAGCAATGGCTGTATTAATACCGATAACCTGGCCACTCGTATTAACCAACGGTCCACCTGAGTTACCTTTATTGATCGCTGTGTCGGTCTGGAATAAATTCTGGAGAGTCTCACTACTGCCTCCGCTTCCATCGCCCGCCTCAAGACTTCGGCCAAATCCTGAAATAATACCAGATGTTACAGTATTCTGGAATTGACCGAGAGCGTTACCAATAGCAACGACTTTATCTCCTACCTGCATCTTACTAGAATCACCGATTTTGGCTGCGGTAAGCATCTTCCCCTTCTTATCCTTAATCTTAAGGAAGGCAACATCGAGAGTATCTGTACTGCTTGTTCGGCCAATAACCTCTACATCTGATAGCTTAGTGCCATCCGACAAAGTAACGCTCACCTTTTCAGTGCCAGCAGGCACCACATGTCTGTTGGTTATAATTACGCCATCTTCACTAATTATCACACCGGTCCCTGCACTCTGTTCCTCTGACTGTGTAGGCCCGAAGAACCCTTGCGTGGTCGTAACTCCAGTTACATTTACCGAGACTACACTCGGGCTGACGTCTTTAGCAATCTTGCTAATTAGCTGGCTCTCACCAGCAATAATCTGTTGCTGCGCCTGTGGAGTGTCTGTCTTTAGTGTTGAGTTATTTCGTGACCCAACTACCCCGCCGGCGAAACCTAGACCCAAACATGTTGCCAGCAATAATACTCTTTCGGCGACTTTTTTTGATAACCGTAAGCGTTTTCGACCGGCACTTTGAATTGGAACGTTATCCTGCTGCATACCCTCTCCTGTCTCTTCTGCTACTTAATTGCTTTATCGCCCCAGTCTGAAAAGGTCAGAACGATAAGTGTTACGGCGAACAATACAAACACGATCTGTCGGCGAAGCACGATCGACGAACGATCCGACTTTTCGAGATAATACATGCCACCTACCCCAAATGCTATCACTGAAAGCAACAACGCTGGCTGAGCAACTGGTCCGTAGAATAATAGCCAGTGACCCAGCAGCCATGTTAATGCGGCCGCTAAATATGCCCATGTAGAAGACAAAAATCGAATATAAGGCTCTTCAAAGCTCGCAAAGAAGTGACGAGCTGAAACGTAGCTAATGAGCCAGACACAAATAACCAGTGTAAGTAGTGGAGCACTACCCCAGGCAATAAATAGCGCGACAAGCCCGACAGATTGGGCTGTTATCGCCTGTAGCGGCACACCTAAATCGCTTGATTGTGGCTTAAGAATAAGTAGCCATGCGCCGTAAGCGACCGCCCAAAAAAGCTGCAGCACACCGCTGTTCGAATGAATCATAAATATCAACGCTGATAGACCGACAATAATATCTACAGCGTTAGCACGGATATTTGCAGGCCAGTGCCGTGGCTTAACTGCGAACATTCTCCATTTGCTAAGAATGATCAAAGTGATACCAATAGAAAGTTGATAAAACCTTAGTCGAACTAAGATAAGTAGTAGTATTGGAAGAATGCTCGTGAATGCGATGTGAATAAAATGAGAAAAGCCAGCTTTGGGCTTCATTTTTGTTGGTATTTGCCTCATGGTTAATACTAATTATAGCAAAGTGCCTGAAATTCTGCTGAGTATGCAAAGCATGTGCATAATAGACGACAATCAAGTATAGTGGAGGCCTATGGACGGTAACAATCCCCAAGAAATTAAGCCTACTTCAACAGATGGACATCTGCCAGTTGCACCTGCTCCACAGAATGAGCCTCAGGCGTCCATCGTAACAACCGAGGCGTCAGAAGAAGACATCCAAGCAGCAGAACAAGATACAAAAAAGGAAGGCATCAAAGGCATCCTGTCGACTATTGCAATCCTCATAATTGCCCCACTCATCGCCCTTAGCCTTACAGCATTCGTGTTCCAATCTTATGAAGTTGATGGTCCAAGTATGGAGACAACCTTGCAGAACCAAGACAGGCTTATCGTTTACAAGTTACCTCGTACTATCGCGCGCATTACTGGAAACGACTACGTACCTAAACGAGCCGAGATAGTTATTTTCACAAGACAAGATTCATTTGAGTTTGGTAGCAGCAAACCAAGGCAGCTTATAAAGCGCGTCATTGGACTACCTGGTGAGCGTGTCGTTGTAACCGGTGGTGTTCTTACGGTATACAACTCAGAACACCCTGATGGATTCCAGCCCGACAAGATAGCTCCATACGGAAAAGTAATCCAGAGCACTGCTGGTGAAGTAGATGTAACTGTGCCCGAGGGGGAAGTATATGTTTGTGGCGACAACCGACCACAATCACTAGATTCAAGATCCTTTGGCCCAGTCCCAGTCAAAGATCTAGTTGGACGATTGTCTCTTCGGGTCTACCCTTTCAACAAAGGTGAAGTTTTTTAGCTAAGCTTACCTAATAAGGTACTGATTCGTTCTAACTCTTTGTCGTCACTAAATCCGATCTCTAGTTTTCCGCCTTTAGCCATTCTTCTGATGGTCACTTTTGTATCGAGTACCTTTGAAAGCTTCCGTGTCTGCGGCGTAACTGTAGCTACTTTAGCTTTGGCTTTCTCGGGAGTAGTAGCCCCTTGTTGCTGTGCAGAAACATATCTCTCGGCCTGTCGAACTGACCAGCCATTTTGAATAATTAGACTGAGTAGTTGCTCGGCAGCCTTCTGATCTTTAAGTGCAAGGATACACCTGGCATGGCCTTCGCTTATCTTCTTCTCGCTTAGAGCCTGTTTGGCCGACTCGCCTAGTTGCATAAGCCGCGCGGTGTTCTGAACAGTAGTTGGCGCTTTTCCAAGACGCTTGCCAATTGCCGCATAATCCATACTGAACTGATCGTGAAGATACTCGATAGACTCAGCTTGTTCAAGTGGCGACAGATTAACGCGCTGCACGTTCTCAACCAATGCTAACTCTAATCGCTCAAGCTGCTCTGCTGAACGAACTACAGCTGGTACGGTCTGTAGTCCAGCTTTCTTTGCTGCTCGCCAACGTCGCTCGCCAGCAATTAGGTAGTACTTATTGCTGCCATTTGGAGTAATGACCAGAGGTTGCAAGACCCCATGTTCTTTTACCGAACTGGCAAGTCCTTTAAGCTCTTCTTCATCAAAGAACTTTCGAGGCTGTTCTGGGTTAGGCTCAAGGTCGGTGATATTTATCTGTAAGATTCGACCCGCGTCATCGGTCAATATAGATTCATCAAAGTTCTGAGGTATAAGTGAATCGAATCCTCTTCCTAATCTGCTAGACATGTTGTGAAACCTCCTTGGCAAGTTGTTTGTAGCTACGCGCACCTTTAGACCATTTGTCGTGCTCCATAATAGACTTCCCGAAACTCGGTGCTTCGGCGAGTCGCACATTACGTGGGATCATTGTCTTTAGTAACTTGGAACCAAAGTGCTTCTTTAATTCCTCAACAACCTGTTCTGAGAGCGAGGTCCTACTGTCATACATAGTTACCACAATACCAAGTAACTGTAGATTTGGGTTTAGTCCCTGGCGCACGCGTTGCACAACATCGAGTAGTTGTCCAAGTCCTTCGAGAGCGTAGTACTCAGCCTGAACCGGGATTAATACATGCCCTGCTGCAGTTAATGCATTAAGGCTCAACAGGCCCAGTGATGGCGGGCAGTCAATTAGGACATAGTCAAACTCCAGACCAGAGAGTGCCTGTTTAAGTCTAAATTCACGCTTGTCTTCTCCGGCTAGATCAACCTCTGCTGCAGCCAACCCAGCATTGGCAGGTAAAACCTTTAATCCATCTACGGAAGTTTGCTGAACTATTTGTGCCGCCTGAACCGTACCAAAAAGTAAATCATACACCGTAGTTTCATAAGACTGCTTATCAAGACCCAACCCACTTGTAGCATTGCCTTGTGGATCAAGATCGACAACCAATACCGAAGAACCCTGTTTGGCCAGATAGGCGCCAAGGTTGATGGTGGACGTCGTCTTTCCAACGCCACCCTTTTGATTAAGTACAGCTATTATTTTCCCCATAAACGTTACCACTATTTAACCATATCTCTAGTTAGCGCACTAGGTCTTCCTCAACCTCATGACATAAACAACGAAGTACAAAATAGACACTAGCACTATACTGCTAGTTTCATACTGCTAGTGCTTACAACTTTTGTTAACAAATTAATAGAACCCCGATCATTCGAACAGGGTTCTATTAAAGTAAAGAAAGCTACTTAGGCGATCTTAGTGATAGTGATCTGGCTACTTCGCTGTCGATGACCACGTACTTTACGCACGCGCTTCTTTGCCTTGTAGCGAATAGATAGAACTTTATCGCCAACTACTGGCTGGTCGGCAACAGTTGCAGTAACCTTAGCACCGCTAACTTCGGGGGTGCCAACTTTAGCATCCTTACCGTCGATCACCATTAGAGGCACAAAAGTAACAGTTTTTTCATCACCGAGAAGCTCAACGTCTAACGTTTGACCTTCCTGTACGATGTATTGCTTACCGCCGGTAGCAATAACTGCTTTTTTTAGTGAATCTGTCATTTATATTCCGTTCTTTTCAGAAGTTACAACGTACATAGTACCAAATCTTCCCACCTCTGTAAACACCTTAGGTTGCCTTCTCGAGCGACAAGGTTAATTCATGGCCTTCAACTTTCACCACTTGTCTAAATGAATATTTCTCGCTCGTAGCCGTTAGCTTTGCAGCCAGTACCTCCTGCGAAATTACGTCTTTATGCGCATCTACGGCCTTTGTAAGCGCGTTGTCACTGGAAGTTAGGTCAATATGTATTCGATCATCAACATCCAATCCAGCCTGCTTACGTGCGTTCTGAACGGCACGAATTACTTCTCGCATTAGGCCCTCTTGTTTAAGACCTGGTGTCAGTTCTAGATCGAGCTCAACTTTAATATCTAGGTTGTTATAACCCTCTTTGCCTTTCGCTACTACATCGGTGAAGCTTTCCCCGGCCTCTACTGTATATTTTGGAACAACCTCAACCGTCTTAACATTCAATTCTTCGATGATGATCTCTACAAGTTCCTTCTGGTCAGCCAACCCAAATACTTTGGCGCTAGCCAATGGCTGGCGTACCTTCATCTTGGCGCCCGCTCGCAAACTTAAGCCTTGGTTGATCGCCTCACGAACCTTAGCCATATCGCTCACAAGTATCTCATTTATATGACCGGCCTTTGGCCAATCTAGTAAGTGTACAGACTCACCGCCGGTAAGTTTTTGGTATAGCTCTTCGGCCAAGAACGGCGTAAATGGCGCGAGCACCATACTCAACTGAACAAGCACATAGTGAAGCGTTCGGTATGCGTTATTCTTGTCTTCATCGTCGTCACTCTTCCAAAAACGCCTTCGACTTCGGCGGACGTACCAGTTTGAAGCATCATCCAAGAACGGGAGGATTGGACGAACAGCGTCAGTTAACTGATACCCATTCATGCTTTCACCTACCTCTTTAGATAGTTGGTGCATACGACTAACTATCCATATGTCGAGCGGATTAGTCAGATCATTTGAGGGGTCAGAAAGGTCACCTTTAAACTCCCACTTATCTACGTCAGCATACATGGTAAAGAAGTCGTACATATTCCAAACCATACTAAGTTTCCGAGCGACATCTCCTACGTCTTTATCACTTAAGGCAAAATCTTCCCCTCTAGTAAGCGGGCTTGTTAGCATTAGCAACCGGAACGAGTCGGCTGAATACTGGTCCATAAGCTCAATAGGGTCAGTGTAGTTTTTAAGCTTCTTACTCATCTTCCTGCCGTCGGCAGCATTAATGAAACCTGTACAGATTAGATTCTTATATGGAGACTTACCAAAGAGCGCTACGTTTACTGCTGTAAGGCTGTAAAACCATCCCCTTGTTTGGTCGATGGCTTCAACAATAAAGTCAGCTGGAAAGCCTTCCTCAAACTTCTTCTTGTTCTCAAATGGATAATGGAACTGCGCGAATGGCATACTGCCACTCTCGAACCAGCAGTCTAACACCTTACCAATGTGTTGCATCTGCACGCCGTCACATTCGAACGTCACGTCCATAACCATTGGTAGGTGATAGTCATCCAGATCCTTACCCGTTAGCTCTTTAAATTCGTCAAAGCTACCAATTACTTTTATGACTTCCGTACCATCTTGCCGGACACCTCTCCAGACAGGAATTGGCGTCGCCCAATAACGATCTCGGCTTAGGTTCCAGTCGGGTGCAGAATCGATAATATTGTGGAAACGTCCCTCTTGTAATGCTTTTGGCACCCAACGAGTCTTGTCTGTCGCAGATTGCATCTCACTCTTCTGTGATTGAATATCCATAAACCAACTTGGATGAGCTCGATACATGAGTTTGCTACCACAACGATGGCAGTGCGGATAATCATGCTGTATGTATACAACTTTGAGTGCCTTACCTTCTGCGACCAACGTCTTGGCAATCTCTTTATTAATATCCCAGATATACTCACCGAGCCAACGACCTTCTGTATAGTGACCGTTTTCGTCTACAAGTGAAACGATCGGCACCCCCTCTTTCTTACAAAGGTCATAGTCCTCTTCACCGTACGCTGGCGCTTCATGAACGATACCCGTTCCATCTTCGGCAGTAACAAATTCAGCATTCAGTACCTTATGGGCGTTTGGCCCGCGATTTTCGAATAAGGGGCTGTACCTCTTGCCTACTAATTCGGACCCACGTACCTTCTTGAGCATTTTGAAGCTAAGTGGTTTATGCTTTTCATCGGTCATCACCCGTTCTACCGCATCGGTGGCAACATAAAACTTCTTACCTTCGTACTCGAGTAGCGAGTATTCAAACCCTGCATTTACAGCAATTGCCACATTTGCCGGCAGCGTCCACGGAGTAGTTGTCCAGGCTAATAGATGCTCATCACTGTCTTCAAGCTGGAAGTATACAAACACGCTCGGATCAGTATCTACCTGATAGCTATTCTCC
>CAZTPC010000011.1:29000-34407 GCA_964615565.1 uncultured Candidatus Saccharibacteria bacterium
ACACCAGGATCTTCTCGCCTTCGTAGATTTTCCCATCTTCATATAGCTTCTTAAAAGCCCACCAGACCGACTCCATGTATTCGTTATCCATGGTCTTGTAGGCGCCCTTAAACTCAGCCCAACGACCAAGTCGATCGATAGTGTCTTCCCACTCAGTACCAGTCTTTACCATGGCAGCGCGACAAGCGTTAACATAGTCAGTAATACTGATCTTAGTACCAATCTCTTTCTTGTTGGCAATTCCCAGCTGCTTCTCTACAAACACTTCGGCAGGCAGGCCATGACAGTCCCAACCCCAAACACGTTCAACCCTATGTCCCTGCATCGTTTGGTATCGTGCAACAGCATCTTTTATTGTCGAGATTAGTAGATGCCCATGATGAGGTGTGCCCGTTAAAAATGGAGGACCGTCATAGAAGGTATAGCTCTTGCTCTCTGGACGATTAGTAATAGACTTCTCAAACGTCTTATTTTTCTTCCATTGCTCAGATATATCCTTTTCATACTCCGATGCTCGGCGTCTGCTTCCTGCTGTAAACTTCATTCTTTTTTTTCTCCTTAAAATAGAAAAATCACTTCTTTTAGCTGCCAGATCCCGAATTACTAGTCACGGGAGGTACCATCTGGCTTCCAAAAGAAATGATTCTTTTAGCTCTTATTTGTCGCTGTTACGGGCTGCCCGGTTAGATCTAGTAAGCTTACGCCTTTCTGCTAACTGCTTCACGGTTGATAGCCGCTTATCTATCGAAACTCCTTAAGATAGAATGCATTTGTAATTTTTACTATACCTTAAAGCTACGTTTAGCTCAAGTTACAGCTCTAATGCTCTCTATCGTAATATGCCAACTCATCCATGAGCGGTAGTATCGGTCCCTGCCACATTCGTAGCACTTCCCCAGCATCACTTAACGCCAGAATAGCTGGATATTGCACGACGTCATACAATGTAGCCGTGCTAGAGCCATCTCGAGACTCAAGGCTAATTAACTCCAGTTTTCGGCCAACTTGCCTAGAGAAATCACGCGCAAAACTCTCCACCATTGTGGCATGGTCCGACTTCGGATGATAAAGCACTACTACTTTCATTTCACTTCAGTTTACCATAAGAATAACGGGGATTACTCCCCGTTATTCTTTAGCTAGGTGCAGTACTTATATTAGCTACAGCCGGTAGTACTACCGCAAGCTGTACAGACATAGCAGCTACCTGCCCGCTGAGTTTGGTTACCGCAGCTATAGCACAATGGCGCAGTATCATCTGACTTCTTCGAACTCGTCAGTACTGGAGTTGCGACTACCTTTGCTGCAGGCTCAGCAATCTGAACTGGCTCTGTTTTTGCTGGTTGCTCCACATCGTCAGACTCGTCGAGCAAGCTGGTTTGCTCATCGGGCATATCATCTAGATCAGCTAAGCCGAGCTCCAACCGATCATCGAACGATAGGTAATCTAGCGCTAGACGTCGGATGATGTAGTCAGTAATTGAGCTTGCCGTTCGGATATCAGAATCGTCTGTAATACCAGCAGGGGCAAAGCTTGTGCCGCGGAGTGTCTTAACATAACTCTTAAGCGGTACACCGTACTGCAAGCCATGGCTAACACTGATTGCAAATGAGTCCATCAGACCAGACAAAGTAGAACCCTGCTTGGAGACATTAATGAATAACTCGCCTGGCGTGCCATCCTCGTATTCGCTGACAGTAAAGAACCCACTGAGGTCTGCAATATGGAATTTGTAGGTATGGCTATCTCGCTTCTTTGGTAGTGAGCGTCGAATAGCGCCTTTCACGACAATCTTATCATCTAGACTTTCCGTCTTTGTCTCAGTAGAGGTTTCTTTTGCGCCATCTTTCTTGGCCATGCTAAGTGGTTGGCCAACCTTACAGTTATCGCGGTAAACTGCGACGGCCTTAAGACCTAACTCCCAGGCATCCATGTGGAGCTGCTCAATATCTTCTACTGTTGCTTCTTCAGGCATGTTCACGGTCTTACTAATCGCGCCCGAGATAAACGGCTGCACTGCAGACATCATCTTAACGTGACCAAGGTAATGAATAGCGTTATCACCCATTGAGCAAGCAAACACTGGTCGGTGCTCAGACTTAAGGTGTGGTGCACCGGTAATAGTCTTTTCGGTATCAATGTATTCTATGATGTCATCAGTCTGTTGCTTTGTGTAACCAAGCGCTATTAGAGCGCGTGGTACTGTTTGGTTGACGATATGCATCGTTCCGCCGCCAACAAGCTTCTTAACTTTAACAAGACCGAGGTCTGGTTCAATACCAGTAGTGTCGCAATCCATCATGAGGCCGATTGTCCCTGTTGGAGCAAGCACACTGGCCTGCGAGTTACGTACGCCATATAGCTGACCAAACTCGACTGCTTCATCCCATGCGGTTGCAGCTGCGCTTAGAAGGTCTTCAGATACCAAGCTCGCATCAATATCATTAACAGCCTGACGATGCATCTTTAGAATCTTGATCATACCTTCTTGGTCTTTGTGGTAACCAGCAAACGGTCCAACTCGACGAGCAAGCTTGGCGCTTGTTGCATATGAGTGACCTGTAAGTATGGCGGTGACGGCCGCAGCAATTGCTCGACCCTCATCTGAGTCATAAGGAAGACCTAGAGCCATCAATAATGCGCCGAGGTTTGCATAGCCAATACCAAGTTCTCGGTAAGCCTTAGCGTTCTTAGTAATATTCTCTGTTGGATATTCTGAGTAACCAACAAGGATGTCTTGAGCCGTAAAAATGAGCTCTACGGTGTGTTTGAACGCATCAATATCAAAAGCGCCGTCTTCTTTTAGGTACTTTAGTAGGTTGAGGCTTGCAAGGTTACATGCTGAGTTATCAAGGTGCATGTACTCACTGCAAGGATTGCTTCCATTAATACGGCCTGCGTTCGGTGTTGTGTGCCACTTGTTTATAGTAGTATCGAACTGCATACCTGGATCTGCACATTCCCATGCAGCTTCGGCGATTTGACGGAATAAGTCACGTGCTTTGATAACCTTTACAGATTTGCCAGTTGTAACAGCTCGAAGGTCCCAGTCTTTATCTGCACGAACAGCTTCCATAAATTCGTCAGTCACGCGAACAGAGTTGTTAGCATTCTGATACTGAACAGAGAAGATATCCTTACCATCGAGACTCATATCAAAACCAGCTTCTTGCAAGGCCCGAGCTTTACGCTCTTCAATAGCTTTAGACCAAATGAATTCTTCCACATCTGGATGGTCTGAATTTAAGATAACCATCTTAGCTGCACGTCGGGTCTTGCCGCCACTTTTGATAGCACCAGCAGATGAGTCTGCTCCACGCATAAAGCTCATCGGGCCTGATGCTGTGCCAGCGCTCCGTCCGAGCGTTTCATATGATGACCTGATAGTACTGATGTTTAGTCCAGCACCCGATCCACCCTTAAAAATCATTCCCTCTTCTTTGTACCAATTAAGAATAGAAGGCATTGTATCTTCGACAGCGAGAATAAAACATGCACTTGCCTGCTGTGCTCGTGATTTTGCCCCGATATTAAACCACACTGGCGAATTAAACGCAGCCCGCTGTGTAGCAAGGACGTACTTTAGCTCTTCGCGGTAATCTTCTGCTTCTTCATCACTTTCGAAGTATCCCTCTTTGAGGCCTTCACGAGTAACAGTGTCGACTACACGGTTGATAAGATCACGGAGTGAGGATTCGCGCTCTTTCGTACCGGGCGTACCAGTAAAGTACTTTTGGGCAACAATATTAATAGCATTTAGTGACCAGCCTTCCGGAAACTCGACGTTTTTCTGTTCGAAAACCGGCTTATTTGTCATTGGATTCATGATGACCGAATCGGTCGTGAACCATGTAAGCGCATCATACGCTTTAGTGTTGGGCTGCGTAAAAAAGCGACGCTGGCCCAGGATTGTTGTTTGTCCCATACTACCCTCACTTAGATGTTATTTGATTGTTTTTATTAGAGTTGGCGACTAAGTCTCTCGCTTACTTTATCGCTACGCTCCCCTCCAGCCCCTCTTCATTGAGCAGGATTTTCATTATCCCACACGTTAAGGGCGGTAGGCGAGCCGTCAAATTTACTACGCACTATTTTACTACGTAAGTCTCAAGACTAGTCCTGAGATTTGACTGAGCTGGTTTTGAGGTCACGAATCTGTGACAACTCTTTCTCGAAACCAGCTATATCGGTGAACCGGCGATACACACTTGCGAAACGCACGTAAGCAACCTCGTCAAGCTTGGCAAGTCGATCCATAACCAACTTTCCAATCTTCGAAGTAGGCACTTCACTATCACCACAGTTGTAGAGCTCTTCCTCTACCTGGGCAACTAGCTTTTCTAACTGGACACTGCTTATTGGTGTCTTTTCGCAGGCTCGGTACAGACCTGCCAATAACTTTTGACGGTCAAATATCTCTCTTACACCACTATTCTTGATAACCACTAACTGTGGTCGCTCAAGTCTTTCGTAGGTTGTAAAGCGATGCTGACAGTTCAGACATTCACGGCGTCGACGGATTGCCTCACCATCGGCTACATCTCGCGATTCCATTACTTTACTGTCTGTGTGGTGGCATTGGCTGCACTTCATATCACCGTTCCTTCCTGTTTGATCCTCAACGTACTATATCACTATATATAGCGTATATGCTTATCATCATAGCGCTACGGGTAGTGCTTTTCAAGCAATACACTGCTGTATTATTTAATACAGAACCTTCCAATTTACCCCTTAGTTTCTGAATCTTCGGCGTTTTTCTCAGATCGACGCTTTTTTAATCGTCGCAGGAATGATGGTTTTTCAAGCTCATCGTCGTCTTGGGTCGGTGTAATAATCTGCTCGTTCACAGAATTTGCATCGTCATGGTGTTCCATAGACCAGATGTTAGGCACATTATCTTGGTGAAAATCTTCAGCGCCATCAACGCGTGGCTGGTCAAGATCCATGTCCAAGCTATTCACATCCGACTCTTCAGCTCCGCTATTATTAGATTCTGTTTCATCTGAAGAATCTGCATCGTCAGAAGATATTGCATTGCTTAACGCTCTTGCCTGCTGACTTCGATTGGCAAAATAGGTAGCGTCAAATCCTGTAGCAACAACTGTTATGATAACTTCGCCCTCTAGGTCTGGGTTAATGGTTGCACCAAAGATAATATTGGCGTCTGGGTCTGCTGCAGCAGTAATAGTTTCGGCAGCAGTGTTAATTTCGTGCATTGAGATGTCATTGCCACCAATAATATTGAACAGTACACCCCGTGCTCCATCAATTGATACTTCCAGAAGAGGTGACTCAATTGCCTGCTGAGCAGCCTGGACTGCTCGGTTCTCACCACCTGCCCGACCCATACCCATAAGTGCTGAGCCGGCGTTACTCATAATTGATTTTACATCTGCAAAGTCA
>CAZTPC010000012.1:0-29357 GCA_964615565.1 uncultured Candidatus Saccharibacteria bacterium
AGCGTTGGCTTGCGGAGCCAAAGGTCGTAGGTTCGAATCCTGTCGGGTACACCAAAGCTAAGACCCCACCTCGCGTGGGGTTTTTGCTTTAGGCGCAATTATCCTGAAATTACTCATGCTAAAATAACGACATGAGTACAAAACAAAAACAAAAGCTACCCAAGGTCCATAAGCTTAAGCTCGCTATATTGCTTATCCTGGTGTTAGTAGGACTTGCTGCAGCTAAGACTTATAAGAACTCCTTAGAAACTGCGGATACTAGTAAGATTCGTGACCTAGTTATTATGGCTATAGATAATCTTAGGACTCCTGGAGTCGTCGAGCCAAAAACTGGAGATATATATTTTCCCCAAGCGAAGTTATACCTCCCTGCATCACAAGACACTGCCAATCAGCAATTAGAGTACTCCTACTATAAAGACGAGCAGACCTCAAAAGTTGATTTTTCAATAACCAACAAACGAATAGTCAGACAGTTTGAATCAAGGCTCTATAGTGCGCAGAATAACAAGCAATTGTTCGAGCAGATACCTCATTTGCAAGCATGTTCCAGGGGCATTACGGTCAGTAGTGTTCTTGTAGATGAGCGTGATAGTAATACGAAGCTACGGTATTCGGGTAAAACGGATAAAGGCACCTCTCTGTATCTCTACTCCGAAGATGCCTGCAGTGAGCTAGCCGAAACAGTAGACCTGCTCAAGACCCTACAGGCCTATTAGCTAGTAAATATCCTCCGTACCAAGATTGACAATGTATCAAGCTTATGCTAGTATATTTGCAGTACGGTAAAAACAAAAAAGGAATAAACACCATGGCAGCCACAGTAACAGAAGACTCACCAGAAGCCCGACCAGAACGCGGTTTGTATGGTCGTGGAAGCGGCTTAACAGATGCGCAAATTCTTAAAATGGATGCTTCTAGAGCTGGAACTGACCCTATGGATCAGGCCGCCTTTATCAAAAACAGACATGATACTCATGTACGTCAACGTGATGGATTTATTAGTGAAGCCAGATTACATGATTCATTATCAAAGGCTACTCTCCAGGCCGAAGCGAGGGTCAGGGGTATTGGCGCCCATGCTGCCAAGAAGGCCCTGCTAGAAGTGCGAATTGATGCAAATGCAGAGGCTGTTCGCGCAAACATGGCGGCACATACCTTCGATGGACGCCGTGAAACTGCTATCGAGGCAGCTAGTCAGCACCTACAAGAGAACTTTGGCGCATACGAAGATGCTGCGATTAATGATCTAGCAGAGACCGGACGATCTACATCGTATGGTCAGAACTTCACTCCTCCTCAACAGGAACAGTAAGCATGTACTTCCCTAGCGTGCCACAAGATATAGCGCCGCCTCTCGCATTGCAGGCTATTGATGATCAGCTTGGAACGCAGACCCAAGACGCATATCGAACGGCCGTCTCACGGGCCCCGCATCTAAATGGATTGGCAGTGATGCTCGATGAAGATAGATCAAGATTCTTGGGTAGTCCACTTGGTCTCCCTGGGAGTAGTATCATGTTGAACCCTGACCCAAAGTATTATTCTGACGCTATTCGCTCCGGAATTGTTAATAAGCGTATGGGTGAGTTTAGTGAATTGTATCGATCAAAAGGAATTACTCCAGGCGTTAATGAGTTAATCGTGGCTGTTATGCTGCACGAAATGGGACATGCCGACGACCTGGCGGGCTTTGTGGAGATGACCGATGGCGATACGGCCGAAGCGTTTATGTTGGCCAATAGAGTTAGAAAATCTGAGCTCAGTACACTGCCACTAAAGGCTGCAACCTCACGTGCCCAAACCGCATGGGATGGCAATATCAATGGATACCAAGACCTAATGCGGGAGCGTGGAATTACGGATGAGTCATGGGAGGCACTAAAGGCTGCAAACACAGTAGCATACGCAGAACTTCCCTGTGAAAAAGTAGCAGATACCTTTGCGCTCGGTGTGCTTGCAACTGTGAACGCTTAAGTAATTTATACAGTAGTTGGTGGGGTTGGACCCATTGGTGGCATAGGGTCAGTTGGTGGGGTCTGTAGGGCTGGATCTACTGGTGCCGACACATTGAGTGGACCTGCGGCAACGCCGACAGATGTAGGAGCGGCAACGGGTGCTTGTGGAGCTGTAGGAATAGCCGAAGGAGATTGTCTCTTGAGCCATCGGTACAAGTAAGCGTATGAGATTGCGCTAATAGGGTTGTTACCAAATCCTCCACCGCCACCGCCACTCGAGCTACCACTACTGGTTTCTTGAGTCGTAGAGTATGACGATGTGGCCGCAGAAGCCGAGCCTGCTACCAGCGCGAAGACAATCAGAATAATCGGCAGCGCTAGGATTATACCGATTAGAATGAAGACGCCAGCTATTCCCCATACTTTGCCAGCATGCCCTTTTGTCATGGCATGAGCAGCTTTAATAGAATCGATGACACCAAGATCTTCTTCCGCAAGTACATACGGGACGAGTGAAAGTGTTGGCACCAACATTACAAGTGCCACTATGCCAGGGATGATAAGCAAGAAGAACCCAATTATGATTGGAATCATAATCAGAATGGAAGCTCCAATAAGACGGAAGGTTAGCCCCCAACGCACAGTGTAGACCTCTTTGATAGTCATCTTTCGACCATCGGCACGTGCTAGACCGTATAGGGGTGTTGCACCAATCCAGCAGAGCGATACATAAATAATCGCAATAACACTACCGAGACCTAACAATAGTGAGATGATGTTTAGACCGGCCGACGAACCACCGCCAGCTGTAGCTGCGATCTGGATAATAATAACCAACCCAAGAGGTACAAAGGCCAGCAAGCCTGCAAGCCAAGGTGTTATGTTGGTAAAGAAATCTACAAAAGATCGTTTAACAATACTAAATGCCCCGGGCCATGCTTCGCCTGTCGACTGCGGTACAGCAGGCGCAGGTACGTTGCTTGATGCGTCCATATGAACTCCTTATGCTAATGCCTATTACAAGAACTGTAGCATAGGTAATTGCAATATAACTAGAGTTTTATAGGTTCTTTTGGGAAGCCTTTTTTAGCGGCAGTGGCAATTGCTTGTTGCAGCTGCGGGGTGCGAAATGGGATTTGCATCAGTCCTTTTAGATCGATCCAGAGTGGTTTGTGTACGTTCGCTTCGAGGCGGTTCATCATGCCTTCTTCGGAATATTCCTGTATTGCTACATCACCATGTGGTGCAACTTCACAAAGGAAGATGAATTGCTTGTTGTACGGCTCCGGGTGATCCTCAAAGAATACTTGGCGAGCAGTGGTGACCTTAAGTCCAGTTTCTTCCATGACTTCCCTGCCTACAGCCTGTTCGGGAGTTTCGTTACCATCGAGGCGCCCACCAACAAGTGTGTAGTATTGACTGCCGTGTTTGTTACGGAACATAACTAATAGTCGACCGTTTTCGATAATAATTGCGCGTGCTGCATTTGCCATGCAGGCAGTATACGAGACTAACAGGGGTGATACAAGTAGTGTGAGAAATTACACATACACGCACTCACCGGCGGACTACTATAGTGTTAGGGAGGGGTCATGTTAACAACTATCAAACGTTACTATATGCGAGATAGCGAGACCAACGAACTGTGGTGCTTTGACGCCGAAGCGTTCAGTGGTGCGTAGCTAAGAACGAACTCCAGTCTAATCTGTTAAAATAACAGGGTCAGTTTTCTGGCTCTGTTTTTCATTTCAGAGCAAGTTACATGGAAGAGTGCAGGAGTGGTTGAACTGGACACTCTCGAAAAGTGTTGTGCCCTTTACCGGGTACCGTGGGTTCGAATCCCACCTCTTCCGCCAATCATTATTGGATTAATGGTGGTTTGCGAACACGCGGTTTTGGCACAGGCGGCGTAGCCGGTTTGGTTGCAACTTCAGGAGCTGATCTAGTTACAACGGGCTTTTCGATCACAGGTTCTTGCGCTTCTGGCTTGGGATCTACGTGCACAGGCTTGTCGATCAACTTCCTCGGTTTTTTATCTTGCTTTCGATTCTTACGTGAGACACTTCGTGTAGCCAAAAGCAGAACTAGGCCAAGTGCTATAACAGCTAGACTAGCAGCTAGACTAGTAATCAATATGTCTGCACGTGCTGCTCCAACCACAGGCGTAATAGCTGATTTGAATGGAGCTATTCCAGAGCTTGCCGGTTGATTATTAATGAGGTCGGTCAGCTTTATGAGACCAAACACTCCAATTAATGTGGCAATTAATGCTAATGATCCGCTCACGACGAATCGCCAGCCTAATTTACGGACCCCAAACTTTTTACTATCACAAAGTACTATGACCAAGATGCCGGTTAGTAACGCAATGCCGCCAAAGACTGCTGGTGATAACCTAAACCATTTGTAGGCGGTCGGTATAACGGTCTTTTGTTCACCCTGGCCCAAACTATCTGCAGTGATCACGCTCTCTCCAAGGAAATTCTGATCCTCGAGCATGCTTAGTTTTTGGTTGCTGATCGCTTGATTAATGTCTAGTACGTCATCGCTTGGACGGCAGTTTATCTTTAGTAGATCAGTAGATTCTGGCAAGACTCCTTCGGGACATGGTGGAAGGGCTTCATAACGATCTTTAAGATAGTTGCCCAAGGAATCAACAAAGTTCTGCTTAACTTCTAGCGTGTTAATCTCAAACTTTGGTTCGTTGGTTTTAGCATCCAGCCATCCAAAGCTACCGTCGATAACTTGCTCTGCTGACTTTTGGAAGAACGCAGGAGTTAGTGCTTTCTCGGCAGCTTTACGGACATCTGCGTCCTTCAGAGATAGTCCGTCACTATTCTCTTTGTCTTTACTCTGATCGCTGGCGGCTTGGTTGATAATAGCGCTAGGCAACTTAGTATATGCACCGCTAGAAACACCCCACTTTTTAAGATGTTCAGGCCGAAGAATTAGTGATAACGCACCAAGCGTGATCAGGCAAAAGATACTAAAGGTAAACAGTAAGGCCGATGCCCACAACAGAAACCGCTTAAACATATCTTCAGTATACATATCTATGCCCTGACCGGCCAATCCTCTACAATACAGATACAAGAGGAGTAAATATGAGTCTACTTTGGGAGTTATTTCAGGAATCACAAATCAGCAAACGTCGAACGGATCATACAACGCTTGAAGAGACGGTAGCTGAACAGGACCAGATTATTGCAAGTCTATGCGATATTGTTGGAGAGATGGCGCAACGGATCGACGTGCTGGAACAGCAGCAGTTTGGAACCCAGGAGTCTGAACTATGAGTGACTCAATCTTTACGAAGATCATCAACGGCGATATACCGAGCCATAAAGTCTATGAGGATGATTTCGCCTACGCCTTTATGGACATAAACCCGATCCAGAAAGGCCATGTGGTGGTTGCGTCTAAAACGCAGGTGCTGACTTTTTTGGATCTTGATGATGCAGCAGCAGCTGGTTTCTGGAACGCCGTGCGTGTCGTTGGCGCTAAACTCAAACAAGCCTTCCCTGACAAGAAGCACATATCGGTAGTTATCGAAGGGCTTGAAGTGCCGCATGTCCATGCAAACCTGTTCCCGTTTGATAACCATCAGGAGTTTATCGCTACTCCATCTGGTGGCGATCCTAACCATGACGAGCTGGCAGCAATCGCCGAGAAACTCCGCTCAAAGAACTAGTGTATACTTGGGAGTAATATGGGAGCTTTCGGAATTTCAATTATCTTGTCTATTGGTGGCGGTGCTTGGGTTTACAACAAAACTCAGCAGCGAAATGGCGGATTGGTCCAGCAGTCGCTGACAGCAGCGGGCGTATCGGGTGTGGTGCTGTTTATTGTAACCATCACCATCTTATTAATGATCCTACCGAAGTAAGGGTAGCCAGATAATACTAAAGTAATTGCCCAAACAGGGTGTTGATTGGTATTATATGGCTAATGAGTAGTGGGCAGAGTGTGGTCGACGAGAAGACCCTTGGAAAACAATTACAGCGTGCCCGGCAGCATGCCGGTTTAACACAGCAAGCTATGTGTCAAAAGGCAGGCCTGAGCTATTCCACGCTAGCAAAGATCGAGCGTGGTGCTATTAAGTCCCCATCGATCTTTACCATCAAACAGATTGCCGACGTTCTGGAGATGTCGCTTGATGACCTGGTTGGTAGTTCACTTGGTGGCAAAACCGGCAAGAAGGTTACCAAGAGTGGAGTGAGCTTTGTTTATTTCGATATAAATGGCTGCTTAGTGCGGTTCTTCCATAGAGCCTTTACGGCTATTGCCAAAGATACCGGCTTGTCACCGGATATTATCGAATCAGTTTTTTGGCAGCACAACGATGCTGTTTGTACGGGCGAAATGGGCGTGACAGAGTTTAACAAGGTGTTTGCAAAAGAGCTCGGGCTGGATGCTATCGACTGGCAATCGTATTACTTAGAAGCTGTTGAGCCAATTGCCGAGATGCACGACCTCGTTCGATGGGCAGCCGGTAATTACCGAATTGGCCTATTTAGTAACATCGGCAGTGGCTTTATTGAAGACATGAAGAAACATGGCTTACTACCAGATGTACAGTTTGATACGATTGTTGACTCTTCGAAAGTTGGCCTGATCAAGCCTGATCCAAAAGTCTACGAGATCGCCGAGGCTATGGCAGGCGTGCCTGGCGAAGAGATCCTTCTGATTGACGATACTAGGGCTAACTTATCCCCTGCCCGCGCCGCAGGCTGGCATGTGATGTGGTTTAACGACTACGACTCGATCGAGTCTACAGAACGCGTCAGAACCGCTCTAGAACCCGCCTAGGCAGCTTTTTGTAGGAAGTGCTCGTCTAGATAATGTTTTGCCACTACTACACTCCTTGGAATGTTTATAAAACCCTTCTCTAGACCTCGTTCAATACCAATAAACTCAGGATCACGTGTCGGAATATTCTCCTGACCGAGTGCTTCACCAATAATTCCTTCAAACTTTACTGGGTCTGCGGTAGAGAATACTAACGTTGGAATGTCACGTTTAGTTTGACTATACGCCACATACACACCGTCCGCAGTATGAGGGTCGATTATGTACTTCTTTCCATTGCCGTATACCTGTTGGATGGTGCGAACGCGTGCCTCGTGGCTGGAGGCTCCACTACCAAACTCGCCTCCTAGTCGAAGAACGAGGTTTCCGATATTGAAATCTCTGAACTGTGCAACTCCTTTAGTCTCGAAGTCGTCCATGTAGGCGGCCGTCATGAGTGGGTCTCGACCAAGAATTTCGTATACCAGTCGTTCGAAGTTTGATGCTTTGCCAATATCCATAGACGGGCTAGTTGTAACCTCTACCTCGCCTTGACTGTATACACCTGTTTGGATGGCACGGTGCATGACATCGTTCTCATTAGTTGCAATGATAACTTTCCGAATCGGAACCCCCATATGCTTGGCGTAATATACCGATAGAGCGTCGCCAAAGTTTCCGGTCGGTACGACGATGTCGATAGGTGTTCCGAACGGTACGCCAGCTTGTTGAATAGTCTGCAGGTATCCTGCGACCGAATATGGTACTTGAGCTGCGATACGACCCCAATTGATAGAATTCATCGCACCAAAATGTTCGGCAAAAGCCGGTTCGGCCATGACCGCCTTTACAATGTCTTGGCAATCGTCGAAATTACCGTCGACTCTGAGGTTATGCACTTGCTCACCATCTGTGCGAATACCCATCTGCCCGGCTTGGACGGGAGTCATGCCTTCTTTGGGGCTGAACACGGCAATACGAAGTCGATCACTTAACCTTACGGCTTCAATGGCTGCAGAGCCTGTGTCGCCAGAGGTGGCAGTCACGATATCTAAGTGCTTGCCACGCACTTCGAGCAGGTGATCCATCATTCGGCCAAGGAACTGCAGAGCTACGTCCTTAAATGCACGTGTAGGGCCATCGCCCAGGCGTAGTACGAACAGATTGTCGTCGATCTGTTCTACCGGTGTAACAATACCGTTTTGTTGCTTAGTAAATACATCTGGAGAGTATGCCTCACGGGTGATCGCCTTCATGAGTCTCATAGGAATGCCAGGGGCTAACATATCCTGAACATGCCCGGACATCCAGTAGTACGGCTCAGCTTCGAGCGCCCTCAACTCACCAAGCGCAAATTGAGGTATTTCATCCAGGACGTACAACCCCTTATTGGTGGTTGGGGCGCCACCAAGCACCGCCTCGGCATAGTCGACATGAGGCGGCCTTTCGGCCGTTTCACGGGTGCTTACAAACATGCCTCTATCGTACGGGTTAGCAAAGTGTGACGCAAGCTATAGCGTTAAGAGGTAGTTACAGGCCGTTAGCGATAGCCTGGAGCTGTTCCGTCTGACTCTGTACGCTGACGAGTTGGTCGCGAGTCTGCTGGACGATCGCTTCTGGGGCGCTGTCGACGTAACTCTTGTTAGACAGGCGTTGTTCTAGACGCTTTGCCTGCCCCTCTAGGTCAGTAAGCTTTGCGGTGAGGTCGTCTTTGTAGCTAGTCAGTTTGGCGTCGTCAACATCGAGCCAAACAGCTTCTTTGGTGGTGGTGAGCTTAAAACCCCTCCCCTCCTCTGTTTGCTCTGCGCTACCTAGTCGGGCTAAACGCACGATAGTATCTTTGTTGTCGGCAACCAGTGTTGAGTTACATAGCAATGTTGGCTTCTTGAGTTCCATGGCTGTAGCTACTGTCCTGGTCTCGTTAATGATGTTCTTGAGTTCCTCGAACTGTGCAGCAAGCTTAGCGTCTGACTGTACTGGCTCAGGGAATCGCGAGCTGATCAAGAGCTCTTCGTGCCAACCAAGTTCTTGCCAAATGGCTTCGGTAACGAATGGAGCAAACGGATGGCAAAGTGCCAAGATACTGTTAAGTCCGTACTGCAGTACGCCAATGTTTGGCGCAGACTTAGAAGCTTCAACGTACCAGTCGGCAAAGTCATCCCAGACAAAGTGATAGAGCTGATCGAAGGTGTCGCTAAAGCGGTAGTTCTCAATTCCTGAGTCCACCACCTCTGTTATATGTTGTAACTTACTCAACAACCAGTGATCGGCTGCTGAGGTTGGTGTTGGAGTTTCTGAGGTCTTTCCGTCACTCTGCTCTTGGACGAATCGGGCGATGTTCCAGAGCTTGTTGCAGAAGTTTCGAGATGCTTCAATCCTTCCCCTGCTCCAGTTTTGATCTTGGCCTGGGGCGGTGCTAGTGATCAGCCCCATCCTTAGGGCGTCTGTACCAAATTCGTTGATTACATCGAGTGGGTTAACTACAGATTCAGGACGGCTCTTGCTCATCTTCTTGCCGTCGGCGGCACGAACCATGCCATGCAAGTAGACGGTTTTGAAAGGCACCTGTCCGGTCATAAAGGTTGTCGACAGAATCATACGGGCAACCCAGAAGAAGATAATGTCCCAACCAGTTTCGAGGACGTTTGTTGGATGATAGGTTTGGAAGTCGATACTTTGTTCTAGTAGTTGTTCCATGCTGATGGACTGGTCTTTGGCTAGTTCTGGATCGATAAGCGTACTCCACGTCCAGAGGGCGCTACTAAACCATGTGTCGAGCGTGTCGGGATCTTGCTCCCAGCCTTCGCCTTCTGGCATGTCGACGCCAACCTGTGTCTCGGTCTGCCCATCTACATCGCGGTACCAGACTGGTATGCGGTGACCCCACCAGATTTGGCGGCTAATACACCAGTCGCGGAGATTATCTATCCAGCTAAAGTACACTTTGTTAAAGCGTCCTGGGACCAGAGTGACATCTTCGTCGTCAATAACAGCTCGCATAACCTCTTTGAGGCTACGAAGCTGCCCTTTCCACTCAACTGCTGGGCGGTTTACATCTACAAACCATTGAAGCTTGATCTGCGGCTCGATGATTCCCTTGCCTCGTTCGTTGATGGCAATACTGTGCACGTAGTTCTCGTCGACACTAACAACCAGCCCCTTACTGTCGAGTTTTTCTACAATCTTCTCGCGGGCATCGGCGATGTGCATGCCAGCAAATTCTTGAGCAATGTCGAGTAGCTTTCCATCGTAGTCGATGACCTGCTCTTTCTCTAGCCCGTGTCTCTCAGCAATCTCGAAGTCGGTATGGTCATGCCATGGCGTGATGGTCATAACACCTGTACCAAAGGCTGGGTCTACAGCTTCGTCTTTAATGACGGTGGCTGTGACTGGGCCGTTAATCCATTCGGCTTCGAACTTATCGCCGTGCTTGTATTGTTTATAGCGCTCGTCGTCAGGATGCATTACGACGTACTTATCGCCAAATTTTGTCTCGGGGCGAGCAGTACTAATCTGGAATGGCCCGTATTGGAAGGTATAGAACTTAGCTTTTTCTTCTTGGCGTATAACTTCGTCGTCTGACACGGTAGTCTGAAGGTTTGGATCCCAGTTAACGATCCGGTGGCCTCGATAAATCAACCCCTTGTCGTACATCTTAAAGAAGGTCTCGTTTACGCAACGGTTAAGGGCGTCATCTAGAGTGTATCGTTGGCGTGACCAATCGGCACTAAAGCCCATGGCGCGCATTTGCTCTACCATCGTTCCGCGACTCTTGGCTACGAAGGCTTTTGTTCGCGCAAGGAACTCTTCTCGGCCAATCTGGAATTTATCGGTTCCCTCTTCGGCCAACTGTTTCTCTATGAGAGCGTTTACGGCGAGGGCAGCATGGTCGGTCCCAGGAAGCCATAGCGCGTCCTTCCCTTGCATGCGGGCATGTCGAATCATGATGTCCTGCAAGGTGTACATGGCATGGCCAAGGCTTAATGTTCCGGTTTCGTTTGGCGGTGGCATGCTGATGGTGAAGCGTTCTGCATCGCGGGTTGGGTCAGCCTTAAAGGCTCCCTTTTCTTCCCATAGTTTGTAAATGTTTTTTTCGTATTTGCCAGGCTCATAAGCCTTAGCTAGTTTGTCTGATTTCATAAGTTTTTCTCTGTAGTTAGGTTAGAATTGCACGTTTGGTATTCGTGTTTGGAAGGTAATTCAGGCCGCCACAGAACGGATGCCGCCACTTGGCACATCAAAACTGCGTCGCTTTGAAACTCCGATATTCATACCGACACTATACCACCTCTGTTGGATTAAAAAAAGACGCTGGAGTTTTTACCCCTGGCGTCACGTGAAAACTTCTCTCAAAATGCAAATAAGGCTTGTACCACCTGGAACATCCCGAAAACGGCGCCCACCCGTTTCTAAAGCTAGTGTGTAATCCCACTCTAGTCATGCCAAAGCAGGATTACACTTTGCACATGTTTGTTTTCAAACATACTGTAGTCCTATATAACCACAAGCGTCAATAGTTATCGAAGTAGCTACATCGACAGGTTTGGCTGAATGTCGAGGGTATATGGATCTGCAGTAGGTTGATCATGCTTAGCCTTAAAGCAGGCTAGAGTAGCGATCATAGCACCGTTATCGGTACATAGCTTCATGTCTGTGTATTCAATAGGTAAGGGGATTCGTTCGCGAAGTTGTCTGCGGAGTTCGGGGCTAGCCGCTACGCCACCGCCAATAACAACTGACTTAGGTGAGAACTCTTCAAACGCTAGTACGGTCTTGTCTACGACGGTTTCTACAGCTATGCGCTGGAAGCTGGCCGCAACATCTGCTTTCTGAGCTTCTGTGAGTAGCTCTGCCAGCTTAAAGCTTGGGAAGTCGTGTTCTTTACCGCAGAGCTTCTGAACGGCTCGTAAAACGGCTGTTTTCGGGCCGGAGAAGCTGTAGTCGTACTTGGCCGCAAGCTTGGCCTTAGGAAAGGTGAAGGCATGTGGGTTGCCGGTAACTGCAGCGTTGGCAATACTCGGTCCACCAGGGTAGGGTAGTCCAAGGATCTTGGCGACCTTGTCAAAAGCTTCGCCAATAGCATCGTCGCCGGTTTGTCCGAGTAGCTTGTAGTCGAAGTGATCTTGCCAGAGAACTAGTTGGCTGTGCCCACCACTGACAATTAGGCCAAGCATTGGAAAATTTGGCTGGCTACTTGGCAAGGCAAAGCCGTCAAGCGAAGATTCGGTCAGGAAATTTGCGTAAATATGCGCCTCTACGTGATTGATAGCGTACAGCGGTTTATCTTTAGTAATCGCCAAGGTTCGGGCAGTCATAACGCCGACCAATAGACAACCACCAAGACCGGCGCCATAGGTTACGCCGATGGCATCTATATCGTCCCAAGTGCAGTTTGCTTGCTCTAAAGCTTGCTCTATAACCGGCATGACGGCTTCAATATGACTGCGCGCTGCGATCTCCGGTACGACACCACCATACTTGGTGTGTAGGTCCATGCTGCTCGACACGGCATTAGACAACAGCTTGAAGCCATCTTCTACAACTGCCGCCGCAGTTTCGTCGCAACTAGTCTCTATACCGAGTATTCTCATCTTGTAAAATCAATCCGATTATGCTATAATGTATCCAGTTAATTTAAACAAAAAACACTTCAAAAAGCTATGGTTAGTCACGAAATAAGCCAACCTAATCAAACAGAACTATCACCAAACGCACAAAGCGTTGTCGAACAATTACGCGACAATGGCTTTTATTACATCCCGGCATACGACGGTGCGCCACCAACATACAGCCCAGACTTCGTGGCCACAAATGCGGGTGAAAACTTGGCTCTTACCCGCGACTCAAACTGTACTGCAGCTGCTCTTGGTGATATCGACCAGACGTTGTCTGGGCGGGGCGAGCCAGCCCCCGAAGCAATCCTGGTTGTTGAGAGTATCGCTGCAAAAAGGCCAACGTTTGTACCGATTGATCCGACGATATTGTCGCCAGACGTACAGAACGCTGCTTTAGTATTTTCTGCTGAGCGAGCGGGACTAATAGTGAACCTTAGCCACGCAACCGGCCCGATGTTCGCACCAACCGGTAGGGTAGATACATTCCCAGCTATCCAGAAAGAGGGAAAATCGTTCCGTGTGCTTCAGACTAAGCATGTAGAAGGTGAAGGCTTATCAGCCGATGCATTAGAACATGCCATGTCACTACTAACATTCCCATCGGAAGTTCATCAGACTGGCGATGTGATTCAAGCTGCTGTTGAGTTTGTAGAGGGTGCCGAACGTCCAAAAACAATAACGCAGGATGAGATGGACGACTGGCTCGATCGAGTACGACAATCTGGCGTGAGCATGGGTGAAGATATGGCTGAGGATGATCCGAGCCTCGATAACCTCCTACGATATCAGGGTCGTCTATATTGGTGCGACGGTGATATTGTATTTGCCAAGCCGGTACCTCCTGACGATCCAGAAGTTACCGTGCGTGACCACGCTGCGGTGCTCCAGCACTTCCTTCAGCAGCCCGAGTAGTCGGGACAGACAAGACCCTTTATACTAAAGGGCATGAATATTCGCTCACTCGTTAAGAAAGTAGTTCCGCAAAATTTGTTTAGAGATATCGAACCGTATGGCCACCTCGGAGAAGCTATGTTGTATCAAATTAAGGCAGGGTTTCCGGCAAAAGGTCTGAATATTATTGGTGTAACCGGTACTGACGGTAAGACTACTACCTCTACTTTGATCACACAGATGCTACGTAACAGTGGTAAGAAAGTTGCAATGATTACAACAATATCTGTGGATTATGGTGATGGTAAGGGTGAGCAGCCTAACCCAACGCGCATGACAACCATGGGTGCAGCGTCTCTTATCAAGCTTCTACAGAAAGTTAAAGACAATGGTGTCGATTGGTTAGTTCTAGAGACAACTAGTCATGCGTTGGCTCAGCATCGTGTCTGGGGAGTTCCTTATAGTGTGGCAGTCATGACTAATATTGGCCACGAGCACCTAGACTATCACCGCACCTTCGAGCGCTACCGAGATGCCAAGCGAATGCTGTTCAAGCAAACCAGCGCCAACCGCAAAGGGCTGCAGGTAGGAATAATTAACGCAGACGATCCAAGCGCGGCATTCTTTTACCGCGATACCACCAACCCTATCTTGTACTCGGTAGAGAAAACTCCTGCACAGCTAAACAAGGCTCTCGGCCTAACGCCAAACGAAGAGATTTTAGATCCAAATGGCACACTGGCATATGCCAGCAATGTAAAACTGTCTCCGTCTGGCAGTACGTTCGATGTCCAACTGGACGGCCAGTCGTTCAACATTACCTGTCATCTTCCGGGTAGCTTTAATGTCTATAACTCTCTTGCCGCTCTTTGTGTGGGTGATGCAATTGGGCTCACTCGAAAAGAAATAGAGCAGGGAATTGCTAGTCTTGGAAGTGTCGAAGGTCGCATGACTCGTGTTGATGAAGGGCAGGACTTTGAGGTGATTGTAGATTACGCACACACTCCAGAGAGCTTCGAAAAACTATTTAAAGAGATCAAGCCACTCACCAAGGGCAAACTTATTGGCGTATTCGGCAGTGCTGGCCGTCGCGATGAAGCTAAGCGTGCAGAGCAGGGAAGAATCGCCGGCAAGTACTGCGACATCGTTATTGCCACCGAGGAAGACGATCGTGACATAGACGGCATGGAAATCCTCACGCAGATTGCAGGAGGGGCAGAGAAGAGTGGTAAAAAGCGCGACACAAATCTATTTCTCGTTCATAAACGTGAGGATGCCGTCGTAAAGGCAGTAAAGATGGCCAAGAAGGGCGACGTGATCTTGCTGCTTGGTAAGGGGCATGAGAAGTCGATACTAAGTAATGGCCCTAAGGCTGCGGAGCTTCGTAACGAACTACAAGACGACACAGATACACGGCGAGTTATAAAGAGAGAATACGACGAAGTCAAAGTCGCCCGAGCGGCAATAAAGAAGCGTTAAGCCTCTGGATTGGGCTGGTTGAGGTTGGCAGGCGGCAGTTGGCCATCATCAAGTGGGTTGGCTAGGTCTGCGGCGATGTCAGCTGGGCGCTCACCGGTATCTGCGGCAGTCGTCATAAGCATGTCAGCAACGGTACGGTCTTCAGGTGGCAGTGCTTCTAGAAGTGACATGTCGCCATTTGATGCAGCAATAGTTGCTTCGGTAATAGGGTCGTTCTCGACTAGTCCTTCAGTTCGTTGTACATCAAAGCCGTCACGGAGGTCGACAGTATCAACTGCATCATCTTTTTCGGTCGTAATGTTAGTAATGTTGCGTGTTGCAGCAGCTTCCATGCCGGGCATTACTACAGGCGCAGGAGCGTCTGGAGCAGTAGCTCGTGCCTCAAGACTGTCTTCTTCTTTAAAGCGAGCCATGTAGGCCGCTTCTTCTGGCGAACCAGGAAGTGGAACACCAAAGTCGGCAATCGTTTTAGCGACCTCGTCGGGACCAACAAGTTCGACAATTCGGTCAAAATCGTCCGGGTTTGCAGCGCCAGATGGTCGTTCTTTATTCATAAGTATACATTAGCATAAAAAGGGCAATTAGCCAAGTAGCGGACAATATCAAAAGTATTCCATTAAACTTGTAAATATGATATAGTATATACGAAATGCAGACTCAAGCAGGCGGTGCTAGCGGAGAAAAGTCGGGCGGCGAATTTAAAGACCGTGCTCTTAGCGTACTTGGTGAAATGCTCAGGGGCTACGAGGGTAGTATTGATGCGTTAGAAGCACAAAGACCAGATCCACTCGCACCCCTACATGAGCAAATCGATTTTTCCAATCGGGCTGCTGAGCTGAATGGGGCTATCGGAGCCGTAACCCGAACAGTCACAGTTCTTTCTGAGCTAGAATAGATACTTTACAAATAAGCACAAACGTGTTAGTGTGAAAGTATCAAACTAAAACAAAAAGATGACAGAACCTACAACTGAAGACCCCTACATTACGTCCTTGCGACAAGAAGCACTAGGATTACCTGAAGATCAACGTGCTGAGCACTTAGCCATGATCGCTGAGCTGTCAGGTGAGGTTGCACTTAGTGGTGCTGTTGCACCGCCAGAAGTTCTTGAACTAGGGGCTGAATTGGATGCAGCCGAGTTCGCCCAGGCTGAAGCGCAGCGTTATATTGATGAAGCTCGTGCAATGGCACGAGGCGGAAGGGCTAAAGCAGAAACGGAAGATGCACCCGCGTCAGTTGATATTGATTTTGATAAGATCGGTTGGATCAATGAAGAAGGAATTCAGCCTGTAGAAGCCAAAACGGTTGAGACGCCAGAGTTAACTTATGATCTCATCGACCTTACTTCCAGGAGCCCTGCGGCAAGAGCTGCGCTTAAGAAGCTCGAAACACAGTCAGATTCGGGTGGTGGCAACATGGTTGAACGCCTATTACAGACCGTTGAAGAGACTATAGTGCCTAAAGTTCATCGAGGCGTGCTATAGGGTAATAATGTACGTTCAGTATCAATTGGATCACGATCACGCGCACAAGCAACTAAGTCTAGAAGTATGAATACTTCATACCCGGCATACAAAGAGGGGGTTTTTGGACCTAAGAACCGTGTACTTCTTGTTCGAGTAGACGGAAAAGATTCTCCACGTCCAGCCTATGCTATCGCAGCATTATACGATCATGATGACGAAGCTCCAATCCACCGTGAACAATTCTTGATGTAGAAACTATCCTAGAGTTAGGGTGGTGCAGCGGATGAAGCCGCCGCCTTTGGCGAGCTCCGGAGCGCTAATGGTTATTACCGTAAAGCCGTGATGTTCGAGCTTGGCTTTGTACTTTGGTGCGTGAGCGCTCATGATAACCGTTTCGCCGGTTGATACCAGGTTGCAGGCAAAGCCTTTGGTGGCTTCGTCGCGGCTGACCTCTATTTTCTCGACGCCGTCGTAATTGCGTAGGCGGTCACGGCTTGCCTTAGTGAACGCGGCAGGGCACCAGGCGATCAAACCTTTTTTGTTACCTTCTGGGGCACGCAGAACAGACAGGGCTAAGTCGATATCGTAGTAAAAGCTATCTGGCCAGCCTGTAGTCGGGTTTATAAGACACCGTCCGTAGCCATGAGCGGCTCGCTTTGGTATGGTTTGTAAACTGATCACGTGGTAGCCTAACTTTTCGGCAAGAATGGAGTGTACGGCACGATCGGTGCGGTACACAGAGCCGGTGAACAGGTCGTTACCACAGGGCAGAGCATCACCCTGGCCACTAAACCGCAGGTTATCAGGCAGTTCAATAACTTTTAAGCCAAGATCTTTCAGGGTTTTCTTGGCGTAGGGCTCTTCGGCTTCGCGCATGTTTGGTAGTTGAGAAAGCACTGCTTTTCCATCCCTACATAAGGCCCAGTTGGCGGTGTAGACACCGTCCTGGCAACCTTCTGGCGGAGCCACGCTGCGAATAGTGATCCCGGCTTTCTCGAGCGCCTCCCGAATAGATTGGTGCTCGGCCTTGGCCTTCTCTGGACTGGCCTGCTGACCATGCATGTACGGATTAATGGCGTATTCGGCGCTAAAGAAGTCGGCACCGCTCATAAGCACGGTTTGATTCATCAAAGGCATAAGCAGAATTGTAGCACGCAGTAACAGATATATCTCGTCTACTATTGACTGCCCAGTTGGCACTCGGCTATTATGAGTGCTGAAAGTTAGCACTCAAAACATGACACTGCTAACGTTAACTTAAGTCGAGGGAGATTTATTATGAACATCCAGCCAATGGCCGACTACATCGTAGTTCAAGCCGACGAAGCTCAGACTAAAACAGCAAGCGGGTTATACATCCCAGGCAATGCCCAGGAAAAGCCAAAGACTGCCAAAGTGGTAGCAGTTGGCGATGCCGTAAAGAACGTGAAAGTAGGTGATCGAGTTATCTATCGTAACGAATACGAAGCGGTGACCGTGAAACACGACAAACAAGAATACATCCTGGTATTTGCAGGCAACGTAATTGCGATCGTTAAATAGGAGGAACTATGGCTAAGAAAGTATTTTATGACGAAGACGCCCGCCGACGAATCCTCGGTGGTGCACAGATTTTATATGATGCAGTAAAGACTACCATGGGCCCAAAGGGTCGCAACGTAGTTATTAGTAAAAGCTATGGTGGGGTAACCGTAACTCATGACGGTGTAACTGTAGCCAAGGGCGTAGATATCGCTGATGTCGACGACGAAACACTGGGCTACAAGGTTGGTGCTGAGCTTATTAAACAAGCTGCCAGCAAGATGAACGACGTCGCCGGTGATGGTACAACTACTGTTACTGTTTTGACCTACCATATCCTTAGCGAGGCTCATAAGCTGATTGCTGCTGGACACAACCCAATGCTCCTTCGAAAAGGCCTAGAGACAGCTGCTGCCGATGTTATCAAAGAACTCTCGGGCTTAGGCGAAGATATTACTGGCAAAAAGAGCCGTGTAGCCGAAGTTGCCACCATCAGTGCCGGTGACGCTGAGATTGGTAAATTGATTGCAGATGTTGTCGACAAAGTCGGTAAAGACGGTGTAGTTTCTGTTGAAGAAGGCCAAGGCCTGAACCTTGAGAGCGAAGTTGTCGAAGGCTTTACTATCGACCGTGGTTTTGTGAGTGCCCTTATGGCAACCGATGCTACTCGAATGGAAGCAGTCTATGATAAACCAGCCATCTTGATTACCGACAAAAAGATCAGTTCTGTTCAAGAATTCCTACCAATCCTAGAAAAGCTCGCTCAAACTGGCAAGAAAGATCTTGTGATTATCGCTGAAGATGTCGAAGGCGAAGCTCTCGGCACGCTCATCCTTAATAAGCTTAAGGGCGTGTTTAATACTGTAGCGATCAAAGCTCCAAGCTTTGGCGAAAAGCGCGCCGATCGACTAGAAGATATCGCTATTCTAACCGGTGGACAGGTAATCAGCGAAGAACAGGGAATGAACTTCGAAGACGTCGAGCTAGACGTACTTGGTTCTGCCCGTAAGGTAATTGTTACCAAAGATGACACCACCATTATTGAAGGTGCCGGTAAGGCGACTGCTGTAAAAGCGCGTATCGCTCAGATTAACCAGCAGATTGCTGATCCTACGGCAAGTGATTACGACAAAGACGACCGCGAAGCTCGCCGCGCAAGCTTGCAAGGCAAGGTGGCTGTAATCAAGGTTGGTGGAGCTACCGAGACAGAAATTGAAGAGAAGAAGTTCCGCGTGGACGATGCTGTAGCAGCAACCAAGGCAGCCTTAGACGAAGGAATCGTACCAGGTGGTGGTGTAACACTCATTAACCTGGCTAGTCATATCAAGACCACTGGTCATGACAGCGAAACAGCCGGTGCGACACTGCTGAGAAACGCCCTAGAACAGCCATTCCGTATCCTTATGAGCAACGCTGGCGTAAACCCAGACGAATGGTTAGCTCAGGTTAAGAAAGCTAAGACAGGCCAGGGTATTAACGTAAACAACCCAGACAAGTTGGTAGACCTCAAAGCTAACGGCGTTGTCGACCCTGCTCGCGTTACCCGCGAGGCGATTCAGAATGCAGTTTCGATTGCCGGTACTGGCATGACCATGGGTGCACTCGTTGTAGATATCCCAGAAAAAGAAGATCTATCTCAAGCCGGCGGCGGTATGCCCGGCATGGGAATGATGTAGTCTAGAAGACGCTCATATCAGAGAGTGCATAGACCTCTATGATCGGTTGATCATAGCTATGCACTTTTTTGATGGCAGCTATAACCTGGGGAGTAACCTCTTCTTCGCAGATCACCTCGATACTTTGTTCGGGGATGGCTTCTAGTTTTCCTACCTGGCCAATTGTTGGGTTCGCGCCTTCCTGGGGAAGGGAGCGTCCGATACCTTCGTATGTGAAGGAACAGTGTATGTAATTGCCAGTTTTACCTCCGCCAACATCGCCAATTGCTTGGCGTACGGCATCGGCGTTGCCCTGTTCGGCATGGACTATAATTTTGAATAATTTGCTCATGTTCCAAGTATACACATACAAAGAGGAACATAGGGTAGTACAAGATTGACCAAAACGCCACATTGTGCTAATGTATATCTATAATATACTAAAACAAACATGGAACCAAAAATACCATCAACTACATTGGCGTCAGACCCTATTGATACAAGGATAGTCACTACATTAGGGCGGCTAGATAGAGATGTGCCAGCTGTAGCTGCTAGTGGTGAAGTAGTTGATCCAACTACAGCCAAGTCTGGAGAGTTGTCTGTTGGGCTAACTACCTCCGTTGAACTGGTTCCCGAGCCAGCGACCACTGATTCGCAAATAATCTCAACAATGGGTCGAAATGCAGATCGCCGTAAAGCAACCGAGGCCGCTGAAGCTCCAGTCCTAAGGGGAACTCTAGTCAAAAAAAGTCAGATGGATAGTACTGAGTCGAACCAAGCACCAAGGGTGTCGTTACTTGAGGGAATTAGTACTTCGGTAGAAGGTGAAGGTTCTCCAGATGGGTTTCTTGCAAAGTTAAGCACAAGTACCCTAGTCGCCTCAGCCAAGGAGATCGGATTTAAGGCTGCCTTTGGTGCTTCGCATCAGCAGGGCCTAAAGGCTAACGTATTACGCCCAAGGGCCTTACGTGAAAATTTCTACCGAAGAGCGAATCACGACAACAAACCAATACCGGGGACGAATGGACTATCTAGACCATGGGAGACTGGCGCTGATCTCGCTGATCTCATAACCGAAAGACCATTTGATCGCCATAAGTTTTATATGTCGCTTGATCTCTCGACTCCAGAAAAGGGCGAACAAGCACAGCAATTCATAGAAGAAGTACATGCCCGGGCTGTAGAACAAAAGCTATCTATGCTCACTAAGTCCGAGGATCACGACTATGATAGCTGTGATTTGTATACATGGGAACCGGAAGAATTCGCTGTTATTCTTGCAGAGCTATATCCGAAGTACCCAGATATCTGGCTAACAACCGAACACCCTTTACAGGGGGAAATCGACACAGTTAATCCAAAGCACATGGGTTATGTGCAGGAACCACTCAGAGGAATCAAGAATGGTGCACATAGCTCTCGGATGGTTGCACTAGGTAGATATATAGATGAACACTCTGGTCAGCTAGACCCTGAGACATGGAAACAGGCCTGTGCAGAAGCAGGTGTCAGACCTGACGCCCCTTGGCTAATTGATCCAAAACTCCGTGAAGGCTACTTAGCATCCATGGGTGTGGCAGAATCCTAATCCACACATTTGCAAGCGTAAGCAAGTAGCTACAAAGTTGCCGAAAAGTCCAGATTGTATTAGTATATGTCTATTATAGCCGTAAGGCAGGAGATGTTATGAGAGCTTTTCGACGCAAATCAACCGATAGTAACCTACCACCAGAAATTCAGGCGTACACTGAAGGCGCACACCGCGAACGTATGGGTATGGCATGGCTCGTAGGAATTGTTTCACTAGTAGTAACATTAATCGTTGTTTCTGGTCTATTCTTTGGCGGCCGCTGGGTCTACCGCAAACTTGCGCACAGTGACGACAAATCCACTACCGCACAGACTGATACCAAAAAAGACGATGGTAATGGTTCTGACAACGGTGCAGGGAAGACCAACACAAACGACAGCGATAACGGCAGTACTGACACCCCGGTTCAAGCACCTGCTCCAAGCCCAGCACCAACACCTGCAACTCCAGCTACTACACCGGCAACAGGTGACACAAGCGGCAACACTCTTGTCCGTACTGGCCCAGACGTAGACCTCTAGTCTCTACTTATAGCGCGAACGTGCGAAAGTGTGACGCATTATAAACATTACTCGGGCGTCGCTTCTAGGTGACTCGGGATTGTGTCCCATGAAAGCGATCTTAGATACAAAGTCGTATTTTGCCTCGTCGTCACGGAGTTGCTGTAGTCTCTCCGGTGAGTATGGCGAGCCTACGCCAACAGGAGTGAACGTATAGTTCGGGCCACATGCTGTTTTGAAAGTCTGGTTGGCGCGCTGGATATGATAGTCCGCACTAACAATATAATTCTCGATAAGCCCATGGGGCTCGAGCACATCTCGTTTTGTATACAATGCATTACCAACAGTATCTCTCGATAGGGGTTCTACTTGAACCTCTTGTTCTGTAGGTCCATGAGCTTCTAGCCCAAGTCTGTCGTGCATAATCTGGCTAGCACTTCCCACAGGGATCAGGAGCCCGCCAACTTCTTTCCAGAGTTCGAGACCTCCTTGGTATCGGGCCTCTGTATCCGGTGAAAGCTCGCCTTGTTCGCCGGGTGGACCACTCAGAATGATCACACCGTGACTAAATGAATATGACATCCGCATAGGATGTCATATTGAGAAGACTTTGTCTACAGCTAGGCTGCGGGCTTGGATTGGGTGAAGTAGTTGATCTCGTTGACGATATCAAGAAGCGCTTGTGCACGTACTTTTTCGTCACTGATCTCTTTCGCTGCAGCATAGGCGGCTTGGATAAGAGATTGATCATCTGATGCCTGGATAAGCATCATGGTTGTTCGAAACTTCTCCTCTGGAGATTGGTCTAGTTGGCTGAGTAGTGGGGAAAGGTTCTGAAGAGCGTCTTGCTTGATCGACAATAGGTCGCCGCTACCTTCGGTTGCTGGAGCAGCTGGAGTGCTAGGGGCAAGTGTTGATACATCAAACGGAGTTGTGCTGTCGCTAACAGGTGCTGGATCAGCTGGGAGGGAGATACCAGAAGAAAGATCAGGAACAGCTGTAGGCTCCTCTACAGGCAGAGCTGGAGTGCTAGCTGCAATTGGATCTGCAGGTAGTGAAGCATCTGGAACTGGCGCAGCTATAGGATCGCTAACGAGGGGTGTAGCGTTAAAGCTTTGATCGGCAACAGGTGCACTTGGTGTTACTGTATCTGCCGGTACTGCTGGTGCAGCGGTAGTGTCAACAGCCGGCGCAGATGTATCTGCTGGAACTGGCGCTGTTGTTGCTGCAGCCTGTTGATTTTGATCGTTGTTATCGAACATTCCCACCCCCGTGATTAGCCATATCTGGCTAGTTGTTTATAAATCTATAGCATAAGCATATCACAGGCCTAAACGCGGATGAAATGATTTATACTAAAACAGTAATGCTTGATGACTTAAAATATATTCACGAAAAAGATGCCCAGGATGCACTTGGCATCGCCTCTAAACAACCAGAACAGTTGCTATACGATTTTGACCTTTCGGCATGGGCGCCAACAAAGCCATTCGCCAATATTGTATACGCCGGCATGGGTGGCTCAGCACTCGCAGCACTACTAAGTAGTTTATGGCCAGGCTACAGGGTACCGTTCGAGCTCTCGCGTCAGTACACAATTCCAGAGTACGTAGGGAAGAATACGTTGTTTATAGCCTCAAGCTACTCCGGTAACACCGAAGAAACTATAACGGCCATTACGGCTGCCGAGAAAAAAGGAGCTCATATTGTAGTGATAGCGGGCGGAGGCAAGCTGGTAGAGATAGCTAAAGACAAAGGCTATCACTGTATTGTTTTGCCAAAAGCCGAGCAGCCTCGCTACGCGGTGTTTTATAACCTCAAGGCAATTGTTCAGTTACTCGGTAAGGCTGATATGTTTGTCGACAATACGACAGAGGCAGAACTATCCAAAACGGCTGGTTTTTTGACTAACCACATCGCCAACCTTCTGCCTGATGTACCAACAGGCAAGAACCCAGCAAAGAAACTAGCCAAAGACTTAATGGGTAAGAGTATTGTGGTGTACGCCGGTGAATTCCTAGCTCCGGCCGCCTATAAGTGGAAGATTAGCTTTAATGAGAATGCTAAGAACGTTGCTTGGCAGGGAACTTACCCAGAATTTAACCACAATGAATTTATTGGCTGGAGTTCTCACCCGGTTCAGAAGCCATATGCCGTAGTTGACCTTCGGTCTTCTTTTGAGCACCCCAGAGTACAGAAGCGTTTTGAGCTGAGCGCTAAGTTGCTCTCTGGCAAGCGACCCGAACCTCATGTTGTCCAAGCCGAAGGCCAGACCCATCTGGAGCAGCTGTTGTGGACGGTTTTGATGGGTGACTTTACTTCGATTTATCTAGGTCTACTCAACGGCCTTAACCCGGCACCAGTGGAACTAGTAGAGAAGTTCAAGAGAGAACTGGGCGACTAAGCAGCCGGGTTACGGTACTATAGGGGCATGAATGTTAGCTCGCTTGGCACGATTCTTGGCGTTTGGGCACACCCAGACGACGAAACCTTTTGTGCCGGCGGACTACTGGCTGCAGCAGCAAGAACCGGACAAAACGTTGCCTGCATTACGGCTACCAAGGGTGAAGGCGGCTCGCAGGATACTGAACGTTGGCCCAAGAAAAAAATGGGTAGCGTCCGCCAGAAAGAGCTAATGGCCGCCTTGAAAGTGCTGGGCATAACAGATCATCATTGGCTAGACTACGCCGATGGCAAGTGCGATCAGGTAGATGCCGAAGTTGCTGCAAAACAAATAGCCGAGCATATAGACAAGCATCAGCCCGATACAATTCTTACCTTTGGTCCGGACGGTTTAACGGGGCACAGTGATCATCAAGCCGTCTCAAAGTGGGTAGATAAGGCTGTTGATCAAGCTATACGCAAACCTGTGATATATCATGCTGTGCTGACGGTAGGGCAGTACAGAAAGTATCTTCAGGAAGCTGATGCTAAGCTCAATTTATTCTTCAATATCGATCAACCGCCACTTGTCCTCGAGGACGAATGCGACATATGTTTTACCTGTGATGATGAACTTTGCGACTGCAAACAGGCCGCCTTTGCAGCAATGCCTTCTCAATATGGAAAGATGATTGATGCGTTCGACCAGGAATATCTCAACGAGGCCTTCCGAATCGAAGCATTCGTTAAAGCTCGTGACTAGATTGGTTTGTCTTTGAGGCCGAGCAAGAAGCCGATGTACGTCAAAATTAAGTGCCCGCCGAAGTAAAAGATGATGACGGCGAGGTAATCAGCAATGTCTAGACGTACGAAAATGAGGCCGAATAGCATGGAGCCTATCACGTAATCGAGCTGGTCAAATAGTAGCCAGCTGTCGCCAGATTTCACGCCACGTTGTCGCTTAAAGAAGCTTTCGACGGCGTCACCTAAAAGAGCTCCAAAGCCTAGGGTTGCACCGATCAGAAAGTGCTCAAGCGGGCCACCGAACTGATTGAGCAGGGGATAGAGAACTGAGCCAGTGATGCCGGCAACCAAGACTCCGGTTATGATGCCGCGCCAAGACTTGTTCTTGCCCAGCATTCGTTTGCCGCGGAACTTTTTACCCATATCAATAGGGGCAGTCCAGTTTTTTAGAATTGGAATTCGCTTAGCTAATATCGGGGCCACGTTGGCAAAGCCAGCGGGCAAGAAGAATAGAATTGCAAAGAGATAATGGTTCATGTCTTTCGAGGTATCTTACCACGTAAACGATTAAGCTTGGGATACAACAGAGAAGAGAAGGGTGGACGATTAGTAACAAGCCGCCCAACCTCCAGCTGCTTCACTAGATTCTTGGCATCGGGGGTTTTGGCAATGGTTGTGTAGCAACTGCCGAGACCTTTCTTCCCGTGAGCGTCGCTACTGGCAGCAACTTGCTTGCCATGGAGTCGAGCCCATGTTGCCGCCTGTGGGCCTTTGTTCTGAAAGAGCGCTCGTCCATTAAAAACTTCAACTATATCTACTAGTACGGAAATGTCATCCAACACTGTTTTAGGTAGTCCTTTGCGGACAGTCTCAAAAGGATGGGGGATGTAGACTAGACCGCCCTGTTGTTTAATAGCCACGGCCGTTTCTTTGGCAGACAATTTTGGCTCTACTTTTTTACTCAAAAAAAGTCCAATAATCTCACCGTCGGTTGTGGTTACCTCTTGTCCGATGATGATCTTCGGGCCTAGCTGTTTACGGATCTTTTGGGCGGCATCTATGCTGTCGTGATCAGTAATTGCTATGAAATCGAGTCCACTAGCGAGAGCTGCTTTGTAGTCAGTGGCCACCAGGCTCCCGTCTGGTGAGCCATGGGAGTGTGAGTGTAGGTCGATGTTCATAGCCATGGTTATAAACGCTGCATTATTGATCGAGCACGGCCAAGGGCAGTGAATAGGCTGACGATAGCAATAAAGACAACCGATATATCCATGCGATTAGCTAGTAATCCAAAAAAGAAGACAGTCATGCGTACGTCGTATGTCATCAGACCTTCGCGGAAGGTCTGGTTGGTCTTGCCACCCTTTAATTTTTGCTTAGCCACCATCGCCTCGCCCCAGGCGTTTACATAGCTAACTAGGAGCGATACACCACAAGCTGCGACTGCCCAGACGGCGTAATAGGCATGCGCTGTACCAATAAATGCGTAAGCTGCACCGATGTAGACTAGGACTTCCTTGATCTTGTCAGTAATCGAATCCAAGAGCATACCCTTAGATGTGCTGCGGTCTTGTAGGCGGGCTAGGGGGCCATCGACCGCATCGAGCAGCCCGAATACAAACAGAAATCCGGCTGACCAGAAGTTATGCCTGGTCGCCACTAGAAACGCCAATGGGAAGTGCGCGACGAGACTGAGCACCGTAATGCTGTTAGGGGTGATTTTACTGCGGCTTATGACATCGAGAGTCTTAGCCAGCCTGGCTAACATAAAACGTATAAAATTGCGGATGAGATTAACAACTGACTGGAGTGCTTGCATTAATCCTAGTATACCGTAGACCCTCGAACAGGGTATACTGGTCGCATGGAACGGGTGCGTGTTGTACGAGGGCTTGTTGCTGCGGCCGCTATCAGCATTGTCTTGTATTTTGCCCGAGTTATCTTTTACGGTGACTACACTTTTGGCTATATGATCTGGAATCTCTTGCTGGCGGCCATACCATTCTTTATTGGTGTGGCGCTAATAGACCGGCTTCAAGGACGATTATGGAGTGAGCCTGCTAATCTGGCGCTAACCGTTTTGTGGTTGGGATTCTTGCCAAACAGTTTTTATATTGTCACCGACCTGATCCATATTGCCGAAGTCACCAGCAGGACAATCGTCTTCGACGCAGTCATGTTGCTGTCATTCACGATCGCTGGGCTGCTATACGGCTACGGCAGCGTAGTTATGGTGCACAGAGAGCTTCGTAAACGACATCGTAAGAACCGTGCAGATCTAGTGGTGACTGCCATCTTCTTAGCCTGTAGCTACGCGATCTATCTTGGCCGATACATGCGCTGGAATACTTGGGATGTAATCATCAACCCGGTTGGCCTTATCTCGAATGTCTTAGATAGCCTAGTCATCCCAAGAGATGGAGCACCAATGCTCGAGACTACTTTGTTGTTCTTCGCTTTTCTAGGGTCATTCTACCTGGTTGCACTCTGGTTGTGGCCCGACGTACTACATATCAAAAAAACTAGACGCAAGAACTAGTTGCGTAGTGTCGGTAATTGTGTTTGTATATACTTATGGTAAAAACCTGTACAACAGTTAAATCTCTCCTCGAGAACCAATTCCGCCGCAGCCGTAGCTAAGGGGCGGCGCTCGAAAGTTGTATTAAAAGCCTTACGTACGCCCCACACCCTTAATCAAGGGACACGGGGCTTTTTATTTTGTAAGGAACTAAGAAATGAAACAAGTAACTATCGTCAGTAAGCACCATCCATTTGCCGTAGAAGCCGGCCATGAAGCGCTTACTGACTTCTCTAATAGACCAGATGTGGACGTGATGCCACTTGCCGATACCGACTTTAAAGCTCAGACGATTGGGTACTGTGCGATAAGTTTGGAAGAATCAAGCAAAGGTGTATACGACCTAGGTAAGATCGTTGGATTTGCGACTCAGAAAGACACCGTTGAACATGATGGTACTGAATACGACTTGATCAGACATCTAACTATATTGCCAGGATGGCAGAAGTTCGGCTTCTCTGAGTTACTAGTCGGCAGAGTAACCGCAGGGTTATTGGACGCCGGTAGGGATAATATCGCCGCTGTAGTAAACGATGCCAGCAGCAAGGCGTTCGCCAAGAACGGCTTTGAACCGGTCGCCCCAATACTGGGACAAACCGGTGTGACAAAGATGCTCTATGTCTACTCTGGTGGCCAAGTGAAGGGCAAGCAGGTAAAATGATGGCAATGACTGCTATCCAATCCGAAATACAAACAACTATCACCAAGGCTGTGAACGATCTATTTACTGTAACCGTTGAACCGGTTCTTTCTCGACCAGATCCAGAATACGGTGACTTTGCTACGAACGTTGCACTGCAGTTAGCCAAACAAGTTGGCAAGAATCCTCGAGATGTAGCCGAGCAATTGGCAACAGCGTTGCAGGACAAACTAGGTGACCAAGTGAGTGAAGTATCTATTGCTGGTCCGGGGTTCATAAATATTCATCTGAGCGACACCGTTTTGCTTGGAGCACTAAAAGTTAGTACTAACCTCGATCAAAGCCAGGCAGGCAAAGTAACGATTGTTGAATATTCAGACCCTAACCCATTCAAGGTATTGCATGTCGGACACTTGTACGACTGTGTAACAGGAGAGTCCATCGCCAAGTTACAAGAAGCTGCCGGTGCTACCGTGCACAGGGTTAATTTTGGTGGCGATGTCGGACTACATGTTGGTAAAACAATGTGGGCTATCTTGCAGGTACTTGGAGGGGAGAACCCGGAAGGTCTAAAAGACATTCCCGCTGATGAGCGAGCTACTTGGCTGAGCCAACGATATGTCGAAGGCACCAATGCGTACGAAGACGACGAAACTGCCAAGCAGACCATCATCGACTTTAACAAACAGATCTATCAGATCCATACCGATAATGACCACGAGTCGCCATTCGCCCAGATTTACTGGGAGACACGACAATGGAGCTACGACTATTTCGATGCATTCTACGATCGTGTCGGCACTAAGTTCGAGAAGTACTATCCCGAAAGTGTGACGGCTCCAGCTGGCCTTCAAGCTGTTAAAGAACAGTTGGCTAAAGGAGTCTTCACCGAGTCTGACGGTGCAGTGGTCTTCGATGGCGAAGCCGAAGGACTACACACTCGTGTGTTCATCAACTCCAACGGTTTGCCAACTTACGAAGCTAAAGATATTGGCCTGGCACTCTGCAAATGGCAGGACTACCAGTTCGACCTAAATATCATCAGTACCGGCAATGACATTGTTGAATATATGAAGGTGATATTGGCAGCACTTGGTAAATTCGAGCCTAAACTTGCCGAACGTACAAAGCATATTACACATGGCATGGTTAAGATGTCTGGCGGCGTAAAAATGAGTAGCCGAAAGGGTAACATCTTACTGGCTGTCGATGTCCTAGACATGGCCGTAGAAGCTACAAAAAACGCCGGTCGCGAACCTGACGAGAATATTGTGCAAGGTGCTGTTAAGTATGCCTTTCTAAAGTCACGCCTTGGCGGTGATATTCACTTTGATATCGATGAATCAGTAAGCCTCGAGGGTAACAGTGGACCATACCTGCAGTATGCCCATGCCAGGGCCAAGAGCGTTCTCAGTAAGTCAGATAAAGCTGCCGTTGAGCCAACCAGTATCCAAGCGGGAGAACGTCCGCTTGTAGTCAAGATCAACGAGTTTTCAGAAGTAATCGCTAGGGCTACTACGGACTTGGCGCCACACATCATCTGTAC
>CAZTPC010000013.1:0-29255 GCA_964615565.1 uncultured Candidatus Saccharibacteria bacterium
CATGTGAACTTCCCACCATTTCGATCGAGGATAGTTGAGAGTAGTGGCTCCGTTTTTAATTGGGTCAAAGACTCTCTCAATTATAAGTGGCCACCAATTTTTAGGATTATCCCAGCTAGCAAAATCATCGGCGTGAATTATCTCGGCTTTTAGTTGTTCGCTTAGTAGCATCGCCAGGGTAGATTTACCAGAGCCACCATGGCCATCGACTGCGATAAAATGGATGTTCCCGACTTTTGGATTTGATTTTAGTATTTGTTCCTTAATTGTCATTCAAAGAGACCTTTATTATCTTCTATCCATTTTGCTTGGTCGTCAAATTTAGCAAGTGTGCCGTCTTTGAGCCAAGTTGCCTGGGGTTCGATACCATGTGAAGCTATTGTCCTAGCCCCAACATTGACCTCTCGTTCCATGTCAGCTACCTTCTTGGCAATGTCAGGAATAGAATCGATACCATATGCTTCCAAAAAGACAGCTATACGATGCTTCCTATCCGGAACTTCTGTAAAGTGATGCCACTTTATAGATTCCTCATCATTACGAAATGGCGTTGCAAATTCTAGCGCATATAGAATATCGAATTCAGGCTTAGCTGGCCGTGCCATATCCCAATCGATGATACCGACTGGATCATCACCATCCCAAACGATATTCCATGGTCCAAAGTCACCATGACAAATGATTTCACCTGGTTCTAGGCGATCATGGCCATATGCCCACTTACTGTCAGCCGATGGCTTGTAGTCACGAACTGCGTCGTGGTATTGGCGTAGATACTTAGCAAATCTTGCAAGACCCTCATCGCTGGTTATCTTAGCCCAACCAGCCGGACCCGACTCGCCCTTAATAAAGCTGAGAATCTCACGTCCTTGCTCATCAAAACCCAGTACGCGCGGTACCGTCTGGAAGCCTGTAGAGCTTAGATACTCAAGCAGACCATGTACAGCTGGTGTCCAATAGTGAACTGGTCTATGGACTGCGTCATCATTCTGGATGATCTCGCGGTGGATACCGACATTATTGCTTTGGGTCATTTGTCGCTACTTTTAGATTGATGACGAACCATAATAATATCCCTTGCAGGCTTTCCGGCCAGCAAAAATTCTTCTACAGCACCAGAATTTTCGAATCCATACTTTTTATAGAGCGCAATTGCAGGTTCGTTTTCTTTCCAGACTTGTAGATACACGTTTGGAGCTTGAGCAACATCTGGGTCTGAAAGTGTAGATTCCATCAGCAAACGACCTATACCCACACCGTGAAGTGTTGTATCTACATAAACGCGTCCAATCTCTCTATCTTCAGGTGAGGCATCGATTCCGTTTAACTTCACAGATCCGTATTGAGCATAACCGGCCAGTTTACCTTGATACCTAGCAACAAGAATGGTGCTCGAGTCTTTTGTGCGTTCAAAGTAAGCAAGAGACCTATCTTCTTCGAGACTTACTGCTAAATCTTCTGGATTCATATCATCTCCGAATGCATCACTAAAAGATCTAGCTGCCAGGTCGGCTAGATCCTGCATTTCATCTGGGCGTACTAGTCCTACTTCAATTTCTTCGGGTTTAACCTTCGCTTCATTATTTTGTTTTGCTTTTAATACCATCTCAATTTCAGGTATTTCCATATCACCACGCTCACGTGCGTCTAGGTCTTCTATTGAATTACCGGTTTTTTCAAAACCGTTCTTCTTATAGAAATCGATAGCGTTATCGTTATAACTAGCCACATGCAAGAAGATGTCTTCCTCACGGCTGTGCCAGTCGATAGCCTTTTCCAGTAATTTACGTCCCAGGCCTTTTCCTTGAGCTTCAGGAAGGATATAGATTGCTCCAATTCGTCGTTGGCCTTCAATTATTCCTGGTGCTACAAAACCAACAACCTTACTAGAGTCTTTGACTACATAGATTCCTCGTTTTTCGCCACTGGTTTCTATACCTTTTCGCCACCAAGCTATTCTATCTTCAATTTTCTCCCCATGTTCGCCTTCAATACGATTACGTATATCTTGTTCAGTGATACCAGCTTCTTCATTGGGATACGTGTCTATCCAAGTTTGTCGCTGCACTTCGTACACACCAGCTGCATCTTCTGGCGTTGCTGGCTGGACTTCCAAGGTGGGACTAGGTTGCTCGGGTTTAGGGAGGGGTTGTTCACTCATATCTGTAATTATACCTTAACTCTAAGCCTACGAGCCTTTGTTTTAAACGTAGCTCGGTAAATGAAGAACACCGGCAATAGACAGATATTACAGACAAGTATAGAAATTGTAGGGCTAAAACGGTCAGCCAAGTATCCGACAAACACTAAGAAGGCCGCATAAATTATGCTAGTTACTAACGAATTCAGCGAGTCCATGGTCGCCCGTTGTGCATCGGTAAATTCCTGATGGATTAGATGTTGCTTGGCCGTATCAGTTGGTCCATATGGCAGACCGTGGAGCATCATAATGAACGGTGAAGCAGCCGATGACAGGATTAATGCGACGAATGATACAGTGCGCGAGAAAGCTTCGCCGGTAAGCAGGATGGTCGCTGATTTAAAACGCTTAATGAACCAGTCACTAGTTTTGAACCCTATAGTACTCCAAATGTAGTTGGCCGACAGTAAGGTGCCAACCCAGGACAAAGGTACATACTGTCGGTAGAAAGCAGGCATCATGTTCCAGGATGCGCCACCAACACTACTGCTCAAGATCGAAGCAATACTCAGCATCCGTAAGTGTGCGTTCTTTTTGTAGTACCGGTAAGCATCCCCTAGGTGGCTAAATATATTGCCAGAAAGTGGTGAATGTCTAGGAGGTTCAATCATGGTAAAGGTCACTAGTACAGCGAGAACCTGTGGGACTACCGAAATCCACAGCACCATAGTATAGGAGATCGAAGCCAACATTGTTCCACCGATAGCCGCAATGATGCCGCCAACCTCAAGGGCAATATTGGTTTTGCTGTAGTGGCTATGGAAGTCATCTTTTACACCGGCAGACCGGGCCGAGTCGTAGATGAGCGCGTTATTGTTGCCGCTAAACAAAGCGAAGCTCAGCCCCTGCATCGCTGCACCAACCAGCAAGACCCAGTAATTGGTTGTCGTGGCGTAGATGAGTAGACCCGCCAAACTCGCCAGTGCACCAGCCTGCATACTAACGACTCTGCCCACGCGGTCAGATATAACGCCGGTTGGAATTTCTAGAACAGCCTGAGAAATCTGGACAAACGCCCAAACGCTAGTACCTTTAGCGAATGAATTTAAGACATGCGAAAGATACAGCACAAGCACAATGTAGTAGGGCTGTACGTTAGACAAGAAGGTAAAGCGGAACAAAGCCCGCATGTTGTGTTTTAGTAAGTTCATAGTTTCAGTTCCTTGGTAGGTTTTAGTTTATTAGCAAAGTATTTGTCGTGTGAGGCAAACAGGATTGCTCCCTTGTACTGTAGTAATGCACCTTCAATCTGTTCCTTCGTAGGGATATCCAGATGGTTAGTTGGTTCGTCAAGAATCAGCAAATGGTGAGAAGCAAGCAGCAACTTGGCAAAACCTAGTTTGGCCTGCTGGCCACGCGATAATTCACTGACCGGTTTCTTTAAGTCGGTGTCGGTAAGGCCAAGGCTGCGAGCTTCGCGGAAGATGTTGGTCATCTGCGCCTCAGTCTTAACAAGGTTTTCTAATCCTGTAGTCTCGTGGTCTAGTCCATCGACATCCTGCGAGAAGTAGCCAACACTAATGCCAGTACCGTAGGTTACTTCGCCGCTATCTGCTTGGGCTCGTACAGCCGCAATGGTTAGTAGCGTTGTCTTACCGCTACCGTTCAGGCCTTGGGCATGAATGCGTTCGCCACCACGAATCTCCAGGTCAACATCCGTTAGCACTGGCTCCGGGAATCCTTTACTGATACCATCCAGAAGTAGCACTAGCTTGCTACTGTCCACCTCGCCACCAAGTACGATGTGGTAGTCCTTAGCGAACTCCGGTCGTTGGACATCTTCTAGTTGATCTAGTCGTTTTTCTAAAGCTCGAGCCTGTTGCCCAAACTTGTTTGTTACTCGATTCCTAAAGAAGTCTCGTTGGTACTTGTCGCCGTCTGACCGTTTAATGTGCTCGTGGGTGTGCTTACCTTTTTCCTGCTGTTCACGAATGGCGTTGGTTAGCTTGTTACGCTCCTCAATGTTCTGCTGGTAACGGGCCACTGCAGCAGCCTCTTCTAGCTCTTTCTGTTCGCGGTAGAAATCGTAATCTCCACCGTACTGGGTTAGCTTGCAGTTACGTAGCTCGGCAATCTTAGTCGCTGTGCTGTTAACAAATTCTCGGTCGTGACTAACCAGTAACACGGCGCCGTCAAAAGAACGAACGAAGTCCGCTAGCCAAATCAAACCGGCTGCATCCAGGTTGTTGGTCGGTTCGTCTAGTAGCAGCAATGATGGTTCTGGATCTTGAGCCAAGACAACTGCAAAGGCTAGACGGGTTTTCTGACCACCACTTAGCTTATCCACGGGTGTTTTCAGTCCTTTAGCACTCAGACCTACCCGCTCAAGGGCGTAGTCAATCTGCCACGACTCCGTCGTAGCCGAAAAGCTCTGGCCAATCGTTTTCCCAAGCTCTGCCTCCTGTGGGACATAGCCAATAGCACCGGTAGACTGTACATCTCCAGTGTCTGGTTTTAATTCTCCTCTTAGAATCATCAACAGAGTGGTTTTGCCAGCTCCGTTTTCACCAATTAGAGCAACCACTTCGCCATGGTTAATGGCCAAGCTGACGTCCTCTAGGACATTGCGACCTGAGAATGATTTGTATATATGACGTAAATTAAATGCCATGATTATTCCTCATTTTCTTTGCAAATTAAAAAACCGAGCAGGCAGACAAATGTCACGCACGCTCGGTTTTTAGAAGTTTAGTAATGAATTCAAATCAATAGCAAAGCTACGCCGTTAGCGTGACATCTTAGCAGTTGATTAGATCTATCATTAAATATAAACTCCTTTAAGTTTCAACAATATTACCATAACCGTCAAGGCTTGTCAACAGGATTACGACATTTAGGTGAGCCACACTGACATTGGAAATCTTCTGTCTCCAAATCCATGTAATCCGAGGTGATCTCTTCTCCAGGTTGTATGTCTCTTGAAGCAATATCACTTTGCCCGACTACGTGTGTGTTGGCATCACAGGAGTGGTTGATATAACGTTCGGGAGGTTGCATCCAAAGCATTTTGTCACCCTCTGGGTAAAGATAATGATCTTTCTCTTCATTGGGACGCTTGTCCGCCTCCTCTCGTGTGAGAATTTTTGGATTCCAAGTGAGTACGGTCGCACCCTTCTTTATAAGAGACATAGCAAAGATGCCTTTGCCGATAATATCAGACTTCTTAATTTCAATGCTGGCCGGGACTTCGTTGGACGCCATACTAAATCCTTCTGAAGTTTTCTCGTAACACCTTCATTATTTCTGTAATGTCGCCCTCAGCTTTAAAAAGTGTATATGACTTTTCACTGAATGGATTGGCGTGAATATGGAACTGACCCTTCTCCATACGGATTGAATCACCTGGAGTGAGGACCTTATCAAAAGAGCCGTCGGTATTAAGTTCGAATACTGTCATCTTGCACTTTCCGGCAATCTGTATGAGGTTTTCAAATGCTTTTGGACGATTGTGTTTTGGAAGTGCGGCTCCAGGTGGTAAATACATAACACCGGTCGTAAATTTTTCGTCTGAATGACTAAAGACAAACTCTACACCCGTTACAGGGTCTTTCCATGCCTCAAACGGAGTCATGCTAGCAGCTCACTAAGTAAATCCGGGAAGTCTTCGGTACCGAGGCTATCTATAACAAAGTGACCTTTGTCGGTGTATTCTTTGAATTTTAGACCTTTAACTTTTTCACGAAGAATTTCAACCGTCTTTACGACACTTGGTTCGTCGTCACTTGAGATAAACACAATTGCAGCTTCAGTTCTTGTCGGAAAGTCCGGGTCAATTGCGAAGTCAAAGAAGTCAGCCGTATCTGACACTTCATACTTGAGGGGATTTATCCACGGTGCGACTAATAATACTTTACCGACCTTTAGATCTTTATGATCACTCAGATCTTCGTAACGTGGTCTAAATGGAAATGGGGGTTCAATTGATACGGCATGAATATCTTTGAGTATAAGCTGTCGCTTAAGCCAACTAAACCAATGATCCTCACTATTACTCGGTCTTTTAGGATCATAGTGTTCGTCTTTGTCAGGTCTTCCTGGTACTAATATTGCGTTTTTCATTTGTCATCCTCCACATAAGTATAAGTAACTTGGTCTGCTGCTTGAGGGAAGCGAGTCTTTCGAACAATATCCAATGACTCTTCCTCACCTTCACGAAAGCTTTCAGGTAGCACGTTTACAATTCTTTCCGATACTTGATCTTCTGGGAAGTTTGGATGCTGAAGATACCCCAATCTTAGCAATGACCAAACCGCAATATAAAATGGGCTTGAAAAGCTATGCTCGCCTTTGTATCTACTCAAATCCTCAGGCGTGAGTTTTGTCGCAAGATCTGCATAAACACCGTCACACAGTTCTGCAAGCATTGATTCACGCATTACTAAAGTGTCAGCACTGTGATTTGTTGCTGCGTCAGTATACGCATCTAAGTCAAAGCCTTCTCCAGCGTTATTTGTCACGTCATCAACCAGAAGAACTCGTGAGTATTGTTCACCATTGGCTTCAAATTGCCTTACCAAGCCGCTAAACGCTAATTCGTATTTGGAATGCTCTGCTATTGGATCCCCAGTGTACGGCAAGGCACACTCAATTGAATAGTCTACCTTCATAATTTATCCCATTTTCCTTCTGATAGAACTTCAATCTTGTCGTCAATAACTGATATTGCTGACTGATCATCAAGTGCATAGAGAGGATAGTCTATATTGTTATCAATTTTTCTTTGAGCAACCTTTTCCTTGGTTAAGGCTAGTGGAAATGTAACTGCTTTATAGTGCGGCTGTATGCCAAAATCAACTAGTTTCAAGGCTGGGATTTTCTCTTCATTGTCACTGTTTGGTGCCGTAGTCGGAGTCGTCACCATCGAACCAGCAGATATGCCAACATAAACCTTTCCAACCAATAGACTTTGCAGTTGCTCTGCAAACCCTGATTTCTTCATTTGTTTCATTAGATACGTAGTATTACCTCCACCGACTATAATCACTGTGGCATCTTTTATTTTTGGTTCCCATTGTTCTTTCGGAAGGGCAATATCAGCAATTTCAACTTCCTTAAATAGTTCAACAAGTTCACTAAGGTTTCGGATCATCCAAGACTTATCGCCATATTCTTCATTTGCTGCTGTTTGCACATACACAGCACTAACATCGTTCAAGTTTTTGCCTACAAGTTGAGTAAGCACGTCAATTATAGACTTATTCTTTAGACCGCCAGAAGTTAATAGCAATTTCATATCTGTAATTATACCTCAAGTGCCTCTGGTTTGGGTTTTGAGCTAGATTTTGTTACTACTTTCGTCTTTGCTGTGGGTATTTGTTCTTTCGCCGCCTTGGTTTTTACCTTGTATTTTGCCCATTCAACAGCATAGTTCTCTCGGGATGCTGCAATAACGGCATTAGCTCGCTGCTCAGAGCCTTCCTCAGCTGGTAGCAATATAGTTTCCCCTGACACCGGCTCCATGGGTTCCTCTGCCTTAACTCGTAGATAGAAATTGTAGGCTGGCTGGTTGAGTAAGTTGCCTTTCGCAAGCCACGGTTCATACCGACCCAGTAACAATCGTTCATCGAATGGGCTACCCAGCCCAAAACAGACAATAGTACTGACATTGGCTAGGATGGCTTCTGTTAGTCGTTGCTCTTCCTGTTGAGCGGCAGATTGCTCGGCAATGGTTAAGAACAGCTTGTACTTGCGTGATGCAGATAGCATCTTCACAAATGGTGTGGTGGCAAAGTTCTGGAACTCATCGACGTAGACGTAAAACGGCTTACGCTCGGCTTCGGGCTGGTTGTGGCGTCGCTCGGCGGCAATCTTGAGCTTTGCCAGTACGGCTGTACCAAACAGAGTTGCCGTATCCTCGCCCATGTCAGTCGAGAAATTGCAGATCAGGATCTTACCAGAATCAATAATGTCCTCAAAGCTAATGGTAGATTTCGTTTGACTCATCATACGGTTCACAAACTGTGAACCATCAAAACGGTCTAATCGATGCGTTAGTCCTTTAGTCATGCTTACCCGTTGCATACCACCAGCCTTACCAAACTCTTCTCGCCAGAAATCTTTTAGGTGAGCATTAGTGAGCTTTGCTACCACCTTACTGCGGAACTCGCTGTTACGCAGTAGCTCTAAACAGGTAAATAACGTTGGATTCTCAGTGCTAAAAGCTGTCCGAATGGTATTACGGAGCATACCTTCGATCCGGTGGGCATTAGCATCGTCATCGGCGAAGACTTTCCGTAGTACCGATACCACCGCTTCGGTAACCCGTTCTTGCTCTACCAGCAGTTCATCTTCGTCGAGTCCCTCAGGTAGTTCCAGTAAGTTAAGGCCAATTGGGTGCTTAATGTCTCGAGGGTTTAAGTAAACGACGTCTTTAATGCGTTCCTTTGGAATAAATCTGAGGAGTTTCTGAGCTGCATCACCGTGGGGGTCAATAAAGGCGACGCCTTTACCTGCCTTAATGTCCTGTAGTAGTGCATATTCAAGCATGGTGGTCTTACCGTTGCCGGTACCACCAATAAGGTAGACATGTTTTTCCCGTTCTTTGGCTGTTAATCCAATAGTGGTGCGACTACCATGGTGATTATTAGTTCCTAGAACAATATCGTAATCGACAGCGTTAGCGTGATTCTTCATAGACAATGGCGCTGGCAGTGTTTTCGCCACTGACTTAACCATATCTTCTGACTGCATATGTTCCCCATACGGGAAGTGGTACAAGGCAGCTAACTCGGAGGTTCCAAGCACTGAAGAGTTTCGGGTTAGCGTAGCTGGCAATCGTTTGTGAAAGGCTTCCAGGCGGTGCTCTACTCGCTTAGTTTTAAACAACCGCGCTTTTCGAGAATACAGCCCTTGGTAACCAGGTACGCGGAACATGTAGAGGGCGTTGGCTAAGCCTTGTGCTCGCTGCCCACTGTTTGGTCCGACAACTAAAGCACGGATATCTACATTGAATAGCTGTTCAGCCAGCTTTGCGTGGATGGTATCAATCGCAGGCTTATTGATCGGACTGATATTTTGCTGCGAGCCATAGTACCCAGATCCTTGTTGTTGGCGAGGCGTTCTAACGCCTGCCATTTCATCGCCAAGAATCTCCAATAAGCCACCAAGCATACTAAAAATGAGCTTGATAACTTTGCCAACAAAGATAAATGGATAATGCCACCATTCGCGGTTTAAGCCCTTGTCTTCACCGTGCAGCAACTGACCACGTATCTTAGTAGCAGCTCTGGGTGAAGCCGGGGATAGTACTAACTGCATAGCCAGTAGCTCGTTTGCTCCAAGCTTGGTCATGGCGGTGGTTATATAGGCCATAGGGTCGTGTTGCTTCAGGTTATCATGGGCTGCTAGTCGGTAAGCAAAGTGGTTAGTCTGGGCAAATTCAAGAATACGAAAATCCTGGCCATTGAGTGCAGCTGTCATGTAGTCTTTAACTACACGAAACTGTATCTGTGGTTGGTAAGAAATAACTAGTTGCTGAAAAAGCTCAACATCATCTGGGTCTAGTGCTGCCCGAAATCGGATACCCTCTTCCCGAGTAGCATAGACCTCAAGTGGCAAGACATGTTTACGGTTAAATAGACGTTCTTTGTGAGTAACGCTACTAAGCAACCCATGGATAGTGTCATAAAACTCAGTTGTTGCAAGTGGAGACTTGGTACTGATATGTGGCGGTGTTAGCTCTAGAAATACTAACTTACGCTCCCTTAGCCGTCGGTAGTCGATTATGTCCAGGATTATCCGAACGATAGGCAGGATAATGAACCATATGAAGAGGGAGCCACCGATGATAATGACCGGTATATTAAGGAGGTGTGCAGCTGGCGACGTGCCGATAAGGTATCGTTCAATAAAACTAGGTTGAGTGGACGCAAGCAAGAACATCGTTTCTCCCGTACCCACCACCGTTAGGTATTCCTAGTGCAAGAGTAGCTTAATATTGCGGGTAAAGCAATATTGTTTTACAGAATTATGACCTCTGGTGGTATAATTACAGTCATATGGCAGATAAAATGACCCTTGATATCGCCCAGGCACTTAAGAACGCACGCCTAGATAAACGCATGACCCAACTACAAGTTGCTCAGAAGGCTGGTATCCATGAAAAATATTACGCCAAACTGGAACAGGCCGTGTCTACCCCGTCACTCAAAATGCTGAAAAAAGTAGTGTCAGCTCTTGGTGTTCACTCTTCAGATGTTTTGCCGTTTTGATCGGCCAACTTCTTAATATATTCCTGGTAAAAGCCTTCTAACGCATCCGGATCACTCCAGCCGATTTCCCTGTAGGCTAGTTTCATCGCTATTAACATAGATTCTGCGTACTCACGATTAGCGTTTTCAGGGTGGTTAAGCTTGAGCCAGCGCACCATCGCGTCAGTATCTTCGTCGTTTAGTCGGTAGCCTTGCATACGCATAGTATATCAGCCTAAGAACTTATCAATTCCCACAAATCTGGCCATTTGCCAGGCCAACTGAGAAGATTCAACCCGTCGCATCACCTCACAGCTATCGTTTTGAGACAGAACATTCAGAGAGCCTTCGTAGAGTATCTGTCGATCAAGAATCACTATCTTTCTATGATGCCCAGCTGTGTACAGCACCTGAACGCCAATTCTCTGCAACGCGGCAATAGCTCTATGGGCATCTCCCCGATGATATTCATCATCGTGCTCAATCGGATCACGGGTGTTAATAATTACCCGTACTTTACGATCTTTGAGTTTTTGTAAGGTTGGCAGCAATTGCGAAAGTCGTCTGTTGGTCACAAATGGGGACTCAATAATTACCTCATGCGAGCATTTGTTTAAATCCTTGGTAAACACTGGGTAAAACGTTTCTTCGTTGAAAAGCTTTGAACTTAGCAGTTCTATCGGCGATTTGTCACGGCGTAATAGGTTAAGCATCGTGAGCCTCCTCGCTGTCTAGCAAGATAATCTTCCCGTTTATTTCAACGAGACCCAGTTCTTCGAGTTTCTCATCTAGTTCCTGCAAACTTAGGGTGTTCCGCTCCATACCCGGTGAGGTCACCAAATTAAGACGCCATCCAGCGGATGGCTTTTTAATTTGCCCTTCTTGATAACTCGGTACGATATTGTCTCGAAGTATCACCGTAGTTATCGCTGGTAAAAATAACAATAAGCATCTAGAATAAGAGGAATGGACGTAACAAGTAAAGCACCCCGTGTGCCCATTGCTGATTTCAAAAGAACAAAAATCATCGCAACAGTTGGCCCGGCAACAAACAACTACAAATCTATTCTAGCTCTCATGAAGGCTGGAGCTAATGGCTTTCGGCTAAATTTTAGCCACGGTAGCTACGACGAACGTATCGAGCAAATCGGCTGGATCCGCAAGGCAAGCCAAGAGTACGGCAAGCCGGTCGCTATTATCCAGGACTTGCAGGGACCCAAAATTCGCTTAGGCGATTTCGAAGGCATTATTAATGTCCGACTTGGACAGAGTCTAACAATGGGCTACGAATCCGATTATGAAACATCCGGCGTTATCCCAATCCAGTACGACCTTTCAAAGAAAGTTAAGCGCGGTGAGCGACTTTTCTTGTTTGACGGTCGAATCAGGACTACAGTTACCAGTGTTAAAGACGGTCTTGTGTATGTTCGTGCCGAGAACGACGGTGTACTGACAAAACGCAAGGGTATCAACCTGCCGGACACCGATTTTGGCGGTGATATCATCACGGCTAAAGATCGAGCCGACATGACGTTTGGATCTACCCAAGATATCGACTTCGTTGCAATCAGCTTTATTCAACATGCTAACGACGTTCGCAAAGTTCGTACCATCCTAAAAAATCTTGGCAGTCAGGCAAAGGTTATCGCCAAAATCGAAACAAGGGCTGCAACAGAAGTTCTGGAAGACATTGTCGAAGAGGCCGACATGGTTATGGTGGCACGTGGCGACTTGGCTATCGAAACTCTACCGGAGAGTGTGCCAATTGTGCAACGCCAGATTATTGGATTGGGCCTCAAGCATTCAACACCAACCATTGTAGCCACGCAAATGTTGGCCAGTATGACCGAAGCGCCAGAGCCTACACGTGCCGAAGTCTCTGACATCGCCACTGCGGTAATCCTTGGTTCGGACTGTGTTATGCTCAGCGACGAAACAGCCAACGGAAAGTATCCAATTCAGTCAGTCGAGATTATGAAGCGCGTTATTATGCACGTGCAAGAAAACAATCCACTCAATGTGACCTTTCCCGCTAACGAGGAAAAACTTTCTTCGAGTCGTCAGAAAGCAATCTCGAACGCTGTACTTAGCCTGTCCGAGACTATCAAAGCAACAGCAATCGTTGTCGAGACTCTCAGCGGCGACACGGCTCTGCAAATTACCAGTCATCGTTCGGTAATCCCAGTTATCGCCGTTACATCAAATCCAATCACTGTTAATCAGTTAGCACTAGTCTATGGAACAAAAAGCTACCAAAGGCCAGTAGATCCACTAGCGGCAACAAAGCTGACTAACTGGTTGCGTACTGCCCGTGTGCTCAAAAAAGGCGACACTATTGTCACTGTATCTGGTAAATACCCAGGCGTCGTTGGAACAACCGACACAATTAAAGTCCGCGTCCTTAGCTAGTCTGTAGTCGTTTACTGACGGCCAATGCCACGGTACACAATACCGGCATCTTTATAGGCGTCCATATCGAGGCAGTTTTTGCCGTCGACAACTACCTTCGCATGTAGCGCGGTAGGATCTATGCTAAGGAATTCCTTATGGCCCGCGGCCACAACGATGGCATCGGCTTTTTCTAGAGCCGATTCTATATTATCTTCTGATGATTTATCGAGGATATATGGGTCGAATGTAATAACATTGGCGCCGAGGCCTTTTAGCACATCAATAACCTTATAGGACGGGCTTTCGCGGTCATCCGCAACATTGGCTTTGTACGACAAGCCAAGAATTAGTGTGGTGATGTCTTGTAGTTTTAGTTCGGCTTCTTGTAGCCCATCGCCTAGGCGTTCGACAGTAAAGGCTGGCATGTGGTTATTAATGTCACGGGCAAGTTGCAAGAAGTCATGATCAAAACCCTGGCCCTTGGCATATTCGATCAAATAATACGGATCTACGGGAATGCAATGTCCACCTACCCCAACACTTGGGTAGTGGGCCATGAATGAGAATGGCTTAGTGGCTGCACCGTCAATAACGTTGGTAACGTTGATACCAAGCTTGGTAAACGACATGGCTAGTTCGTTAACGAAGGCAATGTTGATGTCACGGAATGAATTTTCTACTACCTTTACCGCTTCTGCTTCTTTGATTGTTCCCATTGGTTTTACGGTTCCTTCGATGATGGACTCGTAAAAAGACACAGTGCGCGCTAAGCCTTCGGCATTACTACTACCGGCAACACGGTTGATATTCTCGACATTCCACTTTGGATCGCCAGGGTTGATGCGTTCAGGACAATGCGATACAAAGAAATCCTGGTTAACTGTTAGCCCCGAAACTTCTTCAATCAGTGGGATGACAACGTCATCACAAACCCCGGGGTTGATAGTTGATTCTATGATAACCAAGCTGCCTTTTTGCAGTCGTTCAGCGACAGATTTTGTGGCTGCTTTTACGGGGTTGAGGTCTGGCATGAAGTCGTCTGTTACGGGTGTTGGGACACAGATAATAACAATCTGACACCCAGGGATAGCATCAAAGTTGCTTGCAACTTGTAGGCTGGTCCCGGGTAGGTTGCTAGCAACATATTCGTCACCTATTGGATCTTGGCCGCCTTTGATCTTCTCGATACGTTCTGTATTGAGGTCGATTCCGGTAGTCTCAAAACCTTTTTTGGCAGTCAATAATGCAAGCGGTAAACCAACGTATCCTAATCCAACAATTGCTACAGTCTTATCAGCCTCGGCCATGATGTTCTCCCTCATTTGATCTTTTCAGTATAGCCCTGTTGATGGACTGGTCAAAGTAACCGCTTATGGTTACACTAAAAGGTAATGTTTACAAAAAAGACCATCAAAGATATCGATCTTAAAGGCAAAACAGTGTTACTGCGCGCCGACTATAATGTGCCAGTTAACAAAGACGGAACAATTACTGACGACTATCGAATAACGCAGTCAGTTAAAACCGTGCAGTACCTGCAGAAGCAAGGCTGCAAAGTAGTTATCTGTAGCCACTTGGGGCGACCCGAAAGTTCAACAGATCCAAAATGTACGCTCAAGCCTGTCGCAAAGCGACTCGCAAAACTACTTGATACTCCCGTTGCCTTTGCCGAAGATTGTATTGGAGACAAAGCCACAAAAGCTGCAGCCGAACTAAAAAGCGGTGATGTTTTACTACTCGAAAATCTCCGATACCACAAAGAAGAAGAAGCTAATGATAAAGAGTTCGCTAAGCAGCTTGCTAGCCTTGCAGAAATATTTGTACAGGACGGTTTTGGTGTAGTGCATCGTGCTCATGCCTCAACTGATGCTGTTACAGGATTCTTGCCAAGCGTTGCCGGGCTCCTACTAGAAAAAGAGGTTAGTACTATCACAACTGTCATGGAAAAACCGGCACGCCCATTAATGGCGGTAATAGGTGGGGCGAAAATTAGCGACAAAATAGGTGTGCTTAACAGGTTTATTGATATTGCTGACTTTGTTGTGGTCGGCGGGGCAATGGCCAACACTTTCCTAAAAGCTAAGGGTATCGAAGTAGGCAAGAGCTTGTTCGACAAAGACGATCTGCCGCTTGCCCGCGAGATTATGGAACGCGCCGCCAAAGAAAGTAAAAAACGTCACTTTGTCTTTTATCTCCCGCAGGATGGCGTTGCTTCTAAGAAGCTCGATACTAAAACAACTACCCGTATTGTCGACTGGGACGCCGAAGTAATTGCTGATATTGAGAATTACCCAAAACGACCACCGCGTAGTGCGTCACAGATCGATCACGATGAAATGATCTTAGATATCGGCCCATTCTCTGGTGCATTTATTGCGGGTGGCTTACAGTTGAGTAACACTGTCGTCTGGAACGGAGCCATGGGCGTTACCGAAACACCGGCTATTAACGATCCGGTTGGTCCATTCGCGCACGGTACCGAAACATTGGTAGAAGCAATTCTCGGTAAGTACGGCCATCGTCCATTTAGTGTAGTAGGTGGTGGAGACACGGTGGGTTATGTCGAAGCACAAAAGCTGACCGATAGTTTTGATCACGTTTCTACCGGAGGTGGAGCAGGGCTAGAACTGATGAGCGGCAAGAAACTTCCTGGAGTTGAAGCTTTACAAAACAAGTAAAGGTGATATTATAAGCGTAATGATTACCATTATACACATCAGCCTAATCGCCGGAATCACGGCAGCCTACCTGGCGTCAGGTGTGTTCAACAGTGGCTTCTTTTTTGCAGACTTTATGCAGGCGGCCGCTCCCCGAGAAATTTAGACGACAATAAACAAACTAAAGAGCGACCGCCATCCAAGCGGTCGTTTTTTAATTTGTAGAAAATTTTAGGAGAAATTCAATGAGACAAAGAAATATGTGGATTGGCGAAACTGGTCGAGAACGACCTGCGGGCCCAATCTCACCAGAAGTAGTAAGTGACACAGAAACGATAGCCGAGCCTACCAATGACGCCCCTGTCGATCCAGACGCAGCAATCGAGCCATTAGTAACGGTTGAACTCGTGACTGAGATGGGCCGGGAACTGGGCCCGCTAGGTAGAAGCGGAAAAGCACTAGACGACCTCGTTCCTCGAACTTGGCCAAGGTCTGCACGGTAGGTATGTCATGAGAATGTACATAAATCCAATCACACCTCAGCAGTTAAAGCAGTACCTGCTAGTACAAGACTTAACACTCGGGAATGACCCCCATGCTATAAAGTCGCTGTATCAAAAGATCGAAAGACGCGTTCGCGAGCTTCATCCAAATAGCGAAGTCCTAGTATATCGCGCCAGCCCAATCGTTACCGTAGCCGACAACTACGATAACTTGCTGATCGCCAGTGATAATATTAGTCGTTCCTCGACCTACACTCATTATGTGGACCAGGAACATATTTTGTTAACACACGATACGGCACACATCCCAAGTGTGCTGCGGGGATTAGCTGCTCGCGACGACTGGGACGATGTGGTCATCCTGACGCCGGCACTGGTTCATCGTCGTGACGTGGCTGACAAAAAACATCTGTCAGCTATCCATATGTTGGGTATCTGGCGAGTTTCCAAAAATGAAAAAGTAGTCCGTCAGGATTTGCGAGATGTTGTTGAGGAAGTGGCCAAAGTCGCCGCCCCAGGATGGGATTTGCGTATTGTCGACACGCCTCATCCATACACTAAAGAAGGAATGGAAGTTAACGCCGTAAAGGGTGGCCGAGACATTGAAATTCTTGAGTGTGGATTGATCGCCGATCAGATCCTAGTAAACGCCGGCTTAGACCCTACGGTGTATTCGGGTTGGGCCTCAGGAATCGGATTAGACCGTTTGGTTATGACGCTCAAAGACATTCCTGATGTCCGTTACCTGCGCTCAACAAACCCAAAGATTGCCGAGCAAATGACCAACCTCGATCCTTACGTTGAGGTTTCTAACCAGCCTGCTATCCAACGCGACATGTCATATTCGGTGCCAGATAACTATGTCGAAGAAGATGTTAGCCAGGATATTATCCAGGCAATGGGCAAAGAAATCGATGCACTGGAAGAAGTGGAGATACTCAGCGAAACAAAATATAAAGACTTGCCAAAGATCGCACGCGAAAAGTTAGGTATATCCAAAGACCAAAAGAATGTTTTGGTACGGATTACCCTGAGGCATTTAGACCGATCGTTGACCGGTGAAGAAGCCAACGCCATATACGATAACGTATATACTAAGATTAACCACGGAACAGCCGGCTATTAACGAATGCAACGAGGAGACTAAGGCATGGAACATACAAAACTACTGTACATGGAAGACATGCAACAGCTCGAATGCGAAGCATTCGTAGAGACGAACGAAAATAAAGAAGGACGCAGCATTGTCTATTTAGACCAGACTGTCTTTTACCCACAGGGTGGTGGCCAGCCGTATGATACGGGCACGATTACTAACGGACAAACTACCTTTAGGGTCGAGGAAGTTCGTTACGCCGATGGCTTAGTGCAACACATTGGAAAGTTTGAAGGCCACCCGTTTATGCAGGGCGAAGACGTTACCTGCAAGGTTGATGCCGAGCGACGTGCTTTGCACACCAGGTTGCATTCGGGCGGGCACGTCGTCGACATGGCCGTTAACGAACTTGGCTATAGCTGGACACCAGGCAAGGGGTATCATTTCCCAGACGGTCCGTACGTCGAGTACACTGCCGAACTAGGTGATGAGACTAAAGAAGCAGTTATGGAAAAACTTAACGCCAAGATAGCCGAGATTTTAGATCGAGGCATTGCCACCGAAATTCGGTTTGTAAGCAAAGACGAAATGGCCATTCTATGCCGGCACGTGCCAGAGTTCTTGCCAAAAGATAAACCAAGCCGAGTTGTACTGTATGGCGATTTTGGTGTGCCGTGCGGTGGGACGCATGTTGCGCAGCTAAAGGACATCGGTACAGAAACGATCCGCAAGATAAAAGAGAAGCCCGGCACGCTACGTATCTCTTATCAGGTAGAGTAGTGCTTTCTAGTTTGAGATAACTGTTCTATACTTGGAGGTAACATAAGCATTATGGCAGACAAGAAATTTCTATTGGTGGCAAACTGGAAGATGCATCTCAATGTGCAGCAGTCTAGTTTATTGGTGCACAGATTACAGGAGCGGATCCGAAGTCGTCGAGACATAGAAATAGTACTTGCACCTAGTCTGCTGGCTTTGCAGCCGCTGAGCGTCCAGATTGATCGTCGCAAGTTTAAGCTTGCCGCCCAGAACGCTCACTTTCAAGACGAAGGGGCATACACTGGCGAGGTTTCCTTTACAATGTTGGACGATATCGTTAGTTATGTAATTGTCGGCCACTCCGAGCGACGACTGTATTTTAACGAAACACTCGAAGTAGTACGTGACAAAGTTGCAGCTGCGTTCCGGAACGACATCACCCCAATTCTTTGTATCGGCGAGACTCAGTCTGAGCGCAAGAATGGCGAGACACGCCAGGTGCTCCACGACCAAATCGTAACGGCTCTCAGCAACGTAACCTCGTCTGAGGTCAAAGAAATAGTAATCGCCTATGAGCCAGTTTGGGCTATTAGTACCTTTGGTGGTGTTTTAGCAAAGCCGACCGAGGTACAAGAGACCCTTGACTATATTCGTGCGCAGGTCAAAGATCTTTACGGCCCGTCTGCTGCAAAAGCATTACGGATACTATACGGTGGTAGTGTTGATAACCAGATAGTTCGTGGTTACCTGGAGCTAGACGGATGCGATGGTGCGCTCGTTGGTGGCGCCAGCTTAAACTACGAGAAGTTCACTGGAATTTGTGAAGCAGCGTATCGATTGCAAACCGAAAGGTCAGGCGAGGCGTAATGGATAGGGGTGGGCCAATTAAACGCGGGTCTATGATGGACGTAACTCCTCCAGGAGGAACGCCGGCCGCTCCGAGCAGCAAACCGGTCTTTACTAATCATCAGCAGCTCGAACCAGATCCAATGATGTCCGGTAAGCCAACCCCGTTTGATGTAACACAACCAACAAGCACTTCTACTTCAGTACCTATTACCGACGCTGCACCCGCACCTCAGCCTTTTGTCATGTCACAACCACAAGCTCCAGCGCCAGAAACGCAGAACTCAGCGTCAGAACCTATGGCAGACTCCACAGTGGGATCAGGAGCGCAGCCAGTTCCTCCGGTTCAGGTCGGTTCAAATCTAAACGTCCCTTCTCAGAGCACTTTCGAGCCATTACACAAGTTAGCCCACGAAGAACCAATGTTCGGACAGTTCAAAAAGCCCAAGAAAATGAAAAAAGTCTTATTGGCTCTGCTCATTCTCATTGTGGTGGGTGGATTAGCGGCGGCTGGGTATTGGTATATGAACAAGAGCAAAGATTCTACGGCCAAGACTACCGCTACTACCGCGCCAGCGGTGTCCGAGACAAAAGAGAGCGAAAAAACTACTGATAAAAAGTTGTATACCAGCAAGCTCAGTAACTTCTCAATGAGTAATAAGTACGACTGGAAGGTCACAGAGACCGATACGGGCAAAACTATTTACGCTGATCAGGCTAAGCAATATAACACTACGTTTTCAACAGTTGATTTCGCTATTAATGACAAACAAAAACTAAGCATCCAATCCAACCCTGGTGGCCGTGGCGGTGACTGCCCACCAAAAGCCAGTGACAAGCCATTTGTTAAGGGCAATTTCTGCGGTTCCTATCGTGCTTTGCTGGCAGACAAGTTGCCAGACCAAAGTTACCCAGAAGACAAAAAGTGGGACGGTGCTTATGGGGCGTATGTTCTCCGCTACCAAGTTATGGAGCCAACAGTTGATGACGGTGTGACATACACCTTGATTGGTCTAGTACATACCACTAAGGACGCAGACGGAAAAGAAGAAAAAATCGAACTCAACAAAGACAGCATGGGCGCTATTTGGGACAGAACTGCTTTGCCACTCAAAATGGAAAAGGGCTACATAGACGTCGTCATCAGTGACAATGACGGCAAAATGACACAGCTCAGCGAAATAGACCTCAACAGGGTCAACGAAGTTCTTCTAACTTTCAAACTTATCTAAAGAAACTAGAGACGTCGCTCTTGGAGAAGTATAAACTCACCTGCAGCAATACTTTGATCTAGATCATCGAGGGTATTTGTGATAACTGCCATCGCTTGGTTTCGCTCGCCTTCTGACATGCTGTCAACCGATTCACCTCGGAGTGCAAGCTCAACACTTTCTGGCTCGGCAGTTATTTCACCTCGAGAAAGCCTAGCGAATTCTTCTGGGTCAAGACCATCGTAGTGTTGGATGACGCTAATGTCTTCGCTGTCATCGTTGTCGGTTGGGTCTAATTTGATGCCAAATTCCACCAGCTGCACAGGGGTTGGGCTACTGATATTGCCACCAGGAGTACTATAGGGTGCTCTCGAAAACTGTAACTTTGCTGCAGACATTAAGGATTGTCGCCCAAGACGTCCATAAGTCGCTTCACCGTGAGTACTATCTTGGTCCATTTGCTCCACTACAAGCCCGACGACTCGACCCGCGACGGCCTCAGCTTCGTGGTTAGACTCTGCTCTTGCTGGTTCGCCTGAATGGGTTGGTTCTGCCATAAAAATCTCCTATTACTAGCTGTAAGTATACAGCAGAGGGCTATTTCATAGTGGTACAATTAACGGATGCAATCAGACCACTCAGACTTACTTACAGGGCTCAACCCAGAGCAACGGAGGGCAGTAGAAACTACCGAGGGGCCCCTGTTGATTCAGGCCGGGGCAGGTAGTGGTAAAACAAAAGTTTTAACACATCGCATCGCTTATATTATTGCCAACCACAAAGCGACACCATACAACATTCTTGCCGTAACATTCACCAACAAGGCGGCAAAAGAGATGCGTCAGAGAGTGGCAGATCTACTGGGCCAAAGTGCAGAGAATCGCAGCTTCATGCCGTTTATGGGGACCTTCCACAGTATTTGCGTGCGACTACTCAGGCAAGATGGCGAGCATATTGGATTGCCACGCAGCTTTGTTATCTTCGATGAATCCGACAGGCAAACGGCAGTCAAACGAGCTAGTAAGGAACTGCATATCGACGAAAAGACCTTCCCAGCTCGCATGATTAGCAGCCTTATCAGTAGCGCAAAAAACGAAATGATTACACCTACAGAATATGCAGCATCAGCCAGTAGCCCGGCCGCACAAGCGGCGGCGCAGATTTACCCGGCGTATCAAAAAGCGCTTAAGGATGCTGGCGCTCTAGACTTTGACGATCTCATTAGTAAAGCTGTCGACATGCTAAAAACTAACCAGGAATTACGCGACAAGTGGCAGTCGCAGTTCAAGTACGTCATGATCGACGAGTATCAAGATACCAACAGTGCCCAGTATCAGTTGGTTAAGATGCTAACTAATTCGGCCAACAACCTGGCTGTGGTTGGTGACGACTGGCAATCTATCTATAGTTGGCGCGGAGCCGATTTCCGGAACATTCTGCGGTTTGAAAAAGATTACCCGAAATGCACCATTATTAAGCTAGAGCAAAACTACCGAAGCACCAAACATATCCTAGATGCGGCACATGCCATTATCACTAAGAACTCACAACGTAGCGACAAGCAGCTTTGGACGGAGGCTGGCGATGGTAAGCCAGTACAGATTGCACAGGTTAATGGCGAACGTGCCGAAGGCGAGGCAGTTGTGCGCCGTATTCGAAACGGCGTCGATAGTGGGCTACGAAACTACAAGGACTTTGCGGTCTTGTATCGCACTAACGCCCAAAGCCGTTCGATAGAAGAAGCGTTTATCCATTATGGTATTCCGTACCGTATTGTTGGCGGCCAGCGATTTTATGACCGGAAAGAAGTCAAGGATCTCCTCGCCTATCTCCGGCTCATCTTCCAGCCGGATGACCGCATTAGTTTTGAACGAATAGTTAATGTTCCAGGCCGAGGCATCGGCGCAAAGAGTGTTTCTAACTTTCTAGCCTGGCAAACTCGCTCTGGTCTAAGCTTGGGCGCTGCATTGAATCAATCGGATGATTGTATGGATGTTACACCCAGGGCTCGTAAAGCACTGAGCGAACTCGGGGACATCCTGCAGAGTATTCGTGCAGTACTCGGTGAAGCAACTGTTTCAGGGCTAATAGATTCACTTATCCGTCGCATTGACTACTTGCATTATCTAGACGACGGTTCGGCTCAGGGCGAATCTCGCCAAGAAAACGTTAAAGAGCTCATGAGCGTAGCAAACGAGTATCAGGATATTGGCCTCGAAGGCTTTCTCGAAGAGGTTGCCCTGGTGAGCGATCTAGACAATGTCGAGTTTGACAGTAATGCCGTTACCCTTATGACACTTCACTCTGCAAAAGGTCTGGAATTCCCTGTAGTCTTTATGGTTGGCATGGAAGAAACTATCTTTCCGCATTCCCGCGCACTGTATGACCAGCACGAAATGGAAGAAGAGCGTCGACTTTGCTATGTGGGTATGACTCGCGCTCGCGAAGAATTGTACATGTTGTATGCCAGTAGTCGAGTGCTGTTTGGTGGGGTACAACATAACCCACCAAGTCGGTTCCTGAGTGAGATCGACGGTGAATTCAGCGGTGGTGATAGTTGGAACGATATGAGTGGCTGGGGCGCGCAAGCTCAAGCGGCAGGTGGTCGGAAGGCTAATGATAGCCTTACAGGATATGACCCATATGACCAAAGCCCGGCAGTTGATGACGAACCGCAGTATATCCCGGAACTAAACGAAGGTGATCATGTCAAACACCAGGTATTTGGCGTAGGGCAGGTGATGGAAGTTGACGGCGACAATGCAGTGATCTACTTTAAAGGTAAGGGCAGTAAGAAGCTCAATGTTTCTTTTGCACCACTAGAAAAGCTTTAAGCGAAAGATACAGCGATGCCAAGAACTATTACATCAGTTTGGGAAAACATCGGACGTGCAGTCTACTGGGCTACTTGGCCAGGCATCTGGCTCGTTATCCAGCTAAGTCCGCCACGTACTCGCCTTGCACTCATCCATAAGGGAAAGGTACTACTTGTTAAAGATTGGCTAGGTAGTGGTGAGTGGACGCTGCCGGGTGGCGGTCTAAAGCACGGCGAATCTGCCGAAGTTGGCGCAGCTCGTGAGCTACTCGAAGAAACCTCAATTCTTATCGACACAAAAAGCTTAAAAAGCCTTGGTAGTTTTAGGGTTAAGACCAATGGCATCCCTGTTCGAATTGTAGGATTCTGGAAAGATATAAAACAGGCCCCAACCGTCACTGCTCGAAAAGGTGAGTTGATTGGTTTTATGTGGGCAGATAAACGCGATCTTAAGATGTTGCCAATCAGTACAACCGCACGTGTTGTGCTCGCATCCTTAGGTGAGCAGCCTGGCGTTAATCTGTAAAAATTGATAGAATAAGCCCGGACAAGAGAGGGTAACAAACGGCCGATAGTTTTCTCGTTACTTAAACTTCGCGCCAATACTATGCGTAAACTCAAACGATTATCACGCAAATATATTGCTAGTAACCGCCGCAAACTGAAGCGGTTTAGTTTTCCGCAAGTCGAAGTAACTAGGTCAGACCTTCATCCACTCAAAGGCCATCCCTTTGTTATTCCGGTTATTACCTTCGTTTTATTATTTATTGTCAGTTCCGTCGGCCTAATTCTTAGTAATGCCCAGACAGTTGGGGCCGCAGATTCAAGGGTTGTCTATCTGACTGTTGATGGCAAAGAGCGGACTGTCCCCACTAGGGCAAAGACTGTCGCCGACCTTTTAAAACGCGTGAACGTAGAAGTCAACGATCAAGACATAGTTGAGCCCGCTCTAACCACACAGATCCTAGAGAACAATACAAAAGTCAGTGTCCAAAAAGCACGTCCAGTAACTATTATTGATGGCGGTAAGGTAACAACAGTTCTGAGCGCTCACCAGCAGTTACGGACCGTTGTTAAGTCCGCGGGCATCACCTTGTATCCAGAAGACGGGATCGAAACCGAAGCACCTACAACTGTTGCTAACCAGCCTATTATCGGCGAACAAGTTGTTGTAGATCGTGCAACGCCAGCAAATATCAACTTGTACGGGAACAACATCGCCGCTCGTACTCGTGCTAAGACGGTAGGTGATTTGTTGTCGGAACGGGATATTAAAACTATACCCGGTGACACTATTCAACCATCGGTTGATACGGCTATCACAGATAATATTCAGGTCTTTATCGTTCGTGTTGGTAAACAAATCGTCACAGCCGAAGAAGTTATACCAGCGCCGCTTGCAAATATTGACGATCCAAATCTCGCTGCAGGCCTTACCGCAGTACGCGAGGCCGGGTCAGACGGAAAGAAGTTGGTTACATATCAGGTAGAAACACAAAACGGAGTAGAGACCAGTCGTAGTGTATTGCAAGAAGTTATTGCTGTAGAACCTGCTCGACGTGTTGTAGCTAAAGGGACAAAAGTCGTTATGACTGGTGGCCGCGCTGAGTGGCTAGTCGCAGCTGGCATTTCCCCATCTGAATATTACGCAGTCGATTATATCGTTGGCCGAGAGTCGGGTTGGTGTCCAACCAAGTGGCAGGGGCAGTATGGTGGCTGCCCAGCGTACCATGGTGCGCCAACATCTTCAGGTATTGGCTACGGACTATGTCAGGCAACCCCAGGCTACAAGATGGCTAGTGCAGGCGAAGACTGGGCAGTTAACCCAGTGACCCAGCTCAAATGGTGTACTGGATATGCGCGAACACGATATGGAAGTTGGGCGGGTGCTTACAACTTCTGGATCGTCAATCATTGGTGGTAAACTGTTACAGATGAAAGAAGCGACTCCAAAGAAGAGCCTAGGACAACACTGGCTCCATGATATTGATAGCCTAGAGGCTATGTGTCGTGCTGGCGAGGTAACGAAAGACGACGTAGTAGTGGAGATTGGCCCAGGCCTAGGTACTCTGACGAGTCTGCTTGTTATGGAAGCGGGGCAGGTTATCGCTTTGGAATACGACGAAGATCTTGCACGGCAACTACCTGCAAGGGTTACGAGCAATACTTTACAAGTTGAGCATGCCGATTGTCTGACCTTCGATTACACATCTGTAGCGGCCGGATATAAAGTTGTTGCTAATATCCCCTACTACCTTACAAGTAACCTGCTCCGTGTCTTGTCCGAATCTTCAAACCCTCCAGCCATTATTGCGCTACTTGTCCAGAAGGAAGTAGCGGAGCGGGTAGCTGCTGAGCCTGGTGATATGTCCTTGCTTAGCGTGAGCGTTCAATTATATTACGCAGCCGAACTCGCTGAGCTCGTACCGGCCAAGCTCTTTACGCCACCACCCAAAGTTGATTCGCAGATAATTAAACTCGTTCGCCGATCAGAGCCAATGTTCGATAACCTGGACGACAAAGAGTTCTTTAGAGTGGTCAAGGCTGGCTTTTCGCAGCGCCGTAAAAAACTACGTAGTAGCTTAAGCGCAGGACTGCGTATTTCTAAGCCAGAAGCAACTGAACTACTCGAAGCTTGTGGGGTTGATCCAAATGCTCGGCCACAAGAACTCTCGCTGCAACAGTGGCACGACATATATCTCCACGTCCAAGCATAAGCTATACTAGAGGGAATATGACCAAACGGCATCTTCGGCTCGCCCATCTTCAGAATGCTATCCGCCCAATTACGGTACTCATGGCCACTATCCTTGTTGGTGTCGGTTTAGTTCTTTTGACGCATGCTGACACTTCGACCAAATCTATAGAGGCCGATGCAGGTATCGCTGTGTTGCCAGCAAATAAGCAGCCAGTCGGTGGTGCATCAGGGGGTTACGCGGTTAAGTTTGGTACAAACCCGAGTAATACCAAAAAAAGGTTTTACATTGTTGGTAAAGATATTGTCGATCCAGATGGAAATATCTTCTTACCAATGGGTGCAAATGTTGGTATGCGCCAAGCACCAAACCTGGAATATAATTTCCTATTCAATTACTTTGGCACCGCAAATGGAAAGAGTGATCAAGTTAAAGCCTGGGGCTGGAATATTGTCCGGCCTAATATTGCCTGCACACAAGTCCCAGGTGGCCCGACCACTCAACAGACATTAGATGGGCTCCAAGATCTCATACAAGAGTATGCCGCTAAGAAGATCGTCGTCATGGTCACTTGTCGCGTAGATGTCTGGTACGACCACCCGTATAACGAAGCACAGATCCAGGCCTCGCTGCCAATGATTAAGACTATTGCAGAGCTGTACAAGGACGAACCATATCTCTGGATGAATCCATTCAACGAGCCGGTGATTAACCAAAGCGTCTGGACTGGTCTGAACCAAAGTTTGTATAACGATGTTAGGGCAGTAGCCCCAGACATGATGTTTGTCGCAGACCTTGCAGGGTCAGGTAATCAGATTGAGAACTTGGTCGATGGTAATCTAGCTACAACTTTTGGAAGCGGTAAGTGTAATGTTTTGTACGACTGGCATGCGTATGGATTTATCAATGGATCTTTTGCTAACGATGCAACACATCAAAGTTACATTAATCGTTTGGCTGGCAAGAATATAGCCATGGTTATTGGCGAGTTTGGCGATCCGCTGCTGCAAGATGGTTCGCCGTTTATGGTGCGGGTAGATCCGGATCACGATGGGATAGCAGGAAACCCAGTCCAGAACCGAATTGCTGCCAATGCCGTTATTAAATATGCGCCACCGGCCGGGTATGGTTTGATCTGGTGGATTGCCACAGGTGACCGTAACGACCAAATCACCTACTCTCTTACAAGAGACATGACTTCTCCCTGGACGGTAACAAGCGCCAATGCATCAACCAAGTTAGCTCCGGCTGGTAAGGCATTCTGGGACACAACGCACCCAGCACGAACAGTGACGAGGTTCACAGGTAATCTAGCGGCCAGTGGCTGTGCATCTGCCCAGTAGGCCAGGACGTTCATAACAGTTATACTAATAAGCATAGGAAGTATGAAAAAGCTTAAACAGCTCAACCGCCACTATTTGATATACGTCGTCAACTTGATGATTGTTATTGTGGTTGGCGTTGTTCTATACGCGTTTAGTCACGCCGACACGGTAACTAAGAGCGTCCAGCCAGAGACTGGTACACCAGATTCTAATTCACATGTCATGAGCGTTAACGGTGCTTCTGGCGGTATGGCTCTGCACTTTGGCATGCAGATGAACAATGCAGTCGGAAACATTTTGATTAACTCAACACTGACCAACCGATATACGCAGTATAAGAACGCGTCCGAGTCAGAAGTCTACGCCAATATTGCAAGCAGAGGAAACCTAGAGTCAAACCCAGGTGGCTACAATGGCTATAACGGCCAGGGGCAATTTAGGGTTTTCTGTCAGTATTCACACTTTAACTACGATGACCCAATCGTCTATCCTGGCCAGGCTGGTAAGGCACACCTGCATATGTACTGGGGAAATACTGGTGTTGATGCAAATACCACTAAAGATAGTTTGGTGAACACCGGCGGCGGAACTTGCGAAGGTTATGAAGCCAACCGTACTGGCTACTGGATGCCGGCCGTACTAGACGGCAATAACAAGGCGGTTATTCCAGAATCTTTACTTATGTATTACAAGTCCGCATCAAACCTCAATGCCCAGACAAAAGTTATGCCACAGGGGCTCAAGATGATCGCTGGTAATTCCAAAGGTAACCCACTTTCTACACCTAACAATGTAAATGGTATCCAATGGGAGTGTTATACCGGCAGTATGAATTACACCTACGAGGGTCAGACCATACCCAACTCTTGCCCTGCAAACACAAGGGCAAATGTTGAAGCGGCGGGTCATAACTACGATCCAAATGACAACTTCCCAATTAAGTTGGTAGCTATTATCTACTTCCCCTCTTGTGTAGCTGTCGACAGTAATAACAATCCAATTCTTGATACATCCCAAGACCTCAGTCGTTTCCCGAGCAATAATCACAAAGACCACTTATCATATTTCGTCTCACAGGGTGGCCAGTTGGCTTGTCCTAGCTCGCATCCATACATTATGCCGCAGGTGAGCTACCATGTGTCGTGGCCAGGTGACCTGAACTACTCAGGGTGGAAGTTGTCGTCTGACGCGATGGCAGGAGTGCCAGACGGTTCAAGCTTACATGCCGACTGGATGGGCGGATGGAACAAAACCATCATGCAACATTGGACTGAAGGCTGTATTAATAAAGGACAGAACTGCGCAGCAGGGGTGATGGGTAACTCGGCAAATTTCTCGAGTCAGCAACTAAAAACTCTTCCAAGTAGCTACAACGGCCCAAATCCGCTGACACTCCCATAATATGAGTTCTTCAGAATAAATACTTGACTCGTTAAGTATGGAGGCGTAGCATTTAGGTATGAGACCGTCAAACAACATCGGATACCTCTTAAATCATCTGGCATTCGTGTTGAGTCGACAGTCCGATCAAGTGCTCCAAGAGCGCCTCGGGATTGGTTTTAGCCAATTTAAGATCTTGATGATCTTGCAGTGGAAGCCGAACGTGCAACAGAAGCATATTGCCGAAAAGTTAGGGCAGACAGAAGCCAGTATTAGTCGCCAGATCAAGCTGCTACTTGATCAAGGGCTACTACAGACAACCCGCAACCCAAACAATAGGCGCGAGCACATTACTACGCTTACCGCTAAAGGCGAGCGATTCACTAGCGAAGCCATGGACGTTATAAATACCTACCACGGTCCAACGTTCGATGCGCTCAGCGAAAAGCAGATGGCTGCTCTTATCGAGTATCTAACCATTTTGCACCAACATACATGTACTGGCGATCGTCCAGGTGCATGCCACAACGTATTCGAAGAGAAATAACAAACAAGGAGTTCCGAGTGCCGAAATCTAAAGCTGTTTCTATGTCCAAATTGGACGATAAAGAAAAGCTTGCAAAGAAAGCTTTGCCAGCTGTTTTAATGACCGTTTTTCTAGACGTAATGGGTCTTGGAATCCTTATCCCGCTATTGCCCGTCTTGGTTAACCCACATGTCCCAGGCAGTGTCGTCGGCCCATGGTGGAGCGACAAAAGCGCCTACATTATGCTCGGCTGGTTGCTTGCAAGCTTTGCAATCGCACAGTTCTTGGCTGCGCCAATTCTTGGACAGCTTTCCGACAAATTTGGCCGAAAGAAAGTTTTGGCAATCTCGATTTTTGGTACCGCAATTGGCTACATTATCTTTGCTATCGGTATTATGACCAAAAACCTCCCGGTCATGTTTGCCGGCCGAATCTTAGATGGTCTTACAGGAGGTAACTTGCCTGTTGCTCAGGCTGTAGTTGCCGATGTTAGTACGCCAGAAAACCGTACCAAAAACTTCGGTTTGGTTGGTATGATGTTTGGTCTTGGCTTTGCACTCGCTCCGTATATAAGCGGTAAGCTCGCGACACCTGGCATTGCCTTTATTCATATCGGCTCACTAAAGATTGGAACAACCCCAAGCTGGTTCAGTCTCACGAC
>CAZTPC010000014.1:0-26193 GCA_964615565.1 uncultured Candidatus Saccharibacteria bacterium
CGGCAACCTCGAAGTTAACAGCTTCTTGCTCCACCATTGAGCTACCCGGGAATATTCTAGGCTCCAACTTGAGGACATGTCCTGAGCGGTTGAAGCCGGGAATAACAATGAGAACTCGTTGGTACAAGATTCTCATCGCTAGGAATTAAGGTACATGCTCTTTTTGGGAGCGACCGATGCATTATACCTGAGGTGGAGCTAATCGACAAGATGGAGCAATTCGAGCCACTTGAGTGTATTGGATAAGTATATTTCGGGTGTTTCGGCTAGCTCCTGCAGAAGCTTTTCTTTGCTAATCCAGCGAACATTGTCCACTTCAGTTTGTTGGAGTTTGAACTCTTCAGCTGGCCAATCACACATAACCATGTAATTCATGCCCATGCGAATATCTCCAGGCCCGCCATCCCAACGCACCTTTTGCATTTTTTGTAATGGGAAGCCGGTAAGGCCGATCTCTTCATGGAGTTCTTTGATGGCATTTTGTCCATACGTTTCACCTTCTTCGACGGTTCCAGCGCAAGCAGGGCCCCATAAGTTTGGGTAATTCTTTTTATGTCGGCTTCGCTGAGCAATGAGTAGCTCGCCCTGACTATTCTGAACCCAGACGACTGTCATACGGGTTCGCTCATCTGGTCTTTGCTCGCTCCGTGGTCTAATTCGGATTATCTCGTCATTGTCGTCAACGACCACGACTGTGTCGCTCATGCCCGTGATTTTTCCTTGATCATAGAACGAGCTTCTTTGGTTTCGGCCCGTGCTTTAAGGGTTTGTCGTTTATCGTATAGCTTTTTACCTCGCCCGGCAGAGATACGAACTTTTATAAAACGCCCTTGGGTAAGGACTTCTAGAGGGACAATTGTTTGGCCTTGGTGTTTGAGTTGGATAAGCTGATCGATCTCTTTGCGCTTAGCTAATAGTTTGCGAGTGCGAGTTTGAGCGTCGTCGGCAATAGGGATACCTGGCATACCTGAGATGGTCGAGTTGATGAGCCAGAGTTCGTTGTCTTTGATGGTCACGTATGAACCACGAAGTTGGCCATGGCCTTTGCGAAGGGCTTTAGTTTCGGCACCAGTTAAAGCAATACCCACGACAAAACTACCGTCGAGGTTGTAATCGTGGCGGGCTCGGCGGTTTTGAATAAGTTTTGGTTGGTTCGGTTTCTTCTTTGCTGACTTCTTGGCCATGACCACTATTGTAACTGATCTGACCGAAGAACGGCAGACTTAACAATTTGCCATGGTTTGCTGTTGCCTGCCTTTTTCTCGGCGTACCACCACTCTAGTCCCCAAAGGTCTATAGTGGGCAGCTTTGTAGCAATCGCCGCTTGGATGTTCTCGGACAAGATTTCGGGGCTCATCGACTTGGCTTTTTCGGTATCGTCCATATCCCAGATATTCTTTGGTCCCCATGGTTCTGCCTGAAGTTCATGGATAAAACTTGGTCGCCTCCAGAGGATTTTAATAAGGAGAGCCCGGAGCTTGAATATCCATGGTTGATAAATCGATTTTCGGTATGCTCCTTTGTCGAATGTAACTCGGTAGAAAGAAAAACCGACAATGCTTGGGATTGGCTGACGAAATGGTATGCCCCAGCTAGTGCTAGTAGTCATGATGATCGGCTTGAGTCCACCTATCTGCGAGACGAGTGTGTATTCGTTCCTGAGTCGGGCACGATCGAAGTCGCCATTCTTGCCAAAGTTCTCTAGTAGTGCTTCGTTTTCTAGTTGCCAGCTAACCACAACGTGTTTGTAACGATATCGCTCGACAACGGCCGTGATGAACATTAAGAGTGCCTGATTACGTTCGTTTTTAGGTATATCTGATACCCAAGATGGCCAATGACTTTCGGGCCAACGTGGCTGGCGCGCACCAAGGCACATCGTGATTGTTCCACCAGCTCGTTCTATGGCCGCAACTTGCTTGTCTAACTCTACAAAATCATAACTACCACGGACTTGCTCAATCTCATCCCAATAGCTCATGAGTCGAAATCGGGTAATTCCCAGTTCTTTTACGGCGGCTCGTAACACCTTAACGGATTCCACATTAAAATTCCGACACTGTTTTACAGAAAGACTGGCTCCAAATTCGGGCATAGTTCTAGTATACGATTTTTTAGCGGATTACTTTTCGTAACAGTCGTAACACTGTTGGTCTCGGATGGCTGCCTTACCGGCTTCCCATAAACTATCGTCGTGTAGTTTTACTTTGCGCCAGTACCACATTTCTACGCCCCAGAGATCGATCTCGCGCATGCCAGTTGCTTTACCGTACTTGATACGGTCGGTTAAGCGTTCTGCACTGAGTGATTTATCCTGTTCTTCAATTGAGATATCTTTGATACCTTTGTTTGGCCCCCATGGTTCTGTTTGGAGTTCGTGCACGATTACATCTTTGCCAGTAAGTATCTTGTTGCCGCCTGCTAGGAACGCGTAGAACCAAGCTGGGAACGGATACTCGAAGTATCGCTTAGTGATAGTCTTGTCCCAGACTCGCTTGTAGATAGATACGCCAGAAACATCAGGGATTGGCGCGTAGATTGGCCAGCCCCAGGCATTGTTACTACGAGTAACAATTAACTTGTGATGTGGGTCGAGGCGCTTAACATAATTGAACTCATCAACCAGGCGTTCGCGGGTATGATCCGGGCAGATGCCAAAGGCTTTTAGGAAGAATTCGTTCTCGAGCTGGTATGTATCGAGTGCTGGGTTGTCTTTGTATCGATTAACAACCTTGCCAATAAACGTCTTGAGCTGCGGATACCACTTGTCTTTTGGTTGTTTGGCTGCCCATTCTGGCATGTGGCACTCTGGCCAACGTGGCTGGCGGAGGCCGATTGCAAGCGAAACAGTACCACCTGCTGCCTGGATTTTCTTAAACTGCCAGTCGAGCTCACTAAAGTCGTATTGCCCAGGAGTTTTTTCGATAGAGTCCCAGTAACTAACGATTCGGAAATGACGAATGTTAAGGTCGTTTATCATTGCGTCTAGGGTAGACTCTGGTTCTAGTTCAAAGTATCGGGCATAACTTGGTATGAATGTTGCACCAAACTTAAACTCTTTGTGTCGCTGTGAAATGATGTACCACTGGGCTATTCCGTATGCCGATCCGACCAAGAAAATCAGGACTGCACATAGTACCAGCGCGATTTTAGTGAAGATGCCCTGCTCTTTAACCCAGTACCTTGGTTTTTCAAAACGCAAATGTCGGAGGAGTCGTTTGTAGGCTCTCGCTTCTTTCTCTCCTTTGTGCTGACTGAGTAATTTTCGTTCGGCAGCAAGCTCTGCGGCCTTAGCGGCTCGGCGGGCTATAACTTCTTTAGTATTAGGCTGTCGGCTCATATATGGTTTTATTTGTTACTATTTAGTTATGAAACGTGCGTCTAAAACGCTTACGGTTGCAATAATTATACCAGTTTATAACGAGGGCCACCGCATTACTGCCTGCCTGGATGCAATTGCCGCACAGACCGACAAACCCGAGGAGGTCATTGTTGTTGATAATAATTGCACCGACGACACAATCGCCAAAGCAAAAAAATACACATTTGTGAAAGTTGTAAAAGAAAATGTACAAGGAGCAGTTGCTGCTCGTAACAGAGGTTTTAACATAGCAAAGAGTGATATCTTGGGTCGTATCGATGCGGATAGCCAGATATCTACCGATTGGGTGTATGTGCTGCGCCGGAGTTTTGATGACCCCGCTGTAGATGGAGTGACTGGACCGGGCTGGAGTTTACTACTCCCGAGAGTCCGGAAGCCTATGACACTGATGTGGAGCAAATTGTACTTCATTTGGACAGAGATGTTCTTTAGGGTGCCGGTAATGTGGGGCGCCAATATGGCTATCCGCCGAACTGCTTGGCAAAAAATCGCCGCTGAAGTCTGTTTGGATGGTAAGATGGTGCACGAAGATCATGATATTTCACTAGTACTCCAGGCCTATGCTGGCAAGGTTAGGTATACTGACAAACTCACCTTTACGAGCTATAGCCAGGCATATCATTACTTCCCAAAGCTTCTTTTATATACCTTAATGCGACACACAGGGAGGGATTACCACCGTACTATCGGTACGCTCGACAGATTGCCCTACACCGTTCCTCGTTGGAGGAGCTTTGTTATGTATGCTGTCGGCTGGCCAATTATTGGCATCTTCTTTACGGCTAGTTTTTTAGCGTGGCCTATCGACCTGCTCATGAAGGTGCTCGGCCGGCAGCGTAGCTGGTTAAGCTGATTATTGAGTACTGGACTGGCCTGATTTGTTGGTTTCAACTTCGCAGTTGCCCCAAAGCCCAAGGCTCTGTTTTTCGGCGTCTGCTTGGTATCGCTTAAACTCGTCCATCTTGGTAAATGGAAAATACACGTAGGCAAAGCCGTAGCCCTTTTTAATGATTTCGGCATTAACTAGTCGCCCGTCTGGCAAGTATACGTAACGCAGTAAGCGGTTGTAGCGATCGCGGTTAGTCGTTTCTGTGTCGGTTTGTAATCGCACACGATTGGCGCCAATGAGCTGCTTGGTAAAAGCTGCGGCGGATTGACCATAGCACTGAACGCTCTTGCGTGGATCATGTGTTTCGGGCGTATCAACGCCGATGAGTCGAATCTTTTCGGTAGTGCCAGCCATATCAACTTGGATGGTGTCACCATCAGTAAAACTTGTGACGCGGTACAAGCCTGGCTGGTTTTGTTCGGCTGTTTGAGTGAGAGAGCTAAAGTAGCCGCGCTGTTGTAGTAAAGCAAAAATAGACACGAGTATTGAGATAACTAGTGTTCTGGTGGCTTTCTTTCCGCGAGACATATCACTAGCCTAACCTTCCAAAGCTTTTTATAGCAAGCCAATAATTCGTAGCAAATACAACAATATACAGAGATGGACCATGCGCATATACTTCTCACATGCAGAGAGTTGTCGACGCTCGGACACCCGAGCAGCTTGATATTTTTGTCCGCGGAAGCGAGCTGCTTGAGGAAGACCTCCGGCATTTTACTGACCGACATCATTATGATCAGGATGCAATGACACGGATTGCAAGTGGCTTGGCAGCCCTGCGGCACAGTCCGGTTATACGTGAGACAACCGTCGACCATGTGTTGGAGTTTGTGGATACGACCACTGGTTTAAGCAGAGGCGAGCAAGAACCTAGCCCTGAACATGCCCAAGCAATGACAATTGGTTCTCGAGCCGCGGCCACTGTTTGCCGGTTCGAAGGACTGCCTGATGGCACGCAACAGGATATGTACGAGAAAAGCACACGACAATTTATGTGGCTTACTGCTAACCATGAAACCAGCACTCCCCGTCAGCGAGCTATGACCGCCATCGATGTCGCAACTATCTTTGGTCAAAAGTCAGATATCAGTAGTACCTATACACATATCGATCGGTACCTTACTACATGGAGAAATAGCCTACCTAGAGAGTTTACTGCGCTTACCCCTGACCTCGCCAAAGAGGCAGTCGAGTCAGTTCGTATGCTTATCGACTTGGCAGTCAAAGATCGAACAAACGGCAGTATTACCCGGTTGATACGAGCGCATGCACTTCCGTTTGCGGTACCTTTTGAAGGGACCGAATACGAACCGCCAAGAGCCAGGTTTCTTTTAGAGCTTTGTCTAGAGGTGGGAATCCTCGAAAAACAGCCAAAAATCATTCCAAGAATCTTAAAAGAGGCTAAGCGACTAGGTATTGTGCCTACAGACGATGAGGTAGTGCAAATTATTGGGCCTCATTACGACAACCATCGAAAAAGACTGTTTGACCGCATTCAAAAAGTACGAGCAGCGGCTTAGTAGTCAATGCCAGGGTTGGCTAGGAACTTGTCGTCGAAGTGATGCTTGATCTTCTTCATCTCGGTGGCAATATCTACTTGATCGAGTAATTCTTTTGGAAAGTTTCGGCCGGTTAGACAGAGACTTGTCTTTGGCGATCGTGCTCTGAATAGTTTCTTGAGCTGCATAGTGGTGATTAGTCCATCATGTACAGCGTTGTTAAGCTCATCGCAGATGACGAGATCGTAATTGCCGCTACTTACGGCTTCGAGTGCTTGGTTATACGTTTCGAGAGCGGCTTCTTTGTGTTGCTCTTCCGAAACGTGCTGGGGGCTCATGTCGCCTGCCTTATAAAATCCTTTACCTCCCTTAAAGAAGTACAGCTGGTCTTTGTATAGCGGCTGGATATCTCGAATAAACACATGTTCACCTACGCCCCAATACTTAATAAACTGGATGAAAGCTACATTCCAGCGGTTGCCAAGGGCACGAACCATTAGGCCAAGACTGGCACTTGTTTTGCCTTTGCTATCACCGGTGTAGACAATTACTACCGACTCTTTGGTCTTAAAATCCTCAAAGCTCATGTAGCTATTCTACTTGAGAGACTTACGCAGCGCCAATGCTAGAATCGGACGACTCACTTCTGGTAGTAGGCACAGAGCCGAGATCGCCCACTCGGCGGAGCATAATTGCGTCGTCATACATCAGTCGTAAGACTCTCTTTGCACTAGCGACTTCGCCAGGAGCAATATCGGCGATTCGTTCTTTCTCGAGGCGAGTAAGAATGCTCATCGGCGTTGAATCGTTGAACTGTTTAGTTCGAGCAACTACGTTCATAAAGCTCGCCCTATCAAATACGGTTGGGTCTGCGTATTTTTCTTCACTTGTATTTGGTCGGTAGAAGTTTGAGGCCAACTTTTGAGTCGCTAAGTTGATCATATGGGCTGCGACTCTTGACCGTTCGATTGCGGCTTCTAGCTCTTGCTGCCCTGCGGATTGTCCAGCCCCTAGTTCGCGGGTTACTTGTTCTAGGACTGTTTCACTGACAATTAAACTAGCCTGACCCAGGGTTGCAAGCAGCACGTCGCTGGCGTCTCCTTGGTTGGCTTCGATGCCGATAATTAGTAGATTTGGGGTGGCGAGGGCCGAACGCCATGTGGGCAATAACAGTTCTGCGGTTGTAGTTGGGACCTCAGAAAGATGAGGGTGCGAAAATAATGGTGCTTGTGTAGCGCTCATACCTTAACTCCTAGTGCCCTTAATATACCACAAATAGTGGTGTTGTGTAAATAACTTACACTACAAGTAGTGTCTAGGCAGTAGCTTTGACGCTTTTGAGGGCTTCGTCTATGCTTGGACGATTGAAGCCAAGGATGATAGTACCTTCGATATCGAGTACAGGAGTGGCGATTTGACCAACATTGTCGGCTACCCATTGGTAGGCTTTAGGGTTGTCGCTGATATCGTATTCTTTGAACTTGAGCTTCTTGCTCTTCAGGTATTCGCGGGCCATATGGCAGTATGCACATGCTGGTGATGAGTAAAGCGTAATCATAACTCTAGTATACACCTCTTGCCTGGTGTCCAGATATATTGTTATACTGCAATCACCGATGTACGTATCTTACGCCGCCATTCGTATGACGACGATAGTCTCTAAGAGCTTTCCTAAGGAGATTGCATGTTAAGTGCACTCTTAAGGTTTGCCTCAGAGGATGGTCCTCATATTGCCCTCGCCCCAGAAGGTATTTTTAAGCTGGGTGGATTCACTATTACAAACTCAACCTTGTATGGTGCAGTTTGCGCCCTGCTCCTTATTGGCATTGTATTATTCAGTAGTAAGAAGGTACGAGTCCGATCTGCAAAAGGTATTACTCAATTTGTAGAAATCTTAGTCGAGTTTGTGATTGGCCTTATCGAGAGCCCGCTTGGCAGTCGCAAGAAAGCCGTTAAGTACGCGCCGATCTTTGGTGTGTTCTTCTTGTTTATTATCTTTAATAACATTATGGGTATCATGCCATGGGTTGGTCCAGGTATTAACGCTACAACTCACGAAGGCACCTTCCCCCTCTTCCGCGCTTTCACTGCTGATGTTAACGGCACTATCGCTATGGCGGTGGTTGCTATTGTTACTGTTCAATACCTATCGATTAAAGAGTCGGGCTTCTTGGGCCACCTAAAGCATTACTTCACCGATAAGCCTTTTAACCCGATCAACACCTTTATCGGTCTGCTAGAAGTGTTTGGCGAGTTTACTCGTATGATTAGTTTGAGTCTTCGTTTGTTTTTGAACACCGTTGTCGGTGAAATCTTGATTGCGGTCTTTGCCTACATTGGTAAAGACTTCCAGTCGTTTACGATTTTACCAATTGCGATGTTCGAAATCCTGGTTGCGTGTATCCAGGCTTATGTATTTACGGTGCTTTGCGCCACGTACCTAGGCTTGGCTATTTCACATGGCCACGATGACGAACATGTTGCTCATGAGGTTGACCCTGTTGTGGCCAGCCTAGAGGGCGACGTCCATCATTAAAAAACCATTAATACAATATCCATAGGATCGTTCTGCTTGCAGGGCACTTATGGTACCAAGGGATAAGGGAGAACATAATGGTTCCACAACTAACACGATTCGCCGCCGAGACTACAGAAGTAGTTTACCGAGGTGGATGGAATCCAACTGCTGCCAAAGCATTCATGCTTGGTATTGCTTTCTTGGGTGCTGCACTTGGCCTAGGCATGGTCGGCGCTAACTACATGAAAGCTTTGGGTCGCAACCCAGAAGCTGGTAAGGCTGCAAGCCAGATCGTTATTATTGCAGCTATGATCGAGGTTACTGCGCTTCTAGCATTCCTAGGCGCAATCATCGTAAAATAGGCATATATGAGTACAGACATTCCGGTGTCTGTACTCTGCTTTACAAGAAGAAAGAAGATAAATGATCAACCCAGCATTCGTATTATTCGCTGCAGAGGCTGCCGAGAAAGAAGGCATTGCCGTTCTTGGCGTTGACCCCAAGGCGATCGTCTTACAGGCTGGAACATTTCTACTGCTTTTCTTTTTGGTGAAGAAGTTTGCCCTTAAGGGTATTGTCGAAACGCTCGAAAAGCGACGCATTACTATCGATAAGGGTGTTGACCTAGGTCTCGAGATGCAGGCTGCCAAAGAAAAGTTCGATGACGAGCTAAAGGCCATGCATCACGATGCCCAAAGTAAGGCCAACGATATTCTGACTCAAGCCCAAAAAGAAGCCAGCGCCATCATCAAAGAGGGCGAAGCGGCTGCAACCAAGAAGGCTGACACAATTCTTAAAGATGCGACTGTTCGCATCGAACGAGAAATGGAAACTGCCCGAAAAGGTTTGCGTGGCGAAATGTTACAACTCGTTTCGGAAGCAACCGAAGCAATTATTGACGAAAAAGTTGATGCCAAGAAAGACGCTTCGATTATCGAGCGTGTTCTAGATAAGGTCAAGGGCCAAAAAGAGGCTATGGGCGAGTATGAAAGCTAACGCAACCACACTCGCTCGTACCCTTCTCCGCAAGCTAGAGAGCGGTGCCCCATCCAAGGACCTAGGTCGTTCACTTGCCGCTTACCTTATTGAGGAGCGACAAGTTGGAATATTAAAGACCATTGTTCGAGAGATGCAGCGTTTGCAGTTGCAAGGCCGTGACGTGTGCTACGTACATGTTACAAGTGCTTTCCCACTGAATGATGCGTCAAAAAATCAGATAGCCGAGATGTTCAAGAAGAAAAATCAGGCGTCTAGTGTAGTAATAGAAGAAACAATAGATAAGAGTGTAATTGGCGGCGTGCGTTGTGAAACCGCAGACCAGCTGCTCGATTTGACCGTGCGCCGGCAATTACAGCGACTGACAAGGAGTTAGATTTATGGCAGTAGCAGCAGAAATTAACATTAAGGATTTGAGCAGCGACATTCGCGCCGCGATTGCCGAACTCAAAACCAGCCCAGATATTGAAAGTGCCGGTATCGTTACCCGTATTGGTGATGGTATCGCTTGGATTTATGGCTTGCAGCAGTGTGGCTATAACGAAATGATTGAAATCGAAGGTGACGGCGTGGCTGTCCCTGCATTTGCACTCAACCTACAAGAAGGCGAAATTGGTGCCGTGTTGATGGGTGAAGATACGCAAGTAAAAGCCGGAATGCGCGCAAAGCTTACTGGTAAGGTTATGGAAATCCCAGTTGGACCAGAGCTAGTTGGCCGTGTGGTTGACCCACTTGGTCGCCCGCTAGACGACAAGGGCCCCATTAAGACTAAGCAAATGGGTCTTATCGAAAACGCTGCCCCTGGTGTACTTGACCGAAAGAGTGTCAACGAACCTATGATGACTGGCCTTATGGCTATCGACGCTATGGTGCCAATCGGCCGTGGTCAGCGTGAGCTTATTATTGGTGACCGCCAGACTGGTAAGACTGCTATCGCCATCGACACTATGATTAACCAATACCGTCAGAAGACCGGCGTTATTAACATCTATGTTGCCGTTGGTCAGAAGCTTAGTAAGGTTGCACGTATCATCGAGCGTCTCAAGCGCGAAGGCGTAATGGATCAGACAATTGTGGTAGCTACCGGTGCTTCAGACCCGGCATCATTGCAGTACCTCGCCCCTTACGCTGGCGCAGCTATCGGTGAATACTTCCGCGACAATGGTCAGCATGCACTGATTACCTATGATGATCTCTCTAAGCACGCTGTTGCTTACCGACAGATGTCCTTGCTTCTTCGACGTCCACCAGGACGCGAAGCTTATCCAGGTGATGTCTTCTACTTGCACTCTCGTTTACTTGAGCGTGCAGCGAAAATGAGCGACGCTATGGGTGGCGGTAGCTTAACTGCCCTACCAATTATCGAAACACAAGCTGGTGACATTAGTGCCTACATTCCAACCAACGTGATCTCAATCACTGACGGTCAGATCTTCATGGAGACTAACCTGTTCAACCAGGGTATCCGTCCAGCTGTATCTGTTGGTTTGTCAGTATCTCGTGTAGGTGGTTCGGCTCAAACTAAAGCCGTTAAATCAGTTGCCGGTTCACTCCGACTCGATCTTGCGCAGTTCCGTGAACTTGCCGCGTTTGCACAGTTTGGTAGCGATCTTGATGCCGAAACAAAAGCCAAGATCGAGCGTGGCCAACGCCTAACTGAGCTTCTTAAGCAATCACAATACAGCCCGCTTGGTGTCTGGGAGCAGACTGCTAGCCTTATGGCCGCAACCGCTGGAGCGTTTGATGTTGTCCCAGTAGCAAAGATCAAAGAAGCTCAAGCAACACTATTACAAGAACTTAAAAGCCAGCACAAAAAAGTTGTAGAAGAACTTAGCACTGGCGATAAGCCTAGCGACGCTGTTAAAGAGACAATCCTAAAGGTAGCGAGCGATATCGCTGAAGGTCACGTAAAGGATTTGAAGGACTAATAATGGGAGCTGAGCGAGACCGCGAATTTTTTGCACTAGAAGATGCCAGTAGATATGGTAATCAGAGTGGTCGCCGAGACCAATTGGCGACAGACGCTCATGCGATTGGTGTCGATCCTGAAGTGCTCGACGGTCTTGGTCATGATCGGGATCTAGTAGCTCGTGCTGCACGACTCGATACTATTTATGTTTCAGTCGGTTCTATGCTTGACGATACTCTCCAGAAGCTCGAAGTGTTAGCTCGTGGCAGCATTGATGATGTAGCTGGTTATCTTATTGCCGACCAGTTGGTGACCGATTCGACGGAATCAAATGTAATGTATCTTGGCTCGGACGACGTATTCCGTTTTGCAACTTCAGATGACGGTCAAGTTTTAGTAGAGACCCATGTTCATGTTGGTGGCATGTCCGGACCATTCACTTTTGAAAAATCATTCCCATTAACAGCTGAATGGATCGAAGGAAAGATTCAAGCTAGTGGGGTTGAGCGAGAGCCTGAGTTCTGCGCATTCGTAGTCACCAGTGTTGGTGAACAGCTTGCAACCGGGGAGGTAGCCCGTGGCTAGTCGACAACAACTGAAACAGCGCATCGGCAGTGTTAAGAGTACTCGTCAGATCACCAAGGCTATGGAGCTGGTTAGCGCCAGCAAGATGCGCCGTGCACAAGAATATGCACTCAAGAGTCGCGATTATCGCAATCTTGCTCGCCAGATCTTGGCTCGTTTACGGCAGCTAACTGATGTGACCAAACACCCACTATACGCGGAACGTAAGGTACAGACACGGCTACATATAATTGTTACCAGTAACCGTGGGTTGGCTGGAGCATATAACAGCAACATTCTTAAAGCTCTTACTCGCGAGCTGCAGCAAGATAAAGCGGCTGGTATCGCAAGCCAAGCAATTATTATCGGTAAGCAGGGTGCTCGATTTATTGTTAGATTCGAACATGTCGAAGTCGTGGCTGCCTATCAAGATTTTCCTGATCATCCAACGGCAAACGATATTCGTCCAATCCTTTCGACCATCGTTGATAAGTTTGTATCAGGCGAAGTAGATGTCGTAGACGTAACGTATACAGACTACAAAACCAGTATTACCCAAGAAGTAACCGTTGAGCGACTCTTGCCTGCCGCTTATATTGAGGATGCAGTAACACCAGATCTCGAACATGCTGTCTTTGAACCGTCAGCCAAGGTAGTACTTGAAGAAGTTACTGAGCGCTTGATAGAGTCACAACTCAACCAGGCATTTATGGAATCTGCTGCTAGCGAACAATCGATGCGCATGATGGCAATGAAGAACGCTACAGACAACGCTAGCGACTTGATAGATGATTTAACCTTAGCATTTAACACTGCTCGACAAGCAGCAATTACGCAGGAATTGGCAGAAATAACCGGTGGAGCGGAGGCAATACAATGACCCATGTAACATTCGACCGACCAGAGACACTCAGTGAAGTGCTTAGTGATCTTGCGGGTCGCGAACGTCCTATTGCTTCTCGACCAGTCCCAAGCCCAATCGAACAGGATGATTCCCTGCTGTCTTGGGGACGAGACACTGTGCGGAACTTCAGGAAGAGATTGGCTGAAGAGCGTGCTAGCTTGCCTCCTCGACCAAATACAACTGAGCTGATGGCGGAGGTGGCTAATGCACGAGCAGACGAAGCAGACGTTAACGGCGTAGATGCAGCCATGGATTCGTGGGAAGAACTACGAAATGGTATGGTTGATCGGCGTGTAGTCTTGGCCACATGGCGAGGGCTTCGTGGCTTAGGCGAACGTGTGCTCGATGCAGTTTCGGATGTGACTGAGCGTATTCATGTACCGCATATGTCACCGGCGCAGTTTAACGATGATGCAGCGTTAGCGAGTAAGGCAATTTTTGAAAGAAACCCAGGCGAAATTAAGGAGTAATATGGCAGTAGCAGAATTGAATAAAAAAGCCGGCGCTGAGCGGGCAAAAGGAACCATCAGCCAAGTAGTTGGTGTGGTGGTGGACATGGAATTTACGGAAGGTCATCTTCCGGCGATCTACAACGCAATCGAAGTTGAAAGTAATGGCAAAAAGTTAATCTTTGAAGTTGCACAACATCTTAGCGAAAGCAGCGTGCGAACTATCTCACTTGGAAGCACCGACGGTCTAAAGCGTGGTACGGCTGTTACCGATACAGGGGCACCAATTAGTGTGCCAGTCGGTAAAGAAACTATGGGTCGCATGTTCAACGTGCTTGGTGAGCCAATCGATGGCAAAAAGGGCGAGTTCAAAAAGCGCGCACCGATTCACCGTACTCCTCCAACTCTCGAAGAACAGTCTGGTACAACCGAAGTCCTAGAGACTGGCATCAAAGTGATTGACCTTATCTGTCCTGTAACAAAAGGTGGTAAGGTTGGTCTATTCGGTGGTGCTGGTGTGGGTAAAACCGTGCTTATTCAAGAGCTTATTAACAACATCGCCAAGGAACATGGTGGTACATCGGTATTCGCTGGTGTTGGTGAGCGTACCCGTGAAGGTAACGACCTATACTACGAAATGGAAGAGTCTGGCGTGCTAGACAAGACTTCCCTAGTTTTTGGTCAGATGAACGAGCCGCCTGGAGCTCGTCTGCGTGTTGGCCTCAGTGGCCTAACAATCGCCGAGGGTTTCCGTGATGGTGGACAAGACGTACTGCTATTCGTCGACAACATCTTCCGATTTACTCAGGCTGGCGCCGAGGTATCTGCGCTGCTTGGTCGCCTGCCATCAGCTGTAGGTTATCAGCCAAACCTCGCCCAAGAAATGGGTGGTTTGCAAGAACGTATTACTTCTACAAAAACTGGCTCTATTACTTCTGTACAAGCTGTATACGTGCCTGCTGACGACCTTACTGACCCTGCTCCAGCTACGACCTTTGGCCACCTTGACTCAACGATTACTCTCAACCGAGCCCTAACCGAGCTTGGTTTGTATCCTGCTGTTGATCCGCTAACTTCTGGCTCTACTATCCTCGACCCAGAAATTGTTGGCGAAGAACACTACAATGCTGCTCGTGAAGTGCAGCAGATCTTGCAGCGCTACAATGACCTCCAAGACATCATCGCTATCCTAGGTATGGAAGAACTAAGTGATGCCGACAAGCAAACCGTTAACCGCGCTCGTCGTTTACAGCGTTTCCTAACGCAGCCATTCAACGTTGCCGAAGTGTTTAGCGGCATCCCAGGAACGTATGTTCCTCTAAAAGATACTGTTGCTGGTGTTCGCGAAATTCTTGACGGCAAGCATGATGATAAGCCAGAAAGCGCCTTCTATATGAAGGGCAAAATTAGTGAGGTTAAATAAACGTGATTACGTTTGAACTCGTAACATTAGATGGCACCAAGTTTGGTGAGCAGGTCTACGAAGTGATTCTGCCGACTACTGATGGTTACATCGCCGTGTTCGAGCATCATATGCCGTTGGTCACAATTGCTGAGCCAGGCATCATTAGCGTGCGCCATAAAATGAATGAGCCAGACGAACGAATGGACTACTTTGCTGCTAATGGTGGAGTGATCGAAATCGCGGATAATATTGTTCGTGTCCTTGTAGACGAAGCTGACCGAGAAGATGAAATCAACGAAGCTGAAGCACAGAAAGCGTTCGAACACGCTCAGAGTCTACGAAGCGAGGCAAAAGATCGCATGTCACTTGATCATGCACAGAAACTAATCGACCGCCAAGCAGTTCGTTTGCAAGTCGCAAGTTTACGCCGTAGAAAAAGAAACTAAACATATATAGGGCACCTGTGGCTTCCTAGTTTTCCGGTATGCAATTTAGAGATTTCCAGTTGTACGTTTCTGTAAGCAGTGTGACAGTTAAGCATTAGAGTAGTAAATACTACCACGCACAGTATTTGTATTTTCCGCCTAAACCTATTATTGTTTATGCAGAAGTTATTCTTAAGGAGGGTTCTATGTTTAGCAGGAAAAAGGTCGCCATGGTGGTGGCTGAATTTATGGGTGTCGCAGTTTTGGTTACTGCGGTTTACTCAATGGTAGCCAGGACTACCTTTCCGCTCTTTGGCGGTTTGGCAGCCGGTTTAACACTTGGACTTTTGGTACATACCATTGGTTCAGTATCAGGTGCGCATGTTAACCCAGCAATTACGCTTGGTCTTTGGAGCGTACGAAAAATAAAAACTTTGCCAGCAATTGCATACATCGCAGCACAGATGCTCGGTGGTTTTGCGGCATGGATGCTTATCAACTACTTCCTAGGAAGCGACATTCAAAGTATCGCTAACAAGTTTGAAGTAAAGGTACTCATTGCCGAAGCAATTGGGGCCTTGATCTTTGGTTTTGGTGTAGCCGCAGCGGTGTACCAAAATTACGAAGGTACAAAGCTAGCCTTTACGGTTGGTGCATCACTAACAATTGGCATCTTGGTTGCTTCACTTGCATCAAACGGTGTGCTTAACCCAGCTGTTGCCTTGGGTCTTCAATCGTGGAACTGGGCATACGCTACAGGTCCAATCATCGGTTCGGTTGTAGGTATGAACTTGTATGCATTAATCTTCGCAGATGATGTTTCATTTACTTTCAAGTCAGCAGGATTCGGCCAGAAGCCAGGCTTGTCTAGAAGTTCCGCCAAGTCTCGTACTACTTCTGTTAAGGCTAAAACAACAGTTGCAAAGAAAAAGACTGTCGCTAAGAAGCCTGCAGCAAAGAAGCGCAAGTAACAATAACGCAGTTCGCACATAAAACTCTCGGTCATTACGGCCGAGAGTTTTTATATTGCTTCGTCAAGTAGGTCGGCGATAAAGTTTTGGATAGCAGAATAGTCTGAGCCGTAGTTAGAAACATCTGGCAGGTTAAGGCTTGTAACTTTATTCCACACAACACTGATTAATCTTTCTAATGACTGAATATCTTCACTGGATGGTACGTACTCGCGGACTAGTTCTTTAGGGCTAGCCGCTTCTAGATACCAAATCTGACCTGAGATATTCTTTACTGAGAATCGCCTACTTTGCCGTATGAGTAGCGCATAGAACGTTAGCTGCGTGCGTTGTTTCCATGCTGTAATGGCTTTTGTCTGATCGCGCGTTGTGAAGCTCGAAAGCGGTTTGCCGGTCTTGTAGTCAATGATCACTAAGTCATCTTTTGATTGATGAATACGGTCGATCTTGCCTTTTAGGCGCGCTTCATGTAAGGCTACCCCACTGAGCTCTTGCTCTGGAAGATCACCCTTCCCTAGCCAAAATGTTTCACTAGCAAATAGCTTTGTCAGGATTTCTTCGCCATGCTCTGCAAAGCGTGTCTCCTCATTCGTCGTTAACTGTTGGTCATGTAATGCGTCACGAAAAACTTTGATAACCGTCTCGGTCTTAAGGCCAGTACCGTTCATGGCAATCTGCGCATACTCCAATGCGCTATGCATGGCCGTACCAAACGATAGGTTAGTACTTTTAGTAGATGGTAATCGCAACAAGTGGCGTTCAAGGAATGTGTCTGGGCCGCCACTACTGAGATCGAGAAAATCAAGTAGCGATGAGGCGCTTAACTCAAACCCATCAAGCCGGGGTTGAAGGTTGCGTTTTTGATCAGCGTCGTTGAGCCTTGGCCACTGCAAATGTTCTTCGAGAACAACAATTGGATCAAGTTTGGAATGTACATCATGTGCAGTAACTACGTCCGACAACATAGGAACGGCAAGGACATCCTTACCCTGAATGTCTTGTTTGTAGCTATGGACATGTAGGTCACGTTTCGCACGTGTCGCAGCAACATACATGAGTCGTGTGTAGTCGTCTTGATCATCGCCTGCTGGCTGGAGTGGTAGGTTGGCTGGGCATTTGCGACCGGCGCTAGACGGTCGCCAGCTGGTGTCGATTGCGTTTACAATGTGGATTACATCAAACTCCAGACCCTTTGCTTTATGTACAGTCAAAAGATGCACCGGGTTGTCCCCTGATACAAACACTGATTCGTCGGCAATAACTTCGCCGCCCTCGTTTGAGACACGGATAAATTCGACAAAGTCTTGCAGACTGGCCGTGCTACCCGCAGAGAAATCAGACGATAGCGATAGTAATAGTCGAATTGCAGACAGCGCTCTGAGGTACTCTGTATCTACAGTCTTTTTAGAAAGCTCCGCTAGATAATGTTCGCGGATAGGACTGGTGAGATGTTCGCCTGTTCTCAGCCCGATGATGTACTCAATGACTGCCAGTAGAGGCTCTTCGTTAGCCTCTTTGGCAAGCCATAGTACCCATTCAGCAACATCCTGTAGCTTTTGATCTTTGGACGCCAAACAGTTATCTAGCCAGTTGCTGTTTTTGTTACTATCCAGTGCTAACTTCCAGAGCATTGTAGGGTCGATACCCCACATCTTGCCAGGTAAGATTCTAGAGAGTAACAGGTTTACTAAGTATTTTTCACCGTTCTGAACAGCAACGATTAATTGGCACAACATGTAGATTTGCTGGACTGCGGGATGTTCCAGAATATTGTTTTGTTGTTCGTAACTAACAGGAACATCTAGGTTGGTGAGTAAGGCCGCGATACGTTTGAGGCTTTCGTGATTACGCGCCAAAACAGCAACCGTCTCGCCTGATTCATTACGCTCACTAGCGATCTTGCGTGCCAGCTCGCTCAGCTCCAGCTCTTCTGTGTCATACGATGCATGATCGATGCTGCTCGGCGAGCTAGGTGGATTCTTGGCCACAAGTACTTTCGAAAGATCTGGTACGCGGGTAGTGAGACGATCTTGAACTTGCTCAATGATTGCAGTACTAGCATCGAGTATGGCCTGGCTAGATCGGTAGTTATCAGTGAGTACTATTAACTTTGTATTGTCATAACTATGACGGAAACTGAGCATGTTATTTAGCTCGGCACCGTTGAACTTATAGATTGACTGATCATCATCACCGACAGCCATGATGTTGGGACTTGCTTCTCCTTCGCCTGCAACAAGGTTTGCGAGTTGTAGCTGCGCAGCATTGGTGTCCTGAAACTCATCAACCAAAATATAGTTAAATCGTTCCCTTGCATCCGCCAACATATCTGGATGTTTTTGTAGTTGCGCAATGACTTCTACGATCATATCGGAGTAATCGTAATAGCCCCGAGCATGCAGTTGTTCGCGGTAGCTTTGGTACACGCCAGCTAGTGATTGCCACCAAAGGTTGCGTTCGCGTTCTTTACTCATGCTCTTTTTGCCTTCGACACTTTGTACCCAGCGTTGCTTCCATTTTCCAGTATTCTTTGTCTTTCCAGTTTCGGCGTCCTGTTCAACGGCAAACGACAAGCTGTCGACAATCACGTCGCGAAGATCTTGGAGTGGCTGCAGGTTGTTACTGATACCTTGCGACGGCAATTGTGTAACTTGCTCGACTAATGTGGGTAGTTTTTTAGCGCTTAGCGGTGCAGATAGAATATCTACAAGTTGTGGTTCAATTGTCTCGATATAAGCCAAGTTTGCTGTCGTAAGAGCATGTAGTTTTTCTGGCGTTAGGCCGGCCTCCTTGACATACTTAAGCCCTTCCTTCACCCCTTGATCTGCCGTAAAGCGACCGGCAAACTTTAAGGCCAGTGGGTTACTAAGCGGCAGTCCACTAAGGATAGTTCTGATAATATCCAATTGGGTCGTGTCTGGCGCTGTGCTCAGCCTGGCTCCATTCCAGAAATAATCAGGATACATGTTCATTATTTCGGCAGCAAAACTATGGAATGTCTTAACCATTACATGTTGAGCTTCATTGCCGGCTAGGCGCATAAGTCGTTCCCGCATGTTGAGGGCGGCTTTATTGGTGAACGTTAGACATAAGATATTCGAGGCATCAGTATCCGTCTTTCGCAGAATGTTAGCCACTCGCATACTGAGCAACTGGGTCTTCCCTGTCCCAGGACCGGCAACAACTAGAACAGGACCGTCGATAGTGTCAACGGCTTCGCGCTGCGCATCGTTCAGCTGCTTGTACGATTCCTCAAATAACCCCATTGCTTATATTGTACAGGGATTATCGGTCCAGGAGAGGAGTTTTATGTTTGTACGTTCTTGGCCGGAGGTTGGCAGAATGCGCAATCTTCGTGGGTCTGATTTCGCCTAAGCCAAATGTTAGCTGCTGGGCGTATGCCCATCACTTCGGCGTAGCCAATAAAGTCATAGATGGTTCGGAGGTATGATGCAAGCTTCCCGCTAATTACTAGGTTACGCCATTGGAATATAGACCAGTCTTCGCCGACTGGGATGATCGTTACCGGTTTAAGCGGTTTATAAGGTCTTACGTTACTACCGCGTAGTTCTTTATTAATTACATCAGCTACATAAGATGCGTTGTGCAGTGCAGTTAAGGCTAATCCGCTGAATGGCGTGGCGGCATTATCGCCAACTACAAAAGTGGATGAATCTACACGCAAATTACCATCTACTACGACGCGCTTTTTCTCGTTGAGAGTAAACTGACTAGCATTTGCTGAATAGAACGGGCTACAAGTTACACCTGCTGTCCAGATTACGGTATGGGTGGGTACTGGTTTATTATCGACCATTAAGGTTGTTGCCGTTTCGCCCTTTACTGCCGTATGAGTATGCACGGAAACCCCTAGCGATCGCAGGCGCTTGAGAGTTAATTTAGAGGCTTTCGGAGTTAGCATTGGTAGTACTCGAGGTGCAGCTTCTACCAACTGCATGTTTACAGATGTCCTTGATAGTTTGTGATGCTTGGCGACGCCTTTTAGGTATCCTCGAAGTGCTGCTGCTAGTTCTACTCCTGTAGGCCCAGCACCAACTACTACATAATTTTTATCTAAAGCGTGTTCATCAACAAGTTCTTGATGGAGGTGATGTCGGAATTCGTCGAATTCCTTGCTCGACTTAACACTGTATGAATACTTATCGAGCCCCTTGATTCCAAAATAGCTGGTTACAACACCAAGACCAATAACACAGTAATCATATGTATAGGTTTTACCGCTTTCGGTAGTTACTGATTTTGCGGATCGATCAATAGTGGTAGCTTTGTCGTAGACAAGATGCACATTTGGTTTTATGGGTATTAAGCTCGCAACTGGCATATACGATGCCTCTCGCAGATGACCAATTGCTGCTCTCCAGATGGTTGCGCCATATCGAAAGGTTTCTTGGTCGGTAATAAGGGTGATATCTAATTTTGGGTTCTTATATAGTTTTCTAACGGTTTTTACGCCCGCGAACCCACCACCGAGGACCAGAACCTTAACTTTCTTTTGTTTCATTAGGTATCAGTATAATGCTAACGCTTTATTTGTTGAAATATATACACCAAAGAAGGTATTAGTAGTAAGGTAAAAAGTAGTATATAATATGGTTAATGAGACGATTATCAACGCCAGAACTTAGTCTGCGACATACCGTACTTGCCTTTGGCCTAGCGGCGAGTGTAGCAATAGCTGGCTGTTCTAAAGACGCTAGTACTGTGGGAGAATCGGACGCATCTGCGGGTGTAACTACTGAAAGCGTTACGGCAACTATCAACTTCAATGGTGTTAACTCAGACCCTACCCTATGCCAGCCTACAAGCGATGGATCATTCCCCGGCTACAGGCCTTGCTTCTTGCCTGTCAGGCCTGCAGTGGGTGGAACGAGCGAAACTAATCCTGTGCTCAATAAACCTGACCGTACACTTCCTGATGGGTCCGTTACTGCTAGCTGGCCATACGAAAAGTTTGACGGTCCAGATGACTCGCAGCCGGGCGATACAGTAACTGTAGTTTGCACAGAAACTATCAAGGTTACCGAACCTGGAAAGGTAGATGAAGCGTTCGCTGGCATCGAAACTACCGAAGATCACCTCAATCTATCCGCTGCGCCAAATCTGCAGATTGCAGTTCGTGGTGGTAAATTGCTAGTCTATGCTCGCCAAAAGTGGCTAGTAGAACAACAAGGTTCTTTTGATCAGTTGCCAAGCTGTGCCGACTATCTTGCTAGCGCAAGCTGAAAACACGTTCCCGTTGTAGTTGATGTGACGCGGACAGCCCCATTGAAATCTCGTTCGATTATCCTTTGAACGAGCACTAGTCCGACCCCTAGGTGCCCTTCTGATTTAGTACTTTTACCTAAGTTGAAAAGTTGAGCTTTTTGACGTTCAGAGATCCCCTGACCATTGTCAGCAACCTCGATGATAATATGTTTTGTAGTCATATTGAGTCGTAACTGTACCCATGCCTCGTTATTGCCTCCTACCGCATCAATCGCGTTGCGCACTAGGTTGTTTAGAACGACTTGTAGTTTGGCGGCGCTCCCAATAACTGAGCACTCCTCTCGAATTAATACTGAGAGTTGAATCCCTCTCTCTTCGCATCGTCCAGAAAAGTCGTGCACGCAACGCCGCAATTCTGATCCAATATTCACTCGACCTGTTTCCTGGCCTGTAACCTGTTCACGAGCAGTTTGGATGGCTCGCTCGATAGCCTGACTGTCTAGTCGCAGACGTTCAATATCAAGCAGTAATGAAGTAATAGAGCTCGATAGATCATGAACAAGATTGAGGCCAAGCGTCCCAAAATCCGAGTTGGCTGGTAGCTGTTTACGTGACTTTCGTCGTGTGGCGAAGAAGTTTATGCTACGCATCATGAAGCTCCATACTTGGCTCGACTAGGCTGTACCCGTAGGCATGAACGGTATGAATCATTTTCTCAGTGCTAGAGGACTCGACTTTGCGACGTAAGTTAGTAACCTGCGCTTGCAGGGCGTTGGCGGATGCCTGCTCGCCATCCCATATGTAATCGATTAGTAACTCAGTCCTCACCTTTTGATTTACATTAAGTAGCAAACACTCCAGAAGTGCATATTCCTTGGCTCTCAAAAAAATTGGCCTCCCCGACCGGAAGGCCATACGGCTAAATGTATCGACCACAAGGTCGCCGACAGTTAAGTGCCGACGTGGAATACTAGATTTACGGCCTTGCAGCTGTAGGCGTACTCGTGCTTCTAACTCCTCAGCGTGTATTGGTTTTGTAAGGTAATCACTTATGCCGTCGTGAAGCAAAGTAATCTTCTTATCAATATTGGTTTGTCCACTGAGTACAACTACCGGAACCTCGGTATCAATTTGTCGAATCTGTCTATACACTTTACTGCCGTGCATGTCGGGTAGCCCAAGATCGAGAATGATCAAATTGTACTTATTGTTTTGTAGCTTTTCGAGAGCATTTTGAGCATGAGGAGCGATGTGGACGGTATAAGATTTTGAAAATAAATAATACAGGCTTCTGGTAAAACGGTTGTCATCGTCTATTACCAGTAACTTCATTATTCCACCAATAAAATCTTAGTTAACCACACCATAACTGAGCCGAATAATACTATAATATTGCCAAACACGCAACAGTATAATAATAGATGCTTATGTTGTTGTGAAATAATCACAATGTTACTAAGTAGACATATTGAAAACCTTATGGCTTAGTACTATAATGTAAGTTACATGGGACCAAGAAAATCAGAAGTATTAGCAAGAAATGTGGATCTAGAGCGCACAAACGCGACTCTCGAGGGTGACAAATTATCATTAGAGTCACAGCTTGCCGAACTACGGCGAAGGCTTGATGCGGCGACGCTGACCGGAACTATCGCCGGAGCAGCTAGCCTAGAAGTAGAAAGATTAATAGATAGTGGCGCTGTCGATAGCGAAGCATTAGAACAAGCGACAGCTAGTGTAGTAGATGATGAGCGCGCTCGGTTGGTTCGAGCAGAACGACGAAGACTAGAGTCTGAAGCTGCCGACGAAATAGTTGCTCGCGTACGGGAAACAGAAGGCCCTGGAATACGCGAGAGAATTAGTAAAGAACTAGAGCAAGATGGCACGATCACGCGTTTTGAACGTGAAGCACGAGCACGAGTTGAAGATGAACTGCGACCTGGAGTCGAAGATGAGGCACGAGACAGAGTGGACGCTGAGTTTGCCGATCCTGAAAGACGAGCAGAGATTCGTGCAGAAATTGTCACCGATGTTGACGGCAGCGAAGAAATCGCACGACTTCGTGAGATACGACGAGCAACAATTGAAGACGAAGAACGTGAGGATGTAACAGCAGAACTTGAGGCTGGCGTCGACGAAGAGTTGGACACTCCTGAATCTCGCGCCAGAATACGTGCAGAGTTGAAAGAAGCGCTAAAAGATAGCGAAGAACTTCGTGAGTACCGGGATAGTCTTCTTCGCCAGAAACGGGCTGAGCTTGAAGGCCCGGTCGACGAAGAGTTGCGTGCGGATATCGCAAGAAGTGTCGTGTCACAAGAGCCAGTAATTCGAGCGCGTATTCGACAACGCCTAGAAGCTAGTGATGATATTGCACGATACCGTGAACAGAGGGTAGCTCAGTTGGAGCGTGAAGTAGAAAGCATGACCGACGACGAAGTTCGTGCAGCAATCAACGATAAAGAACTTGAGACTCTTGTTCGCAAACGAGCAGACGCTATGAAAGAAGAGTTACGTCGAGAAGCAACCGCACGAGAACTCAACGATGCTTTCACTCGTGGCGACGGAATTGATGTTCGTGGGATCGAGAAAGACACTACTGTCGAGATTTACTTGGGCGAGATAGAAGACCTTGGTGAATACGAGTTTACAGAGCCAAATCCAAATGGCAATGGTAACCGAAATGTTACTAAGTCGACCGCCTTTTACCAACGAAAGCTTACGTTGTCGAGCGTTGGCAATGGCAAGTTCGTGGTTAATGGGGACTCATTCTTTAGCCAGAATGTTGGTCGACACGAAACGTTTGCGCGAATCTTGAGTGGAACGATTATTGCAATCGGTCGCCAGGAAAAGAATGGCCAAGATATTTCTCTGGCTCCTGCCCTATTTGCAGATGTTCCGCTTTGGTACGATGTTGATACGACAGACGACAAGATCAAGAGTGCGCTGTACCCAGTGCAAGATGTTGTTATTAGCGGTGTCTCTGCTCGGGCTATCGAGCACTTAGACATCCGAACCATCGATAAGACCAAGCGGTCTTAGTGTACATATTCGTATTAGTAGAGTTGTGTTATGGCTAAAGAAGTATTAACTATTCCAGTATTACCATCAGCAGATCCGGATTATGTAAGTTATATCCGTGATGCATCTATTGGTGCTTTTAGCCCCGATGAACTGAAGGCTCGTTTTGCTGCGCAAGGTGGTTATGCGCGTGTCGATGGGCTTATAGCTACGGTAATGGCCGATGGTACGATCGAAGGTCGTGAAGACGCAAACACTGGCGCACTAGAGGAAGACCGTAAAATTGGTGCGGCCAGTCAGGAATCGGTCACTAAAGTTAACGAGAAAGTTCGTACCAACGAAACCTCTAGCCTGTCTCTTTCTAATACCGCGTCATATCTGGACGATATTATTGATGGCGCAGTTAGACTTGATGAGTTAGAAGCACGTTTTGCATGTTTTGGTGGGTACGCTCGAATCGACGGCGACATTGCTTGTCGTCTTGCCGACGATACGGTTGGTGCGTCGAAGAGTCCCGATAATAGGGCTATTAGCGAGCGACGTGCAGTTATTACGGATGACCAACAAGAGTTGCTGCGTTTTGTTGCAGCAAAGTTAGAACAAACAATGGATTGTCGCCGAACGCTCGCAACGACCAGTTCTTTTATCGAGGATGCCTGCAACGACACATTTAGCGCCGACGAGCTCGATGCGCGTTTTGCTAACAGTGGTGGTTATGCTCGTGTTGATGGTTTGGTGGCTACACGTATGGCTGACGGCACAATCGAGGGCCGTGAAGATGTGGGCAGCGGCGCGATTGCCGAGAACCGTGGCGACATAACCGATAATCAACAAACTGCAGTACGGATATTGTTCGAGGCCAGCCTTGAACGACAAGAAAAGTATAATGCAGCATTAGTAGATACGTTGGTGTCTCAGATTATGATGCCAGACATGACGGCGGACATCCTAGCGGATGAGGCCGGACTTGCCGAAAATAGTCCGGTATTACAAGATGCGCAAAGACTGCTAGACCTTCGCTATAAAGTCTGCGATCCAGAAGTCGATAGCTTGATTGTTTCGTTGTTTGAAGATGGAGACGAAGTTCGCGTGCTTGAACTCCTGGCTGCAAAAGGTGCAAATGTCGCCGACCTTATGGACCAAGAATCAGTAAGTGCATCACAAAAGACAATTACTGAATACGTCCGGATTGCACGACAATTGGCATTACGTAGTCGTTTTTGGCGAACAGTTCGTGATAGCTTTGACGAAGACTTGGCTCTGCAAATTGTAGATGGCTTCAAGCCTTTGAACGACGACGATCGTCGGCTTGCCAAAGAGCTGCGCCGAGAAACATGTTTGCTCGTTCGAGATCGGACGACAGCTAAAGTTTATCAAGAGTTAAGCCGTGACCAGCCAGACTATGATATGATCGCCGATCAACTGAAGGCAGCCGAGAAAGTAGTTAATGAACTTCGAGGCAAGCCCTCTAAGCAATTATTGTTTGCTGTAGCATTTGACGCATACCAGAGCGAGATCTTACAAACATTTGCCGAGCGATATCAGCAGCTTAATCTAGAACCAAGCGACCTTGAGGAGTTGCTCCGAAGTACTAAGGATATTGCTGTTCGGAAAGCCATTGATGGCGTTGAGTACTTCGACGTATACCAAGCTGAGGTTGATGGGTTTACTAGGACAGTAGAAGGTCTGACGCTTCTTGGTTTCGAGAAAGAACTTGTACGACTCCGACGTCGATTTATTAGCGATGTAAATATCCGTTCTTTGGTGCAAGATATTCTAGACTTCCCTGGCGAGGATATCCAAGACAGCCAACTACGACAGGGCTTGCTTAACGAGCTGGCGCTTATTGTCTCTAGCCGTCGTGGTATAGACTCCGAGCGATTCTCGCAGTTAGAAGATCTTGAGCTAGAAAGTTTACGTGCCGCACGAACACCAGAATCAAAGCTGTACTTAAAACAAACACCCGAACGGCGTAATATTGCTGCCCTTCGCAATCTGTCACGACGGATCCGTCAGAGCCTAATGCACTTTTTCGAAT
>CAZTPC010000015.1:0-25990 GCA_964615565.1 uncultured Candidatus Saccharibacteria bacterium
ATCAGCGCAATGGTGCTGAGCAAACTAAAGGCTGACGCCGAGAAGTTCCTTAACGAAAAAGTTACCGAAGCAGTTATCACTGTTCCTGCTTACTTCGATGATAGTCAACGTCAGGCGACTAAAGACGCTGGTAAAATCGCTGGACTAGAAGTAAAGCGTATTATTAACGAACCGACTGCTGCTGCACTTGCCTATGGACTAGACAAGGCTAGCAAACAAGACGAAAAGATTGCTGTGTTCGACCTTGGTGGTGGTACCTTCGATGTATCTATCTTGGAACTTGGCGACGGTGTATTTGAAGTAAAGAGTACCAATGGTGACACGCACCTTGGTGGTGCCGACTTCGACCGCGTTATCGTTAACCACTTGGTTGGTGAGTTCAAGAAAGATAGTGGCGTAGATGTGACTGAAGACAAGGCAGCTATGCAGCGCCTTCGAGATGAAGCCGAAAAAGCCAAGATTGAGCTGTCTACTACTAACGAAGTAGATATCAATCTACCATTCCTTACTGCTGACGCAGATGGTCCAAAGCACTTCGAATACAAGCTATCACGTGCAAAGCTTGAAAGTTTGGTTGGCGATCTTATCGACAACACTGCAACCCCATGCGAAAAAGCGCTTAAAGACGCCAAGCTTAAGGCTAGTGACATTGATGCTGTAGTTTTGGTTGGGGGTATGACTCGCATGCCAGCCGTAGTTGAGAAGGTGAAAAAGATCTTTGGTAAAGATCCAATGCAAGGTGTTAACCCAGACGAAGTTGTGGCAATAGGTGCAGCTATCCAGGGTGGCGTGTTGCAGGGCGACGTTAAAGACGTGCTTCTACTAGACGTAACTCCTCTATCGCTTGGCATTGAAACGCTTGGCGGCGTAGCGACCAAGCTTATCGAGCGAAATACCACTATTCCTTCAAGCAAGAGTGAAGTATTCAGTACAGCAGCTGATAACCAGAATCAGGTAGAGATTCATGTAGTACAGGGCGAACGCGAGTTTGTTGCCGACAACAAGAGTCTTGGACGCTTTGTGCTCGACGGTATTCCACCAGCACCTCGCGGCGTACCACAGGTCGAAGTTACCTTTAACCTCGATGCCAACGGTATCCTTAACGTAACTGCCAAAGACAAGGGCAGTGGTAAAGAGCAGAGCATTACTATCCAGGGTTCAAGCGGTCTTTCTAAAGACGAAGTTGAGAAGATGGCCAAAGAAGCCGAAGCTCATGCAGAAGAAGACAAGCAAAAGCGTGAGACTATCGAAGTTCGCAACCAGCTAGACGGTGCGATCTACCAGGCCGAAAAGATGAAGTCTGATAACAAAGACAAGATCTCCGAAGATGATGCCAAAAAGATTGACGAAGCTGTCGAAGAGGCCAAGAAGGTTGCGTCCGACGAAAAAGCCGATAAAGACGGTCTCGAAAAAGCAGCCAAAGATTTAACCGATGCGATCATGCCTATCGGAGCCAAGATGTACGAAGAGGCTGCCAAGGAAGAATCCGCTGAAGGTGACGATTCTAAGGATGCAAAGAAGTCAGACAAAGACGACGCTGTAGAAGGCGAAGTTGTCGACGAGAAAGAATAGACATTGGCAGAACTCAGCCCAGACTTTAGTCGGCTAGATCCCGATGATCGTCCACCTGTCGGTACCGCCGAACAGGCGATCACCAAGACTCTGCAGTTTGTAATTGATGGCGCAGTAGATTGGTACGAATCATGGCGTAGTGTCGACGAAGGGCTGGGCTTGCCGGTTGACATAGAAGGTCAGCGGCAGCCACGCAACTGGGAACAAACAGCACAGATGTTGTCTGTTATGTTCCCATTCCGAAGGTAAACAAAACTGGCACTCGGGAGGGTCAAGTGCTAAAATATATCCAATGAGTAAGAGAGATTACTACGAAGTATTAGGTATCGGCAAAAGTGCCTCCGACGACGAGATCAAGAAGGCTTTTCGTAAGAAAGCCATCGAATTCCATCCAGACAAAGAGGGTGGAGACGAGAACAAGTTCAAGGAAGTAAACGAAGCCTACGAAGTCCTCAAAGACGAACGTAAACGTCAGCGATACGACCAGTTTGGTCATGCAGGCGTTGGTACAAGCGCAGCTAGTGATGGCCCAGGCGGCAACCCATTTGGTGGTGGCTACGGTGGGCAAACTGGCAACTTCGACTTTGGCGATCTTGGTCTGGGCGATATTTTTGGTAGTTTCTTTGGTGGTGGCTTTGGCGGTCAGCAGCAACAGTCTAAGCGTGGTCGTGATGTAGAAACCAATGTAGATCTAACATTCGAAGAATCAGTATTTGGTAAAGAACATCAACTCCATGTGAATATGGAAGATACTTGCGAACACTGCAAGGGTACAACTGCCGAACCCGGTCACGAACTCAAGACCTGTGGTACCTGTAAGGGTAGTGGGCAGGTTATGCGTGTTACGCAAACGGTATTTGGCAACATCCAGCAAGCTAGTATTTGTAATACTTGCAAAGGCACTGGCAAGGTCCCCGAAAAGGAATGTACTGTTTGTCATGGCAAAGGTACGCAGCGTAAGAGCCAAGATATTACGATAAAGATCCCAGCTGGTATTGATGATGGAGCAACCATTCGTTTGCGCGAACATGGCGAAGCGGTAGCCAACGGCCCTAAAGGCGACATGTACGTGCATATTCGCGTTAAGCCACACAAACGCTTTACTCGTGAAGGCGACCTGATCTTGAGCGAAGAACGCGTACCGATGGTAGATGCGGCGCTCGGAACCGAGATAGATGTCGACACTGTCGATGGTCCGATTCGTATCAAGATTCCTGCCGGCACACAAAGTGGCAGCGACTTTAAGTTATCTGGACATGGCGTGCATCACCTTCGCGGCAGTGGTCGTGGCGCACATATTGTGACTGTTGTCGTAGAAACTCCAACTAAACTGACACGAGTTCAACAAGAGCTACTCGAGCAATTCAAAACTACATCCGGCAAGCGCGGATTATTTAGCTAACAGAAAGCTACAGGCTTAGTCCGTCTCGGAGTAGGCCACCCCATTCAACTACAGTAAAGCCCTGACGCTTTGGTGTAGCAAGTGTTTGTTGTGGCAATGTGATTGGCTGATCAAGACCTTCGAAGTCAAGGAAGACTCGGATAACAGTTTGTGGTTTTGGTGTGACATTGAGTGGCGCAAGTGTATTAAGCTGCGCGGTACTCAGCCAAGATAAGCGTACGTATGGAGTGTTTGGAAGCCGTGGCTGCCAGAATTCCATAAAGTCGTCTATCTCTGTGTTATTTAGGCCCTGCTGCTTTAGTTGGCTGCGAATAGTGCTGACAGCATCTTTCTTGGCAACTACTGAGCCAGAAGTGATAGCTGGGTATAGGCCATAGCCGTAACCTTCCCAATAGAGCGAATCGTATGCTTTACCCTTGTATGTGAGTTTGCCACTTGGCGCAGCCAGTACGTCTTGCCAGCCACCACTTGGGTAGGTTGGCTCGGAGATTCGTACATCGGCACCAACAGAGACGTCTACATTGGTATTTTTTGTTGGGTAGAGGTAAACAACTGGCTTGCCGCAGCCACCACGAATGAATAGATCGGATCGCTGATAGACCATCAACTGATCCATGCCATTACGAACTAAGAAATAGGCATGTTTGTCGGTGAACTGTTGGATCGTTAGGTTCTTAAGCGCGGCGTCTTGCACATCTGGACCGCCGTTATAGTCGGTCGTGAACAATTCTTGCGCAAGGGCCGCTGAGGTAGGGAGTTGGTATAATTTCTGGCCTCCTGGCGTAGTGCCAGCTAGCACTAGGTCGGAGTCGTTAATGTTCTTTGCAACAACAAACCCTGCTGCGCTTCCACAACCGGCGCCAGCGCTAAAGTACTGTACAGCATCTTTGTCACCGATCTTCCAGTTGTATGCCAGTTTGCCATCATTCTTAGCGATTTCTCCATTCTGGCTGTATGATGCACCGAATATGCTGTTATATGAGGCGTAGAAATCATTGACGGTGAAGTTTGGCTCGTCCTTACTAACAACATCGTAGAATGTCTTTCCTTTTACGGTATCGAGTTTGTTAGCCGTAGACTTGTCGTTTGAGAACGCGCCTCCAAATGAAGCCGTTCCCTTAGGTAAGAAGTAGCCGCTGCCCACTAGCTTTAGTTTTTGGCCTTTGACAGTTACTTCTTTTTCGAAGGTAAACTCCGGAAAGACTGTAGTTGTGTCGACGGATACGTTACTCTTGAAGGTCTTTTTGAGCTCCTTGAGTGTGTTGTCGCAGTTTATGGTAGATCCAGGATAGAGACAGCCAAGACCGTACTGGCCTAGTATGGTGTAGGATTTGTCCTTGTTTTGCACGACAACAAACGATCCGGAGTCGATGCCTGCAGAGTAGGTAAAGGCATAAATATTGCCGCCATCTTTACTGGTACCGATTTGGTAGTATGCGATGTCGCTCGGTTTTGTAACGGCAACACAGTTTTGGTCGTAGTTGGCGCCTTCGCATGTGCTGCCGCCAAAGTAGCTGTAGTCGGCGATGATACCAAGATCATCAACACTTTTGGCTGATTGCAGGAATGTCGAACCTTCGACACTTACTGGAGTTGGTGTATCGCTTTCTGTGGTTGATGAACTGTTTGAGGTTGTGGTTGCTGCTGGCTTCTTCTTGAAGACAAAGAACAGCCCAATAGCAATCATGATTACTAGTAGTACTGCGCCACCAATGAGAAGTGTTTTCTTGTTTAGATTGATGCGTTTCTTTGAGGGTGTAGGAGGAGTAATAACTGGCTGCGGAACCTCCTCGTTAGGAGTAACTGGCGGCGTTATTTCGTCGTCAGGAGTTATGCCTTGTGAAGTTCCCGAGGGCGGAGTTTGGACTTCCGGCGTATCTGCTTGTGGTTCGATTTGTGTGTCTGGGTCCATGAAGGTTCCTCTGCTTATATAATAAAAGCATAATTGGAAAACATGGGTCGGTAAAGGGCAAACTACATTTAGCCCCGTTTGGACAGCAACTTGCGTACTGTGTCGGCCATACGCTGCGCGATGGTTTACTTGCGTCTAGCAGCCTTATTGGCGTACAGCTTCGCATCTGCTTCTTGCATGAGGTCAGCAAGGTTGTTGTGAACCTTTGGGTCATATAGCGCAAAGCCACCACTAATACCAACACCTTTGCCTTCGATATTGGTGCCAGTAAGCTTGCGGTCGAGTGACATTTGAATGCGCTCAAGCACAATAGAGACTCGCTCTTCGGGGCTAAGATCACCTTCGGACCCCGGGCGTGGAGTAGTATCCAATACGATAACAAACTCATCACCCCCCAGACGGGCAACAATGTCAGTCTCGCGGACAGTATCTTTTATAGTCTCGGCAATATCGATAAGAAGTTGATCGCCAGCAGCGTGATCGATCTCATCGTTTACGCGCTTGAACTTATCCGCATCAAGGAAAATGACTGCAGTGTTGGCATTAAGTTTCAATGCTTCTTCGCCGCGCTCCATGAGACCTCGGCGGTTGTATAAATCTGTCAGTGCATCATGGGTGCTCTCGTATTCTTTGCGTGCCTCGCCAGTGGCTTTGTCGGCAGCCATTGCTATCCCACGCACTGCAGTTAGGGCCATACCGGGGAGTTGTTGTATTTGTTCTGGCGTTAGGGCACCTATCGTGCCGTAGCACGGTATTTCGTTAAACCCTTCTGGAAAGAGCTCAGGCCCCATTACTGCTGCAGTCATTAGCCCTGTCCTTTTGCTGCAGCTTCGGCTCGCTCATCAAGCATGGCATCTTTCATGCAGCTGGTAGCCAGTCCTCTCCATAGTTTTGATTCGTACTTGCGTCCTTCGTCAGCAAAAAAGTCGTGTAGGGCAACGAATGATTCTGCTAGCACCTCAGCTACACCAGACCGTTTCTTAAGTTGTGCATTTACATCATCAGGCATGGCTATATAGCCATCCATTGTTTCGAGCGAGAGATATCCAAGAACAGCACGTGCTTGTATATGAAGACAAATCATATGAAAAACATTTCGGGTAACTGTACTATCTGCAGACTCTATGTCTATAACATTGGCCAAGGCTGTTGCAGCTGCCAACTCAAATGCATCAAGGTTGTGTGCATCTGCGCCACCACTTGTGCGATTAATTTCAGTGAGCACCTTATCGGCAAGCTGAAGCTCGATAGGGAACTCGTTGACAGGATCGATAGATCCGCCAATAGACTCGGGCAGGTTGTTGATAAATTTGTTCATGATACTCCTTGGACGCGCGAACCAAGGGGTACAAGAGATATCTCAGGTATGCCGTGGGTTCGCTACTAGCTCCCGATGATTCAAGCGACCAAATACGAATCATCGATCAATGCTGACAATACCGCCACAGATGCAAAACAACTGTAAGGGTCGGATAATAATATCATAAGCGTAATAAACTGTCAATACCTCTTTTGCCTCATAAAGAAACAACCCCCGGATGTCCGAGGGTTGTTCTGATTGGCTAAACTGGGGGTTTAGCGCTTGCGATTTACAAGCATGAGGCCGGCTAGGCTTCCGCTGGTAATCGCTACTACGGCTAGGATGGCTGTGTAGCTTTCCTGACCAGTTACACCGAGGATTGCTGGTGGGGTAACTACTGTAGTGCTGCTTCCAAGAACAACCGAGATGTTAGTAGTGTGACTATCAGTAGCGCAGACGCTGGCCTTTGGCTGCGCAATAACGATCTGGCTAGGGCCATCTGATACACGCTCTAGGACAACTTCATCATCCCATTCTGGGTTCTGAAGGATTGTTGAGTAGTTGCCACAAACCTTCACCGTGTTAACCACTGGCGCAGTTTGATTTGCAGGAATGGTGTAATCTGCGGAGTAGATCCATGTTTCGTTTGTGTCGAGCATGTTGTCTAGGTCGGTGTCGCCTGACTTATATACACCGTTACCAGCAATGTTGTCGCTCACGCTGATTGTGCTAAGGGCTTGATCGCCAGTGTTGGTAACAGTAAAGGTGTAGGTTACCTTGCTGCCAGCAGTTGCTGTGGTAGGACCAGTTTTTACTACCTTGATGCTATTGTGGAGCACGTCCAAGGTGTGGCTGTCGGTATCTGTAACTTTTGTTTCGCTAGGATCGTAGCCGGTAACAGTTACGTGGTTAGTAACATTTGCAACCTGTGGGGTTGGGATTGTGTACTGTGCAGTACACCACATGTAGTCGTATCGAGCGAGTGAGCTACTTGGGCAGCTCTCGTTGATAGCGATGTCATCGGTGAGGCTAATGCCACTTAGATCGGTGTCGCCAGTGTTAGTAACCTTGAAGCTGTAGTACACAGTGTTGCCTTCGAAAGCTGTTGCTGGGCCGTACTTCTCAACCTGGATTGAAGGATGAGCAATGTCATCGTTGATGACGAGACATGTCTTGGTCTGCCCAATGCTGATTGTTCCAGAACAGTCGCCAACAAGTGTTTGAGTGTAGCCATTATGGCTAAGTTCACCAACAGTGTAGCTACCTTCGTTAAGACCAACGGTTGTGCCACTAGCGTTACCAGGGAAGTTTGGCACGGTTGCAGAGTTACCAGTAACGGTCATTGTGAAGTTGCTTGGGTAATCTTCGCCACTGTTATCGTTGATAACCTTCTTGGTCACGATAAGCTTCGGCTGGATAGCGGTGTTGGTAAGAGTACAACTAGTGCTGTTACCAAGTGTTAGCTGAGTAGAAATGTTGCCGCCCTTATCTTGGTAGCAGTCGCCGCTTACGTCTGTAAGTGCGTATCCAGGTGCTCCAGTCTCGGTGATGGTGTGGTAGCCAGCGTTGAAGCTACTGTAAGTAGTGCCGCTTGTCACAGTAGTGCCATCTACGAATAGGGGGAATGAGGCAACACTTAGTGGTGTACCGTAAGGGTTAACCACATTCTTTACGACGGTGATTGATGGCGCTTTGTCATCGTTCACGATAGTACAGGTAATGTTTTGGTTTGCACCAAGGACCACTGGGTTAGCAACGGTCTGGAGGTTCTCATTTACACAGCTGAGGCTGAGTTGGCTGTAACCAGCTGTAGCGTCTTCGCTAACAGTGTAGACACCGGTTGGAAGCGTGTAGGTCTTACCTGATGCTGAGCCGGCTGCTGGGCTACCGACAACTTCGTTACCAGCAATCTTTACGTGGGTAGTGAAGTCGCTTGCAGACAGGCCACCGCCGTTGTCGTTGATAACTTTCTTAACAACTTTGATGCTTCCTGTGTCGCGAGCGTTACATAGAGTAATGCCACTAGTGAGGTTTGCAGATACGGACACAGTTACAGGTAATGTTGTGCCGGCAGGGTTTGCGCAAGACTGCTGCGTGTTGGTTGTGTTGTACCAACCAGTGAAGTGATAGCCAGCAGGACTGGTTTCGGTAACTTGGTGATTGCCAGTTGTCTGACCGGTGATGGTACCGCCAAATGTTGTGTTTGCGCCACCGTCGAGCTTCCAGAACATGTTTAGTGCCTGGGCCTCACTGTTACCACCTTCGTAAGTACCGTTGCCATCGGCATCGAGTTTCTTTTGAACCTGTACAGAGCCCTTGCTTGGGGCGTTTACAAAAGTACAGCTAACAATGTTTTCGTTTGCAACTGAGATTCCAGTTACGGCATTGCCATTCTTGGATCCGTTGTTTGATGCACCAGTACAGCTTGCAGATAGAACTTCATATCCGGCTTTCTGAGTTTCGTTGACGCTGTATGTCCCGGCATCTACCTTTACGGCAGGAGTTTGGCCGTTGGCGCTGGTGTCCGTAGCGGCAGGGTTGCTTGGGCTACCATTGATATCAAATGTCCATCCAGAAGCAACAGACTGGTCACCAGTAGTGTTTGGGTTACCATCTTGGTCGATGATCTTTGTAGTAGTGATCGTGCCACCACAGGTCTGCTTTGCGAAATTCGCTAGTTCAGTTGCAAGACTAGCGAAGTCAGTTGTAATAACATCTGAAGTTAGAACATTTCCTGTGTTGGTATTTGGGCCAGAAATCGCTTGTAGGTTTGAAACAGATAGGTCGTTACCGATACCAAGGGCAAGTATGCGCGTACCTGATGTCTTGATTGCATCTGCTTGGGTAACCGCAGCACTTACATCTGCTGCTGATGTGCTTGAGCCATTACCACCACCGTTATGATAGGTAGGGTTACCATCTGATGCAAAGATAACGAGGTTCGGCTTATCGGCTCGTGGGTCAAAAGTACTACTTGCCTTTATAAGGCCATCTTCCCAGTTCGTACCACCGCCACCGGTTGAGATGCCGTTGATAGCTGTGTTTACAGAGCTTACATTGCTTGTGAATGTACGGATAACGCTGGCTGAGGTTCCGAAACGAGTTACAGAAAACTGTGTTGGTGTACCGTTTAAGGCATTAGTAAACCCAGTCATTGCAGTCTTGATCTGGTTCATTTCGCTGTTACCGATACTGTTTGAGTTATCAATAACTAGTGCAATGTCCAGCCCACAGCTAGTAGCTAGTGTAGGGTTGGTGACCGTAGGGTTTACTACTGCTGCGCTGGCGGTACCGTTTAGTAGTACAACTGGAGTTACAATCTGGACTGCCACAAAAGCTGTTGCCAATGCACCACTCCGAAGTCGACTTAGAAGTTTTTTTGTTTTGTCTGAGAACTTTGATTTAAAACCTACCATGCTGCCTCCCGGTGACGATGATTACATATAGAGGTAATATCTCACTAAGTTGCGGTGAATGCAAGTATAATATTTAACGTGCTTATGGTTAACAAACTAAGTTTTAGAACTCGTTGAGGACGGTAATTTTGGCACCTAGACTATTGAGTCGCTCGGCAAGGTCTTCGTAGCCACGATTTATGGTGTACACGTTGCGGAGCATACTAGCACCAGGAGCGGCTAACATACCAATCAAAATGATGACTGCAGGACGAATACCACTTGGAGCAACGATGTCGGCAGCCTTGAACTTAATAGGCCCATTTATATATACGCGGTGCGGGTCAGCTAGTTCCATCTGAACGCCGATCTTCTTCATTTCCATAAACATCAGTGCTCGATCTTCGTAGACCCAGTCATGGATTAGAGTGCGACCCTTTGCAACTGCGGCAATCGGTACAAAGTACGGAAGGTGGTCTATATTTAGGCCAGGGAATGGTCGTCCGTATACTTTCTCGACCGGTGCAACCAGCTTGCCGTCATGCTTGTGTACGGTTATATCAACCAGATCGGTTTGATTATTGTCGGCCTTATATATCTCTGTTTGGTCAAACTTGAGCCCCATTTTCTCGAGTTTGAGCATCTCGAGCTCCATGAAGTCGATAGGAATGCGCTTGATAGTAATCTTGGAATTGGTTGCGATTGCAGCAGCAACAAAAGTCATAGCTTCTACAGGGTCTTCGCTTGGGCTGTAGGTTACATTCTTTTTAATGTCTTTAACGCCGCGAACTTTTAGAACGCTAGTGCCGATCCCGTCGATTTTAACGCCGAGGCGTTGCAGGAAGAAACAAAGGTCTTGAACCATATAGTTGGCGCTTGCCATCTTGATGATGGTTTCGCCTTCGAAACCTGCTGCAGCCATCAGAATGTTTTCTGTAGTGGTGTCGCCGGATTCATAGAGTACGACAGGCCGCTTAGGAGCTGTGTGGTTAGCAGTTACGTGATAATGCCCGGTCTTGGTGAAGATTTCGGTTCCAAACTCTTCAAGAGCGTACAAGTGTGGCATAACGGTTCGACGGCCAAGCTCACAGCCACCGGCATATGGAATATTGAACTGCTTCTCTAGGTGCATGAGTGGGCCAATAAACATGATCACGCTGCGAGTACGCTTGGCTGCATCTTTGTCCATGGCTTCTAGATTGAGTTTGGCCGGTGGCTTAATCTCGATATCGTTACCGACCCAACGAACAGCAACACCAATGCTACGAAGTACTTCGATGAGTCGGTTCACTTCTTCGATACGTGGGGCATTCTTTAGGCGGGTAGTACCTTTATTGAGTAGGCTGGCGCAGAGTAGTGCAACGGTAGCGTTTTTGGAGGTTCGTAGGGTGATCTCACCTGTAAGTTCCTGGCCGCCTTCTACATGGAGATTCACGGCTCCACCAGAGATGCTGATAAGTGGTTTATTGAGTACGTCACTGATACGAGCTAAGGTGTCTAAGCTCATATTCTGGCGGCCGTGTTCGATACGGTTTACTGCTGATTGACTAGTGTTAAGTTTACGGGCAAATTCGGCCTGAGTAAGGCCTCTCTCTTGTCGTATCTGGTAAATTAACTTACCAATTTTCTCGTTGGTTGTTGGCATAGGTCACCAATATATACCTTGTAAGGTATTAAATCAATATTGAAATCATAACCGGTGTGTGCTAGCGGGAATAACACCTTTGGTGAAGTAAACAAACTGATCTTTCGCCCACCAACTCCACTGGTTTTTCGTATCATTTGAGAGCTCCTTAGAATAGTCGTCCCAGCTCATCCAGGTGTAGTCGGCTACTTCTTCTGGGTTAGGGTCCGGCTCCTGGGTAGCTCTCCCTACAAAGATAGGGCAAAACTCATGTTCAATGACGCCGTTATATGGCGGGGTCTTGTATATGTATGAATCGTTAATAATCTGTAGGTCGCCTATTTGCATACCAAGTTCGTAACGCACTCGCCTGTTGATGGCATCTTGCATTGTCTCGTTTGGCTGTGGGTGCCCACAGCAGCTGTTTGTCCAGACACTGGGCCACACCTTCTTGTGCAAGGCTCGCCTGGTCACAAGTAGCTCGCCCTTATCATTAAAGATATAAACAGAGAAAGCGAGATGTAAGGGGGTATTTTCGTTGTGCAGGTCTAGCTTTGGCCCGCTGCCAATTGGGTTACCGGCCCTGTCGACGAGTACAATTTGCTCAGTATTTGGGTCGACCGCCATTTACCGGAGACTCAGAATTAATAAGACTGTCACCACAAATCCGACAAATTGATTTATTTTCATGAAGTGGCGCCAGCCTCTGTTGGCAGTAGCGGACTTCTTGTCGGTCAGGTTGATGTAGGGCAGCGTAATTGCAAGATAGGGCAGGCTAGCGATACCTACAATAACCCCTGGCAAGCCAGTAGTAGCGGCAAGAATAATCGCTAAACCGTACAGACTAGCACAAAGCCGAGCTGTCTTTTTTGCGCCAAAATATGTAGCAATAGAGTGGATGTTCGCCTTGCGATCCGGGACAATATCCTGCACTGCGCCAAAGGCATGGCTCGCCATGCCCCATAAAAAGAAAGCGCCTACAATTGGGAGGTATGAGCTGTGCCAAGTTGTAAGGCTCAGCGCAAAGAGTAGTGGACTGACAAAGTGAAAACTAGAAGAGATCGAATCAACAACTGGCTTCTCTTTAAATCGGGTTAACGGGATGCTATATGCTAGTGCATCAAAAACAATTAAGGCAAGAAGTAAGCCACTGTAAAGTGGTACTCCAAAAGCGATAGCGACTAAAAACGGAATATTACAGGCAACGACCGAGCGTAAGAGAAATGGGTGTAGCGTCTTAGGTAAAATCGCGCCTTCTACTCCGCCTTTTCTCGGGTTGAGCATGTCAGACTCGTAGTCGTAAACATCATTTACGGTGTAAATTAGGATGTTATATGGAATCAAAAAGTAAAATGCCGCCACCCAGAATACCCACGTAGTGTGCAATCCTTGCGTAGCTAAATAGCCGGCCACAAAGGGAAACGCAGTGTTTATCCATGACACAGGACGTGATGACCACAGGAGCGCTCGTAGTTTATTCATGCTTTCTCCATAGTAGCGGCAGTAGTACGCCGGCCGCAACTGCATAAGCCAGGTCTTCGACAGGGGCACCAAAGATCTTTAGCCCGAGTATATGTTGCTGGTTGTACGCCACGATATTTGCGTGAATTATCAGCGGATCAAAAATTATGGTCAAAGCCAGTAGACACAAGGATGTAATGAACATGGTCTGGCGCAGCTCAGAGCTAATAGGGTCTTGCGAGTTAGTTCTGGCGACATACATTCCCAGTGCAGCCAATACAGCAATATTTAGAACGATGTAACGCATTATGAGCTTCTCTTTTTCTTGGACTGCAAATATCCACTAACGATCAGGGCGTTATAGCATAGGACTGTAAGAAAGAATATCTCCTCAACTGGGAACTGACCAATTCGGATGCCTAATAGGTACTTTTCTGAGCCAATATAAAAAATATGTAGCAGTATTCCTAATACATCCCAGATAGCAAAGAAAAGAACACCGAGCCCCAGCACCTTTATTGCGTGCCTTTTGCGATTAAAAAAGACTAGCTTGTATCGAAAATCTATAGAGGTAAGACAACAAAGTATCAGAATAAGTATGGCTAGGTATGCCCCCATTATGGTTTACCCGGTAGTTTTTTAAGTGGTCCTGCAGAAGTGTCGTTGGCTAATTGTTTAACAACTAATTCCGCGCTTATTAAGCACATGGGTACTCCAATGCCGGGTTGGGTCATTGCTCCAACGTAGTATAGATTTCGTACCTTTTTACTTTTTACGGCTGGCCGGGTGAAGGCACTTTGCATGACGGTATGGTTGAGACCTAGTGCCGAGTTCTGCCAAGAATTAAAGTATGTATCAAAATGGCCAGGACCTCGAACTTCAACTATGTCGATACGGTCACACAGGTTAGGTATGTTGCTGAGCTGCTCTAGCTGCTCCAGATAACGGTTAACAAGTTTTTTCTGCTGGCTTGTGGTCGGTATAACACCTGGAGGTAGCGGCACAAGTACAAACAAATTTTCATGACCTTTTGGTGCAACATGCGCCTCAGTTTGGCTGGTCTTACTTACGTACATGGATGCTTTTTTCGGCCAGCTAGCAGTATTAAAGATATCCTTAAAATTCTTGCTCCAATCCTCGACAAAGAATAAATTGTGATGCTCGAGTTCTGGCAAACTTCCTTTGACGCCTAAATATAGCAACAAAGCAGAAGGGGCTGCTTTGCGTTTTTTCCAATAGTTTTTTCCATAGGTTTGGTGCTCTGGGTCCAGGAGGACTGTTTCACTGAATGCTAAATCTGCATTTGAAATTACAACATCAGCTAAGGCTGTTCCATTTTTTGTCTGTATACCGGTGGCTTGGCCGTTGTCGATAATAATCTTTTGTACGGGACTATTTATATGGTGGGTAACACCGAGCTGTTTCCCCGCTTGAACAAGTGCGTCTGTAACGGCATGCATGCCTTTCTTGGGGTAATACACTCCATGCTCGAAGTCGAGATAACTCATGAGTTGGTAGAGAGAGGGCGCGGCAAAGGGCGAAGTGCCTAGGAATACCATAGGGTACTCAAGTATCTGTTGAAGACACTTTGCAGTAAACCGTCCAGCAACATAGCTATGAAGCGGTCTTAGCAGTCCGCTAATTAGCGCAGGAGAATTCGCAATAACCGGTCGCTTCGTAACTGACTTTACTGATTTGAAGGGGTTATACAAGAAATAGTCGGTCGCCAGATGGTATGTCATTTTGGCTTGTGTCACATACTGTCGTAAAGCCTTGCCAGATCCTGTTTCGATCTTCTCGAATGTTGCGGCATCTGTGGTAAGTCTTCCAGAAATGACTATCGGATCTCGATAGTCATAAAAGACCTTATAGGCTGGCTCCAGTTTTACGAGTTCGTAAAAGTCAGACGTCTTGTGTCCAAGGAGCTCAAAGTAGTGCTCAAAAATTTCGGGCATCAGATACCAAGATGGCCCTGTGTCGTATGTGTAACCTTTCTTTTTGAGAATCCCCATTCGCCCACCAAGTTGTTCATTCTTTTCGAAAACTTCAACTTCGTGACCCTGCTTTGCAAGAAGATTTGCGGTAGCCAGGCCGCCAACTCCTCCACCGATAATCACTACTTTCATAGTGCTCCTAGTTTTACTTGGGCCAATATCTTAATCTTTCTGCTACTAGGGACGGAGAGCCTTGATTGCTTAATCTGGGCGGCCGATGCCCTACGCAACATGTCTAATAACTCAAGATAGTAATGGTACGCAACTTTGACTGCTGCTTTTGCAGAAGGTGGGAGCTGGTCTATAGCTTCTTTTGCGATCAAAAAATCCTCGGTAATATCAGTAATTATGGAGTTCTTTACGTCGTCGTCAAAGTCGTCGTACGAACCAATAGGAAAATAATAACGACCCAGTTCAAGGTGGTCGGCGCGTATATCTCTAAGGAAATTAACCTTTTGAAAGGCGGATCCTAGAGCTTGAGCTCCTTTTTTGAGTTTTGCATACTCTTTCTTGTCCCCTTGGCAAAAGACCCGTAAACACATTAAGCCAACAACTTCAGCCGATCCATGGATGTACCGTTGGTAGTCCTTGGTTTTATATGTGCTTCCTGGCGCATCAATGCGCATACTATCGAAAAATGGTTTGATTAACTCAGGGCCTATGCCGTACGCAGCTGCGGTAACAGCAAAAGCATGCACGATCAGATTGGTGCTGTAGCCTCGTTCTATGGCTTCGTAGACTTCTTTTTCTAAATCATTCAAGAGAGCATTCGAAGGCTTTTGTTTGTAGGTATCTACTATTTCGTCGGCAATCCGCACTAGCCCATAGATGTTATAGATATGTGGACGCAGTGGAGCACTAAACAGTTTGCTCGCAGAACTAAATGATGTCGAATAGTTTTCTGTTAGTCGTTTGCTTGTCTCAAACGCTGTTACCGTATAGAGGTCGGCCATCTAATTTTGCCTTTTGAGGATTACTTCTACGATGTCATACATCGCGTTCTTGGCATCGTCGGTCATTTGAAGCTGCGCAATTGCTTCCTTTGCTTCGGAGGCAAGTTGTGCGGCTTCTTTTGCGATTGCTTCTTTTGCACCAGTTGAAATCATTAGGGATCGGATGTAGGAAATATCCTTGTTCGATAAGTTGGTAGAGATTGAGTAGTAATCGGTTAGTTTTTTACGATCCGATGTAGAAGCTCGAGTAAAAGTCTCTTGCAGTAGCAAGGTGTGTTTACGTTCACGAATGTCGCCGTCACTTGATTTACCGGTTTGCTTTTCATCTCCAAATACACCGAGTAGGTCGTCAATTAACTGAAATGCAACGCCAATCTTGTCACCCAGAAAATGGATTTGTTCTAGCTGGTCGGCATCTGCACCAGCCAAAAAAGCGCCGCTTTGAAGAGGTGAGATGAATGAATAGCTGGACGTTTTGTACTGTGCGATGAGTCGAGGGTTAGTTTGCGAGATACTTCTGAGTGCTGTTTCAGTATCGAGCAGTTCGCCGCCGCCGACTTTAAAAATCGCCGTGTTGAGATACTGAAGAATCTGTATCTTTTGATCGGCAGACAGGGAAGACCTCAGAATAATATTTTGAGAGGCGGTGATTAGCAGGTCTCCGGCCAATAATGCAGCAGACAGCGCGTAGTGATCTACTGATTCATCCGTTAGAGTAGAGTATATTTGCTGGTACATGCCCGTGATGTTCGGTTTGCCGTGCCGTATAACGTCGCGGTCGATTATGTCGTCATGTACAAGCAGCGCAGCATGCAGGAGCTCCCATGCACAAGCAACATGTGTTGCTGTAGTAATATCGTCGCCACCGTATCCTTGATACGCTAAGACTGTTAAGTATGGTCGGATTCGCTTCCCGCCGCCCGCGACATATTCACGAATAGTGGTATGAAGTTCCGCGTAGTCTTTATCGATTGCCTGAGCTGCAAGCAATTCTTTACTTAAGAAATCATCCAGAACCTTATCGCATAACACTATAACTTCATCTTTTGACAAGATCTTTTGATGTGTGATTATTGGTATAACTATACCTGTACCATATTTAAACTGCTACATGTTCTGCTATCTAAGTGAGTCTAGTCTCGCCTTGATAGCAGCGATTACTGTATCGTGATCGAACATATTGTCATCGTGCAAGGTGATGTCCGGTGTATATAACGAAAGGAATTTCTGCAGGTGTTCCAAGTGTTCGTCGAGCATCTCTATTTGACGTTCAACAGTAATAACTGGCGTATCGCCACGCTTGCGCATAATCTCGATGTATTTCTCTCTCGATACATCGAATGCGATGATGAATACTGCGTAGCCACGCTCAGTAAAGACTGGCAGTATCCGTTCTGGGTACCAGCTACTCACTGCATCGCGCACAACAAGCCCATTTTTTGTAATCTGATCTAGGCGTTCATAGACGCTCATGTGGTATCCCCAAATGTAGTGATTTCGATCAACTCTCTCGAGGCCAGGATATTGTTTGATTACCATCTCTCTAACGATGTCGTTACGGAGCACTAGGCCATGTAGCTCTTTGCTGATTTTTTCGGAGATAGTCGACTTTCCAGCGGCGTTTGCTCCTGCAAAAATAACTAGCAGCTTAGGGTTTGTGGCCGATAAGTTTTTGAGCTTCTTAAGATAATGTTCGTCCAGATAGGCCTTTAGATCATCTGGTACAAAGTTAACCTCGTCCTTCTCGTAGTACTTAACTGCTTCATCCATAATTTGGATTATATCAGCTGTACAGGGCTTGTAGTGGCCTGCTACCATAGGACTGATGAATGATGAAGAAATTGCAGCGTTAATCGCAGCCGAAGAACAGAGACAGCGGGAAGGCTTAGAACTAATCCCGAGTGAGAACTATGTAAGCAGAGACGTGCTTACGGCTATGGGTAGCGTGTTCACTAACAAATATTCCGAGGGATACCCTGGAAAACGCTATTATGGTGGCCAACTCAATACCGACAAACTCGAGATTATCGCAATAGATCGAGCAAAGAAGCTCTTTGGTTCGGATCACGCAAATGTCCAGCCACATTCCGGCGCGCCAGCAAACATCGCCGTATATCAGGCATGGCTACAGCCTGGAGACACGGTGTTGGCTATGAAACTAGACCACGGTGGGCATCTTACGCATGGTCATCCTGTCACAAGCAGCGCAAAATTATATAACTTTGTCAGATATGGTATCAAAGACGTAGAAACAGGTGAGATCGACTATGACGCCATGCGTGCCGTCGCCCTAAAAGAGAGGCCAAAAATTCTCCTCGCAGGCTTTAGCGGTTACCCAAGAAATCTCGATTACAAGAAGTTTGCCGATATTGCTGCAGAATCTGGCAGTATGCTAATGGCCGACATGGCACATATCGCCGGGCTGATTGCTGGTGGCGTACTGCCAAATCCACTAGATGCTGGTTTCCATGTTATGACCACTACTACACACAAGACGCTCCGTGGCCCTCGAGGTGGAATGATCCTCTCAAATGGTACTGTCGGCAATCCGCTTCGGGCACCAGAACACACTATCGAAAACCTTCCAACGCTTATCGACCGCGAAATCTTTCCTGGTTTCCAAGGTGGGCCACACATGCACACCATCGCAGCAAAGGCGATTGCACTTCGCGAGGCATCACAACCGGAATTCAAGCTATATGCCCAAGCTATTTTGGATAATGCTCAGGCGTTAGCAGATGCATTAATCTCTCGAGGATTTAAGCTTGTTACCAATGGTACCGACAACCATATGATTATGATCGATGTACCTACCAGTATTAAGGGTCTTGATGGTCGTCAGGCGCAAGACATTCTGGACGAAGTTGGGCTCAATGCTAACTGCAATTCAATCCCAGATGATACATTGCCACCATTCCGCCCAAGTGGACTACGACTTGGCACGCCAGCGATCACAACTAGGGGACTCAAGCCGGATGATATGGATCTTGTTGCTGCCTGGATAAAAGATGCACTCAAGCATCACAAAGACTCAAAGAAGCTGGACATGATCGCTGCCGAAGTACGCGACTTTGCGCTCAAGTTCCCGCTCCCTAGCGACGAGAGCTAGTTCTCTCGGATAACGTATTACCTAGATAAACTGCCAGAGTCATAGCTGCAATATTAGCTGCAACCTTGAGTGTTTGTTTTGCTAATCGCTTGCGGCGCGATTCTGGCTGGGTAGGATCTTTACTGGGGAGCTCATCTACTGGGTAGAAGTTTTCGCCTTCATCATCTCTTGCAGCTTCCTCTGTTTCATCATCGGCCTGTGCCAGCGCAATAAGTTCAAAGTTATGAACATCGTCTGTTAGTGATTCCATGAAGTTGGCCAAGATCGCGTCAGCCGGTTCGCAGTCTTCGTCGTCTGACTCAATTAGTATCCTAACAATTTCGTCGGTGTCTGCGATAGTTGGGTAAAATACAGTGGTATTACCTGAGATTTGGGCGAGTGCAGTATTGATTGCACGGTCCTCGTACAAGTATTGAGCCGCTATAATTTCCAACCTAGTGAGTGCGGTTTCGACGCTGCTCTCGTGGCCAGTCATGTATGCTACATATTGTCGGACATGATCAAGCCATTCATTACAACAACTATCGTATTTTTCATGTTGATCGGGGTCAGGACTCGCGAATAAGATTGCTGCTTGAGTTATGAATGCATCACGTGTTTGTTCCAGATCAAGCATAAGTTGTAGATCTTCCATTACAACCCCTGGGCCTCGTTCGAAACGAGATTCATCACGCGGTTCGGTCATGATTAAGTTTAGGGACGGGCGATACGAATTGTCAAACGTGGAAGTGTACTTGGTATAACTTAAGGGAGTAGCTCGGGTTCTTGCTCTAGGGTAATTCCGAACTTGTGTTCAACATCACGTACGATACGGCCCTTAAAGGCGAGTAAGTCAGCGGTCGTTTCGGCCTTCTCATTTACTAGCACTAAGGCCTGGTGTTCCCATGTAGCCATGCCCGTTTTTAAATCATGAAAGCCTTTGTAGCCGGCGGTTTCTAGTAGCCATCCGGCAGGGACCTTGTACTTGCCATCGTCGGTCTCCCAAGCTTTCATGGCTGGGTATTTCTTTTTCAGCTCCTTGTATTTGGCTGCCGAAACAATGGGGTTGCCAAAGAACGAACCATTGTTTGCAACTTTGGCTGGGTCGGGCAAGCGGCTACTTCGAATAGCAATGACAATTTCTCGGATAGATTTAGGGCTAGTGTCTGTGATGTTCATTTGGTCTATGTAACGCTGTAGTGAGTCATAAAAAGGGGGCTGCAATGTTTCTTTATTTAGACAAAAGGTCAGTGTTGTAATAAAAAAGCGGCCGCGGTCGGTAGTCTTGAATCGACTTGTTCGGTAGCCAAAATCACATGCATCAGCGGGGATGGTAACAAATTGCCGTAACTCAGCATCATAGGCTTTTACACTAACAAGTGTTTGCGATATGTCCTGTCCGTATGCGCCAACGTTCTGCACCGGTGTTGCGCCAGTAGTCCCCGGGATTAACGATAAGGCTTCAATTCCGTGCAAATTTTTTGCTACTGTCCGGGCAACTGTTTCATCCCAATTTTCACCAGCGCCAACTTCTACATAGTATTCTTCGTCATTTGCTTTCTTGATAGAAAAACCAGTAAGTTTGTTGACCATAACTAGCCCGTCAAACCCTTTATCCTTCCAGATGATGTTACTGCCACTCCCGATCATGATTACTGGTAACTTACGAGATTTTGCCCAATCGAGAGCATTAGGAATATCTGATTCCTGGCTTATATTCACCATATATTTAGCCTTGCCGCCAAGGCGCATTGTGGAGTGTTTAGCTAGCGAGACATCACGAAGCATATGCATTATCTCAATTGTAACATCTGTGCAAATTACCACTTTTACGCAAATACTTACTTGATCACCATATTGCGCCAGAGTAAAATAGAGGCATGAAGAGACAATCGGAGTTCCCCTATCAGGCATTGGGCCAAAAATTACGCCAAGCACGAGTTCGACAGAAACGAACCGTAGCCGAGGCATCTGGTGCAATCGAGATCAACGAGACTATGCTCAAAGACATTGAGCTTGGCCAGGAACGCCCGGCAGAAGACACGCTACTTGTCTTGATCAGCTACCTCAATATTAAAGAAGAAGAAGCCTCACAGATGTGGGAGCTCGCTGGCTACAACAAACAAGAGTCAGAGACCAAGGTAGATATTAACCAGACATTGGCCATGATCATGCCTAATGATCTTCGTGTAGTCTACACCGATATGGTGCACGTGATGGTGAACGATTTTGGAGTTATCATGAATTTCTTGCAGGGTGCCGGACCGAACAATCAGCCACTTGCTATCGCTCGTATCGGTATGAGTAAAGAACATGCTCAATCGGTACTTGAGATCCTAAGCAAATCATTGAAACAATCAGATAGCCGCGTAGAAAAGACTAAGTCAAAGCCAACTGCCAAGCGCCAGGTCAAAAAACCAGACACCAAAGAATAATTACGCACCAAGCGTAAGAGTCCATACGAGCGTCCTCAAGACGAACTTTTCCATGACTCCATTGTACTCAACGCTGTAATACGCTATAATCACCCCTGTTGTATGCACCCGTAGCTCAGTGGATTAGAGCATCTGTCTTCGGAACAGAGGGTCGGCGGTTCGAATCCGTCCGGGTGTACCAATTCGCAAATAAAACTAGAGACGCTTCAACGGCGTCTCTTTTGCTATACTCCAGGTATTAGTTTGAATCGGAGATAGTATGAAGATGGTAGCTAAGGTCCTTGTCTACAATAATAACAATCAGATACTCGTTCTAAGACGAAGTGTTACCCACCCGCACTTTGCGTTTCATCTTGATCTCCCTGGTGGAGTAGTAGAAGATGGCGAGTCAGTAGAAGAAGCATCGAGCCGTGAGATTACGGAAGAAACTGGTTTACATGTAGATCCTGTATTACTCAAGGTGGTGAGCGAAGAGACTATTCCTATTGGTACAAAGCATTTACTGCTGGCAGTAACACTCGATCAGCCCAGCCCGGACATCCAGATTAGTTGGGAACACGACAAGTATATGTGGATGAGTGAAGCCGACATTGTAGATAGCGACACCCCAGAAGGTATGGATTTATTCTTTGCCTTTGCCTTGGAATATCTGAAGGGTAAGAAATAACAATGCCGCATATTCATACCAATCCAGGGCAACACGACCTTACGGTGACGGCTTTTATTGTTCGAACAGATACGTCTGAGCCGCAAGTCTTGTTGCATATGCATAAGAAGCTTAAGGTCTTACTGCCAGTTGGCGGGCATGTAGAGCTTAACGAGACACCTTGGCAGGCAATAGCTCACGAGCTAGAAGAAGAGTCGGGATACAAACTGGAGCAACTTGATGTACTGCAGCCAAAATCCCGTATACGTTCACTTAAGTCCGTAGACCTGCATCCATATCCGTTGGCTATCAATACGCACCCAATCCCAGACAACCATTTTCATACGGACATCGAATACGCGTTTGTTGCCCACGGTGACCCATCCGGCATTATTGGCGAAGGCGAGTCGGCCGATATGCGTTGGGTTACCCGTGCCGAGCTAGAAACGCTCGATGGCATGGACGTTGTGATCGATACAAAACAAGCATATCTATTTATTCTCGACGAGGCCCTGAACGAATGGGAACATATTCCGGCTAAACTTCAGTTAGATTTATAGCAAGTTCGAACCGTAACCAGTATAATAATAGGATATGGCGGATATAAATGCGGTGGGGCAATCCGTGCCTGAAGAAGAAGAGGCGGCAATCTCGCCAAAACTCATTAGCCCGGCGGCCTTGGCAGTGGTTATATTTTTGCTGGTTAATTATTCTAACAATCAGCTATTTACGCACAACCCTGACCTAGTGTTGGCATTTGCTGGTCTCGGAACGGTATTCGCTATTAGTCACTTCCTGCCAGGAAGTCGTTTTGGGCGGGCGCACGCATTTTATCTATATACCTACCACTGGCTACTCAGCTTTATGCTGATCTTTATCGTCCCGACATTGTCGTACTACCTGTACCTATGGGTGATGCTCATGTACCTGTCGGAGTTCTTCTATCAGGTAAAAGGCATGACATTAAGCGCATCAGCTTTGCTGGTTACTATGATAATGGGGTCGCTGTATCAGTACAATGGGCTTAATAAGGGGTTGGTACTCCGTATCGTAGCTGAATTTATAACGATCGTTTCGGTTAACTTGGTTATGACAAGGATGGCGTTTGGTAACCGAACCAAGCGCGCCGAGATGCAAGAAAAGATTGTTCGCGCTGAATTTGAGCATAGCCGTTTGGTGGCGTTGATTAACTCAATGAGTGATGGTGTGGTAGCCACAGATGACAGAGGCAAGATTCTTAATTACAATGCAGCCGCCCTGGACCTACTAGACACAAACGTGACGTTAACGGGCCAGTTTATAAGCGATTACCTCAAGTTAAAAGACCCGAGTGACCGACCTGTAGATATTATGGATATAGCTAGAGGAACAAACTATCTGCAACGACGCAGTGACTTGTATATGAACTTTGGTGATCACGACAAAGTTAGCCTAGACATTAACATTAGCCGAATTGCTCGCTCAACGGTACTTGCCAAGCAGCAGGGCTTTACCTTTTTGATTCGCGATATTACGCTCCAAAAATCTCTAGATGAAGAACGCGACTTGTTTATTTCTGAAGTTAGCCACGAACTTCGAACTCCGTTGACAATTGCCGAGGGTGAGATGTCTATGGCTGTGATGTTGGCCGATAAGCCACAGGTGGATGTTGTAAAAATAAAAGAAGCAGTCGAGAAGAGCCACGACCAGGTGGTATTTCTCGAGGACATGGTCAATGATCTATCTGCACTTTCGCGTGCACAGCGTGATGATACCGGTATGGATGTAGAGACCTTTAGTGTCGCCGACGTACTTAAAGAGCTCGAAGATACTTATAAACCGCAAGCCGAGAAGAAGGGCTTGTACCTTCAAGTCGATATCGCACCAGCAATTCCGCAGCTCACTACGTCTCGTCTATACTTCCGTGAGATTATGCAGAACTTTATTACCAACGCCATTAAATATACCGAGCAGGGTGGTATTACCGTTAAAGGGCAAGCTGTCGACAAGGATCATATTATTGTCAGTGTACGCGATACCGGGCACGGTATAGCCAAGAGCGAACAAGCTAAGGTATACCAAAAGTTTTGGCGCAGCGAGGATCCCCTCACCAGGTCTACTGGCGGAACGGGCCTTGGCCTCTTTATTACTGCCAAGCTAACACAGCGTATTGGCGCCGAAATGCGGCTAGACTCAAAACTCAAAGAAGGTTCAACTTTCTCTTTGATTGTACCAATCAAAGCAGTCAAATCTGTTGATACACAAAACGTAGCCAAGAACGAAGCAGCTAACTTATTCAACTAAGGCGCTTTAGGCCGGTCGGGAACGATCCATCGCCGAACCGATAGCATTGAAGATGGCCATGTTAATCATGGCAATACTCCATAAGATGACACTTACGTGAAACTGGATGTTCTCTGGTGCGGCGGCAGGGACGATAAAGGCTATTGCGATAACAATGAAGCTTCCTGCGAACGACTGAATTCGCATGCGTTGACCTCTAGTTGATGCAGCTCTTCCTTGTCGCCAAAAGAACAAGGCAACCAGGAACAATGCAATGCTATCTATCGAGCTGAGCAGGGTATACAGTGGTGTATCGGAGTAGTGATATGTAATGCCTCCACCGGCATTTCTGATAATCGACACCTCGTAGGGGAGTGTTAGGTTACGGTGTAACGCTTCTGCAAATACTACGCAAGTAAAAGCGATGACAACAATATTTGCTAAGGTGACCGCACCTTTCCACTTAGAAAAGAATGCACGCGTGGCAAGAAACCATAGGAACATCATCGAAAGGCCAACGCCTATATCTCCAGCAAGCGTGGTAAGGCTAAGAACGTGCTGATCATGGGTAAGCAATACGGGTACACCGAAGAATAGCTCGGCGACACTAGCCGACAGGCAGCCTAGCGCTAGGTACAGAGATGTTATGTTTTTGTTTTTCCGGTAGCGAAGTAGCGTATCTATGCCTAATCCTGCAAGAACCGGGAACCCAATATAGTTATGGATAATATTGAGAGGTATTTCCATAAGCAGTATTATACACCACCCCTATTAGGTGTGTGCTACAGTACTACTATGAATGAAATCTTTCGAAAGTTCTCTGCGCGTGTATCTGTAATCGTTGGTTCTGCCCGTTCGTTCTTTTTTGCAGTCATGGTTATAGTGGTTTGGGCTTGCACTGGTCCAATATTCCATTTTTCTGACACTTGGCAACTCATTATTAACACCGGTACAACCATTGTTACATTCTTGATGGTGTTCCTGATCCAGAATACCCAAAACCGCGACTCCAGATCTGTCCGCATCCAGCTCGACGAGATTATTGAGAGTATGAAGTCGGCTAATAACGCCTATGTAGATCTAGGTGATTTATCGGATGCAGAGCTTGATAAGCTCGAAGAACATTTCAAAACCATGCATCACAAGCTAGCTACACATAAAGAAAAGCGTCGTAATACTAAGTAGTCATTCGTTTCAAGGCTGGAACAACTCGCTTTGCGAAATCCTCAGCATCTTTAACCATAGTAGTGTTGTCGATGTCCGGATCATCGTCTGGCGCATTTCTATTCTGTGAGAAGTAAATGGTATCGCCCAGTATCTCCCAGTTTTCACGTTTGCAGTAATCTACCAAGAACGCCATATCGGCTGGGTCTATCACTGTACGCAAGTCTATCTGTTGATCTGTGCCGCAATACATCCGGAAATAATCTGGAAAGTCGCCTTCAAGTACCGCTGGCTGGAGTCCAACACCCCTTGCTTCCGCTAGAACATCAATAGACCCTGGTATTCCTAGACATGCAAGATGGACTGTATTTACGAAGGGTAGGGTAAGCGCCAATATGACTGAGCCGCCAAGTTTTGCCTCATTAACTAATATGGGGCTAGTATTCTTGCCACCGCTACTAGCGGCAATCATCATTTTATAAGGATAACCGCCGAGCGTACCTTCACTCACTTTAGTTAATCCAGTACCAGGAACATGCAACAAAATAATTAGCGAACTTTGGACTATTACCTTGCTTGCTTGATACGCACGCGCTTTTCGATAGGCTATCAGAAGGGCAAAACATATCAGAAAGACAATAATCTCGTTTGAGCCTAAGTTAGAGCTGCCGTAATAGTATGCCATTACCATAATCATATCACTCTTGAATTAAACAGGGGTACATGGTATCATTTACAGCGTTGTTATTCGATGGGCCAGTAGCTCAGCTGGTTAGAGCACC
>CAZTPC010000016.1:0-24861 GCA_964615565.1 uncultured Candidatus Saccharibacteria bacterium
AGACCACATGCGGTATTAGCTACTCTTTCGAGCAGTTATCCCTCACTTTGGGGTATATTCCTACGCGTTACTCTGCCGTCCGCCGCTCGTGTACTCTACACACATCACTCGACTTTTGTTACTTCTAGCCAGAAGTAACGTAAGAGACTTAACTCTCGTACAAGTAATCTGTGCAGAGCCTTACCGCTCGACTTGCATGTATTAGGCACGCCGCCAGCGTTCATCCTGAGCCAGGATCAAACTCTCCAAAAAAAGAATTTGTTCTCTGTGTTCAGTCGAACATGTAGCCCGAGGGCTACACTGACTTAATTTTTTTCAAACATAATTCGTTATCTAACCAACCGAGGTTGGTAGATAAATCGACGTTGATTTGCACTATTCAATTTTTAACGATCTTCTTCTGGCTATTTACTGGTTGCTTTTTTAAGAGCAACTTAATACTAGTCCCAAAAGATCTCGATTCATAGTACCGGTCAAAAACATGAATGTCAAGGATATACATAGCCTAAAATTGTAGTAGCTATTACATCACCCAACAGGGGGTGTGACTATTCTGACTTTGTCTCTACTGCCTTATCGGCTGAATCATCATCTTCTTCCTCACCCTCGATCTTATCTACAAGAGCAAGTGATACCACGGAATCATCATCCTTAAGTCGCATAATTCTAACACCCTGGGTGGCGCGGCCAAGCTCTGGTATATCCTTAAGCCCTAGCCTGATAGTCTGACCTTGCTTAGATATAATGATCACTTCTTGATCATCTTTATCTGACAAGGTTTTAACACCTATGAGCTTACCAGTCTTGGTATTCACCACTGCCGATCGGATGCCTACACCGCCTCGAGCGTGTGGCGTAAACTGAGCTACCTTTGTTCGCTTTCCATAGCCTGACTGGCTAATCACAAAGATGCTTGATCCAGGCTGCACAGTGTCCATACCTATGACCTGATCATCAGTACGGAGTCTAATACCACGTACACCCCTCGAGGCACGCCCCATAGGCCGTACGTCCTTCTCATGGAAACGAATAGCCTGACCCTGAGATGTAGAGATTACGATCTCGTTCTCACCTGATGTCATCCGGATCCACTTGAGCTCATCCCCATCATCTAGGTTGATCGCGATTAAACCGCTTTGGCGCACATTCTGATACTGCTCAAACGGTGTTTTCTTAACGACACCGCGAATGGTGCACATAAATAAGTGGCCTGTCTTATTGAGCTTTGAGATATTAATAACAGAGCTGACTTTTTCTTCTGGCTGGAGTTGCAATAGGTTAACGATTGCTACGCCCTTGGCAGAAAGCTGTGTTGGCGGGACTTCGTACGTCTTAATCCGGAAGACTCGACCCTTGTTAGTGAAGAATAGTAGGAAATCATGAGTACTAGCATTAACTACATGCTCAATGACATCCTCTTCCCTGGTAGCCATGCCACGCTTGCCCTTTCCGCCACGGTTCTGACGTCGGTAGTCGGCAATCTGAGAACGCTTAATGTAGTTAGCTGAAGTCAGCGTAACAACAACTTGCTCATCAGGAATAAGATCTTCGTCAGCCATCTTGCCGAGTTCGCCACTTATGACTCTTGTCCGACGCTCGTCACCATACTGCTCCTTAAGCGCGTTCAACTCTTTCTTGATGATCGCCAGAATCTTCTTCTCATCAGCTAGGATGCCTTCGAGCTTAGCAATGAGTTTCATAAGTTCAGCAAGTTCGTCCTCGATCTTCTGTCGTTCTAGACCAGTAAGTACTCGGAGCTGCATCGCTAGGATGGCTTTTGCCTGGATCTCACTAAGTTTGAAACGCTCAATAAGATTAGTCTGAGCCTCTTCGCTGCTCTTGCTTGCCCGAATCACTTTAATGACTTCGTCGATGTGATCCAGGGCAATCTTTAGACCTTCAAGGATATGCGCTCGATCTTTAGCCTTACGTAATTCGAATTCAGTTCGTCTTCGTACGACAATCTGACGGTGCTTAATATGTTCGGCAATAATATCCTTGAGGCCTAGTACCCGAGGTTGGATACCATCTATAAGCGCCATCATATTGAAATGGAAGCTCTGTTGTAGTGGCGTGAGTTTATAGAGCTGATTCAGCAGCTTTTTAGGATATGCATCCTTTTTGAGATCGAGTACGATGCGTACTTCACCGCGTGCTGTTTCATCACGGAGATCACTAATCCCAGTTAGTTTTTTGTCTTTAACTAAATCGGCGATCTTAAGAACAAGTGTTTCTTTGTTGAGAGCGTATGGGATTTCAGTAATAACAATCTGGCTACGCCCCTTTTTACCTTCTACAACCTCTGCTACACCACGGGTCACTACTCCTCCTCGGCCGGTTGCATACGCAGTACGAATAGATTCCTTGCCATAAATGACACCACCAGTTGGAAAGTCAGGACCCTTAATAAACTGAAGCAGATCATCAACTGTCGCATCTGGGTTATCGATAACGTGTAGTTCGGCGTCAACAAGCTCAGTAAGGTTATGTGGAGGGATATTAGTAGCCATACCCACCGCAATACCTAGTTGTCCGTTTAACAACAAGTTTGGTAGTTTTGCAGGGAGAACAGTAGGCTCTTGGAGTCGTGAATCGTAGTTATCACGGAAGTCTACGGTCTCTTTATCAATGTCTTCTAGAATCTCGTCTGCGAGGCGCATCATCTTGGCTTCGGTATAGCGCATGGCAGCAGGTGGATCGCCATCCATAGAACCAAAGTTACCTTGCCCATTCACTAGCGTATATCGCATCGCCCATGGCTGCGCCATGCGAACCATGGAGTCATAAATTGAAGAGTCGCCATGAGGATGGTAGTCACCCATTACAGCACCAACAACAGTTGCACTCTTACGGTGCTTTGCGCCACTTCGTAAGCCATCACGGTTCATGGTGAACAAGATACGTCGGTGCACCGGCTTAAGGCCGTCACGTACATCAGGGAGTGCACGATCGATGATGACGCTCATAGAGTAACGAAGATAGCTATCTTCCATGACGTTCTCAACCGTACGGAGCTCGACACTACGAGAGTGTCCAGAGTCTAGAACATCAGCAAGATGATCTACACCTTCACGACGGGCGTCCATCGATAGCTCTGCTTCATTCGTAATCGGCTCGTTTGTTGGCTCAATATTTGTGTCAGTTGTCTGGTCGTCCATCTTAAATATCCAAGTCCTTTACGAATTTAGCATTGGTAGTAATGAAGTTTTTGCGTGGTTCTACCTCTGAGCCCATGAGCTTATTAAAGATAGCATCTGCTTTCTCGGCATCTTCCACTCGGACTTGCACAAGCACGCGTTTTTCTGGATCCATAGTTGTAGCGAATAGTTGCTCGGCGTCCATTTCACCAAGTCCCTTATAGCGCTTCTGTTCTAGATAGCCAGCTTGCTTAATTGGTGGATCATTAGGGTCAATCTTGGCCCCTTCTGCCTTACGCTTCGCGATAGCTTCCTGGAGCGACCGATCTAGCTCATCTTCATCATATATATATTTACTAGATTTTCGGCCGGGCTTAACAAGCTCAAACAGTGGCGGCTTGGCTAAGTATAGATGCCCGGCATCAACTACTTCCTTCATATAGCGGAAGAAGAACGTCATGAGCAAAGTACTAATGTGGCTTCCGTCGACGTCTGCATCGGTCATGATGATGATTCGGTGGTAACGCAGACCAGAGAGATCAAACGAATCTTCGATACCCACACCTAGGGCCTTAATGAGGCTTAGAATCTCATTGTTAGCAAGCATCTTATCAAGGCGCGCGCGTTCAACGTTAAGTACCTTACCTCGAAGTGGCAAGATAGCCTGGGTCTTACTATCGCGACCAGACTTGGCGGAACCACCAGCAGAGTCACCCTCTACTAGGTAGATCTCTGAGTTAACAGGGTCTTTACTTGAACAGTCTGACAGCTTACCTGGCATGCTAGCGCCATCGAGAACACCCTTACGCAGGATGTTATCACGGGCAGCACGAGCTGCTTTACGAGCACGAGCGGCTAACAGCGATTTGCCAACTACCTTTTTGGCGATACCAGGATGCTCCTCTAGGTAATAATTTAAGTACTCAGCAAGGACAGTCTCTACATAACCCCTGATTTCAGGGTTACCAAGTTTGTTCTTAGTTTGTCCCTCAAATTGTGGATCAGGAAGTTTGACTAATATAACTGCAGTTAGCCCTTCTCGAGTATCTTCGCCGGAGAGATTCTCTTCCTTCTCTTTAAGGAGCCCATTCTTGCGGGCGTAATCATTAATAACGCGCGTGAGCGCAGCACGGAAACCTGTTAAGTGCGTACCACCGTCCGGGTTGAAGACGTTATTAGCGAATGCCTTGATAGTTTCTGTATAGACCTCGGTGTACTGCATGGCGATTTCAACCTGTACATCCTCAACTTGCCTATCAACATAGAAAACATCTTCGTCGACAACTTCTTTGCCGTGGTTTAAATGCTTAACATAGCTTTGGATTCCACCTTCGAAGTAAAAGCCATAACGTTGGCCAGTGCGTTCGTCGACAAGACTAGTATGAATACCCTTAGTAAGATATGCAGCGTGACGTAGTCGGTTAAGTACGGTCTCGTAGTTAACTTTGACTGTTTCAAAGATTGTTTCATCTGGATAAAAGGTAATTTCTGTGCCCTTGAGCTTCGTTTTGCCAACAACTTTAAGATCGGCCTTTGGCACGCCCCGTTCGTATTCTTGTTCGTGGATCTTGCCGTCTTTAAAGACGCGGACTATCAATTTAGTTGAGAGCGCGTTTACAACACTACTACCCACGCCATGGAGACCGCCTGATACTTTATATCCACCGCCGCCGAACTTACCACCTGCGTGCAGGACTGTTAGAACAGTTTCTACTGTGCTCTTACCAGTCTTAGGGTGGATATCAGTTGGGATACCACGTCCGTTGTCATACACCTTCACCCCGCCATCAGCTAACAGTGTCACCCAAACGCCTGTCGCGTGACCGGCTAGAGCTTCGTCGATACCATTATCGACAATCTCCCATATAAGATGATGCATGCCATCAACACCGGTACCGCCAATGTACATACCCGGGCGTTTGCGTACTGGCTCTAGACCTTCAAGAACTTGAATTTGACCTGAGTCGTAATCTTTTTGTTTACTCAACTTAAGAACCCTCTCTTACAGACACATTTCGTGACAATTTTAAATCAGCAGTTTCTCCACTCCCTTAGGTATAAGTATAGATGATATCAAATATCTGGACAAGATTAGCCTTGTTCACTGAAAGCATTTTGTGGTTCAATAAGCGTAACTGTAATAGGAAGAACACATGTTCGATAAACTACTCCGCAACTTATCATTCAACCCAAGCTTAATCGATCAGGTTAGCTTCTATAGTAAGCGACTCAGTAAGGAATCAGGCATACGCCGTGCCGGCTTCGCTTTAATAGCCATGACTATGGCTCTACAGGTTTTCGCAACTATGTCGCCTGCCCAGGCAAGCCTCGCCTGCGACCCATCTGGAAACGATATTATCCCATGTGGGTTTAAAACAAAGGAAGAAGCCGTTTCAAACTGTCAGAGCAATAAAAATGGGTTCGGGACTATCTTGCTCTACCATGGCCTCACCTGTGAGAAACTTGCGACAGCTTCTGAGCCAACGATTAATACTCGTGCTTACAATAACCGGCTCCGTTCAGTCGGCCGAAAAGCCTACCATAAACCAGGTGAATACACTCAAAATATTCCCGGGGTTGGTGATCTGTTCTGGCGACCACTATCAAGCTGGGGTAACTTCTCTACTAAGGTACTCCAGACCCAGACAGATGACGGCCAGTTAGTAATGGTCATGTTTGAATGCGGCAACCTGGTTCGTCTCGACGATTTCTCTCTCAAACAGCCAACACCCGACTCCGACCTAAAGGTCCTGAAAGCAAACAGCCCTACTGGACTGGTAAAATCTGGGGACACTATCAAATACACTCTGGCTTACAGTAACAAGGGTGGTGATGCGGCGTTTTTCTCTGTGCACGACATACTTCCAAACAACGTAACATTGGTCAGCCAGGAAGCCGGTGCCTGGGCATTCGATAATCAGAATCCTCACCTTAGCTGGAATAACAATGCACCTCCGTTCTATGTATTCGGTAATACCGATAAATTCGGTACTCCTGGTTTCATATTTGTGACCGTGCGAGTGAATGATCGAGTACCATCAGGGACAACGATATGTAACTCAGCCTATGTCCAAGATGTAATCAAAGGCACCTCAACCATACGTAAATCCAGCGAGACACAGGTCTGTAACACTGTAGTTGTTGAGTGCGCCGAAGGCGAATATCTTGGTGATGACGGCATAACCTGTCAAAAGGTTATTATCCCTGATGCCTACTGCGCATCCCTTATTGGACTCGAGAAAAAGGATGACAAATCTCACAAGACATATACCTTCACGACCAATGCAAAGACAGTGAACAATGCGACTATCCAAAGCTACTCGTATGACTTTGGGGATGGGTCTAAGAAAACTAACAACTCAAGTTCCGAGTCAGACACTGTTGATCATAAGTTCTCAGCCGTGAAGACCTATGACGTAACAGTTACCGTCAAAACATCTGTCGCCGACAAGCCAGCCCTCACCTGTAAAACCAAAGTACCTGTTCCTCCAGAGGATAAGTCTCCAATGGATAGTATTTCTAAAAAGGCAGCCAACATTACGAAGAACGTTAAAGATGCCAACGGTACCACGGCAAGCGCTGGAGATGTCATTGAATACACGTTAATTACAAAGAATATTACTGACGTGGATTACAAAGATTACCAGCTCAAGCCAGAAGATTTGTCTGATGTACTTGAGTATGCAACTCTTGATATGAATACTTTGCAGGGCGGCGTGTTTGACGCAGACAAGAAGAGCTTGTCATGGAATGGAACATTTACTCTTAAAGCTAACCAATCAGTTAGTAAAGTATTCAGAGTCACCGTTAAGAACCCCGTTCCTAGCACTCCTAGCCCCGATACAACCAACCGAAGCGCCGGAGACCTCGTAATGCACAACTGGTATGGCAACACTGTGGATATCAAGCTACCTACTACACCTATCAAGACAGCTGAACAGGTCAGCACCAGCCTCCCAAAGACGGGCCCTGGGACAAGCCTTATTGTTGGGTTTATGACAACAGCTATTGTCGGTTACTTCTTTGCACGAGCAAAACTAATGGCTAAAGAACTCGTCTTAGTAAAGAATGAGTATGCTGAAACAAGCGGGGGGCTATAGCGATGACGGAAAAGATCAACATACAACCAGAGGCGCCAAGGCAAACACCAGAGCGACATCATGCTCCAGAACATCATAAGACAAAAGAGCAGCAAGCAAAGAGCCACGAAGTTGCAAAGCAAGAGCAGCAAGAACGACTAGTTTCATCTCGAGAAGCAGTTGAACAGCAAGCAAAAACGGCTGAAGATGTCGGTCGCTTTGACCTGGGGAGTGAACGAAACCACACTCCAACGCCCCGCCCTAACCGTGAGCTCCAAGCTATGGCAAAAGAACGTATCCTTAGGGCTGTCCGTCGAGAGCTACCGGCACCCGAGCGAGTGCTAAGTAAGTTTATACATGCCAAGCCAGTCGAAGCAGTAAGTGCAGTCGGGGAGAAGACCATTGCTCGTCCATATGGCCTGCTGGGCGGTGGCGCACTAGCCTTCATTGGAAGTGCCCTGACGTTTTACATGGCCAAGCATTATGGGTTTATGTACAACTTATTCTTGTTCTTTACTCGGTTTATCGCTGGCTACGTAATCGCTCCCGTACTAGAAATCATTGTACGAGCTATACGTCGAACCACACGTTGATATGTCGGCCTACACAAGGTTATACGTCTTCCTTACTTGTTGAGGAAGATTGTTTCTTCTTGAGAACTTGAAGTAGATGTACCGGCATTACTATTGATACCATCGATAGTCTGACCTTGCTGGACTGGCTGTAATGGTGCTGGGCTTGGCTGCTGTTGTGGTTGGGTAGAGATAGGCTGTAAGGGCATGTTTGAGACGGTCTGAGGGGCAGCAGTAGCTAAACCTGGGTTCTGTTGTGGCTGAATACCGAGGGATGGCTGTAGAGGCTGCAAATCGGCCGGACCGACTGGGGCTAAAGGCGTGAGGGGCTGTTGAGTTGGCTGAGCGGGTGCTGCACCAAATGCACGAGGCTGAGAAGCTACAGGCGTACCCTTCTTACTCATCCACTCATCCAAGAAGGATCCCGTCCCCACTGGGCCCGCCGGCTTAGGTGCCGTACTACCCAGACCACCTGGGCGACTAGTTGCTGCCGCTGGTTTTGCCTGCTCTTTGGTCTTGAGTCGGTCCATAATCTCGGCGCTTACCTGCACTCGAGGACGACCATATTTAGCTGCCGACAATTGCTTGAGTGCTTCACCTAACTTTGCATTAGGGGTGCCTAACGGCGGTAAACCTGCCATACTGAACGGCTGCGTTGGCACACCGCCTACTAGAGTTCTGACTACAGCGTTATAGTTCGGGATCCTAAGTAAGTCGTCACCGTCAAACAGCGGCTGGAAGTAGCGTGATAGAGACTCTACGTCGTTCTGACCAATACGATACGAAACGATGGTACCCATGTTACCAAAGACTGCATCACGGATTTCATCAGATAACTGGGTAGTAAACTGGTTAGCTACAATAAGGTTAAGGTGATACTTTCGAGCTTCGGACATAATGGTGGCAAACGAGTCAGTCGAGAAGTTCTGGAACTCATCAACATACAGACAAAAGTCTTGCCGTTCATGTTCTGGAACATTAGCACGGCTCATAGCGGCAGCCTGGAATTTCATAACGAAGATCATACCCATCAGCCTAGAGTTAAGGTCTCCCGTGCGACCCTTACTAAGGTTAACGAGAAGAATCTTCTTATTGTCCATGATTTCACGGAGGTCAAACGAGCTCTTGGTTTGGCCAATGATATTACGCATCATTTCATTGGACAGGAAGGCACCGAACTTACTTACCACCCAACTCGTTACCTCACCAGACTCATTTGAACGCTGGGAGTTTGGCCATTCCTTAGTCCAGAAGTCCAGGACGTTCTGATCTGTCGTGTACTGGAGCTTAGGCTTCATGAAGTCTGGGTCGATCAATAGTTTAGGGATATCAACAAAGGTCCCACCATTAGGGTCAGACATGAGCAGCTGTGCACAGTTAGTAAAAATGTGCTCAAAACGTGCACCAATCATACCCTGTCGATTCGGGTCGTACAGTTTATACAGAATATTAATCGCTTCCTGGATAAGGAAGTCTTTCTGTTCAGGTAAGGTGTACTCAAACAAGTTAAGACCCATTGGGAAGTCCATGTCTGCAGGGCAGAAATAGATCACATCTTCAGCTCGTTCTTTTGGAACCATAGATAATAGCTTCTCAGCAGTATCACCGTGTGGGTCAACGAAGGCAAAGCCATTACCGTTAAGCATATCCTGTAGGGCCATGTTCTCTAGAAAAGTAGACTTACCAGTACCTGTCTGGCCGACTACATACATATGTCGTTGACGATCCCCTATAGCAAGACGGATAGGCTTCTTTGCACCGCGGAAAAGGTTATAACCCATCAACATACCTTCATCAGGCATATTTCGAGGCGCATCTACCTGCTTCGAAGCCTGTCGTTCTAGCTGGGCAGTAGGAATGTTTTTCTGGTCTGGAAAGTGAAATAGTGTTGCAAGTTCAACAGCGTTTAGGATGCTCTTGTTATTTTCCGGAGGGAAAAATCGCATTATAAAGCCCGTTACGAATCCTTCTATATCCTTAGCCGGCGTGTACTTGAATCCGTTCTTACCTGGCGCATCGTATAGCGAGAAAGCAGCGACAATGTTATTGAGTATCGCTTGAGAACGTTGTGATATGTTCGACGACGCTACTACCCTGATAAGAATTTCATACCCAGGGTATCTCGTCTTATCCTCGATAGCGTCTACGATTGACTGATCAAGGCTAGAAAGATCTTTCTTGTCCTCGCTAGCTTTATCTTCCGGTGCTTTATACGTAGCCGTAGCAAAATCCTTAACGATATTGCCAAGCAGACCCCCAATACCCTTAGTGTCTTTTTTACCCTTACGCTTTTTACTAGCCTCGGCGTGGGCATTCTTTCGCCAATTTGGATTAGCCGGTCGAAGAAGTATCTGTATACCTGCACCGTCTTCCCTGTCGAGGGTTGATAGCGCATTTAGAAGTGACTGAATAGCGTCACGCTTGATCTCTTGGTAAGTTGCGATTGGATATGCAGAGTTCTCCTTGAGCGTCAGCTCTCCACCAATAGTTCCAGCCATACGTCCTATAGGACTGAAGATATTATGCTCGGCAACTTCTTCGAGCCTAGCACTTGGGTAGGCGCTAATAACCGCCTGCTTAACTACATCCACCATAGCAACCGGCACTACAGCATAAAATTTTACGAACCCTTGCGTAGCGATGATCTCGAAAGTAAAGTGTCGCTGCCCATAGAAGCCGTTCTTGAAACCTTTCTTATATGTACTAGCAATAATTCCATATAGAATCTGTGCCTTTGAGATATTCTCTTCTGTCACATCTCGAACATCTCGGCCATTACCCTCAATATCTTCACTAGGGGGTGGCAAGTGAATAATAAGAGGCACCATCTTGAGGCCACGTTCGTAGTTCTTCTGCTCTCTTAGTGCTTTCCGATAATGTACGTATACACCGAAGATAATCGCAGTTGCTACTGCCAAGAAGATAGTTAGTGGGATAACAAAAGTCGGAATACTAAACATATCAGTCGTTTACTTTTAGGTCTTTACTGTAACGAGTCTTAAGATAGTCCGCCTTAAAACGGCTCAGCTCTTTATTCTGCTCATTAGGATTGCCACGGGTGTTATTGATAATCATCTTGGCTTTCGTGACCCATTCTTTTTCAATCAGGTCTACATCGTCAGCTATCTTTGGTGAGTACTGGCTCGCACTCCCTGCCTGTGCAGACGTGCCGGGTAACGCCTGAGCTAAAGGGTCTACTACTGGCGCCTGTTGTGCGGCACTGATACCCTGAATGTCTGCCAATGCGCTTGCCGCTGGATCGTCTTGGACCGGTGCCGATGTCTGCCCTGCCTGTGCCATTGGGGATTCAGGTAGTGGGCTTGCTTGCGCGTCGGTGTTGATTGATTCAGCTATACCAGAATCAAGTGGTGGAATTGAGCCACCACCAAAAGGAGTTTGTGTGTCAGTATCGCTAGGATTCATTACTTCTGATTATATCAGATTGAGCTCGGTGCTTTAATCTCTTTTTTGTAGTAACTTAAAACGTCTAGCATAGAGTAGTGCCAATCCGCTGAACAACATAAGGAGAAATATGTCTTTCACCGTAAGTTGGTTAATAGACTGCAGCAGAAGCAACCCCGATACGCTCCCGGCTATCACAAGAGACTTAGTCATCACGGAAATATTGCTTGCAGCGTCTGACGTAGCTGAAGATTTAAAATCAACTGCCCTAAGTGTCATAACTAATGATGCAAATAGCCAAGCTATAGGAGCTACGAGAAGTACAGGGTGTAGATCTTTCGGATTCGTAGATGCAAGGAAGATTAAAAGCGCTCCGTACATGGAAAGCAGGAGCGCCACTCGTCTAGTTGGTTTTATATTTCTCATCGTCTATCTCACAGTTAGTATTTATATTCTTTTATAACGTGCTTCTGCAGAGGCTGAAGTAAATAAGGAGCCGGACGGTAAATCCGCTACATAAAATAGACTATTAGAGCGCTTACCGTCCTAGCTGTGACTGACCGCTCTTGCTGCTTTTAGAGCAACGAAGAGCGATAAAGATTTTTGTAAGTTTTTGTTTTTTGCTTACTCAATTAAGATACACAAAAAAGGTATTCATGTCAATCATAACTATTGTTCTTCTTACAACGTACATCTGTTAGCTATGTACAAATAGATATGAATATCAAAAATATTCGTTGTTATTGTTGCTACATACAAACATTTTTTCGCATTCTTTTGGTGAAAAATTCCTGTGTCTTCGAGCGCGAATACAAAGAAAATATGTATTTCATGTGCAGGTTCTAGCTGCACCCAAATTCGGCTTGAGCATGGTTCTAAAAGACGAGTCATTAGCACCCTTTACTGCTCTTCATATGCGAGATTCTGAAGGCTGTATCAAAGCCAAAATAATTTGAAGATAATTACTAGGTACTAGTAATTACTATTCTGCAAGAGTAATCCTGCATACAAAATTCTAGTCACATATTGTTTTATCAGTCGTCATTGAACAAGACAATTCCAAGAAACCCGCTTAGACCCACGTGGTAGTCTGAGCGGTCATGCCCTGCCCATTTCATGAGTATAAGTACTGAAATTTCTGGTCTGTTACTTATGTCGCACAATATACTACCTAATGTAGCTGTATTTGAGGCTGTAAACTATCTCGCGCAAAAACACTCATACTAATACATATATAGAGGGTCAAGGTCACCTTCTCTGCAGAATTCGACATGCAATCGCTTACCCTGGCCCGTTATATGCTCGTACGTTCAACATTTCGTACGGACGACTACGTTAGATATGCAGCAATAGAAACAGTGTGTTTTTTATGATTTACGCGTGTCAGCTACATGCCAAATGCTCACTACTATTACGGAAATAGCATAATCATAAAGCCCCTTAAGGACAGCCTAATTGCAGCATACTACTATGTAGAGAAAATAGAGTTATACACAGGTACAAAAAATAGGCATAAACTTGTTGACACCCCTAATCAGACTGTATATGATAGGCATAGCACTTGAATAAAAAAAGTGCTCAAAAATAAAAACGACCCCTGGATAACAGTCAAAAAGACTGCTGTCACACACAAAAGAGATACCTGGCCCAAAAGCTAAAGTCTCAAAAATAAAAACCACAAAACAAGAAACGGCCTTCCTCGCAAAAGGCCGTTTTTTTATGTCTAAGCCTGCTTTTGTTTAGCTAACTTTTGTCATGTATAAGTTAGGTATGGGAACGGTAATTAACACAATACTCAATTCCGGGATGCGTGGCATTCCAGTTCGAGTTGAGTGCCAGCTAACTAACGGACTGCCTAGCTTTACGATTGTGGGCTCCGCAAGTCATACGGTTACCGAGTCAAAAGAGCGAGTTCGAAACGCGCTACTAAGCAGTCAGCTCCAATACCCCCGGCAAAAGATTACAGTCAATCTAGCACCAGCCGACATACCCAAGTCTGGTACAAGTCTAGACTTACCGATCGCGGTATCGATACTCCAAGCAAGTGGCCAGCTCAAAGTTGAAGAGCTAGACACTTATGTATTTGTCGGTGAACTCAGCCTAAACGGAGATGTCCAACCAGTTAGAGGCATTATCGGTATACTATCCACGTTTTCAGACCGTTCTCGTTTTACCTTTGTTATACCTAGAGCGAATATACAACAGGCACAACAGATGCCCGGTGTTAAGGTTATCGCGATAAGTAATGTAAGCCAGCTAGCTGACATGTCAGAAATGACAACTACAGTGATGGATAACACCCTTATTACTGCTAGTAACCCCGTATACCATGCGCATCTTGAAGAAATAAAGGGACAAGCGCAAGCAAAAAGGGCGATCACAATTGCTGCAAGTGGTGGGCATAATATACTCCTTCATGGTGTTCCTGGAAGTGGCAAAACTCTATTAGCAAAAGCATTGCTCGGCCTACTCCCCGCCCCAAGTCTGGGGGAGCAATTAGAAATAACTCAACTCCACAGTCTTGCAGAGAATACGTATAGCTCAGTGCATCAGGAACGGCCCTTGCGCTCACCTCATCATAGTGCAAGTCATATATCTATAGTTGGAGGCGGAAGCAACCTTAAGCCTGGGGAGATCAGTCTTAGCCACAACGGAGTTTTATTACTGGACGAACTCCCGGAGTTCTCTAGGCAAACGATCGAATCACTTCGGCAGCCCCTTGAAGAGCAAAGTGTAACAATTAGTAGGAATGCTGGAACAATTCGGCTACCAGCAGATTTTATACTTGTTGGTACGGCAAACCCTTGTCCGTGCGGATACTTTGGCAGCGGCCAACCCTGTTCTTGCCCGCAATACGCCATAGAAAGGTACCGGCGCAAGCTCTCCGGACCAATACTAGATCGGATTGATCTGCATGTTGGGATGGATAGTATTGATAACGACTTGCTTCTGAAACCAAGCCTACATACAGAAGATACTGCTAACTTACTAGGACAAGTCGCAAAAGCTAGAGATCACCAGTTTAGACGCAATGGGAGCGAACTACTAAACTCCCGCATCACAGACAGGAGGCTTCTTGAGGTACTAGATATTACAAAAAGTGCAAAGAAGCTACTTAGCGGCGCGGCCGCCACCCTCAAGTTGTCTGCTCGGAGTTATATTCGGATCCTTCGGACAAGCCTAACAATCGCCGATTTAGATGGATCGACCAGCGTCCAGGATAAGCATATTGCGGAAGCACTTCAGTACCGACAGAGATACTAGGATAAGTAAAAGTATTGACCCCTGTTAAGAACTCTGTTAGACTGGATCGTAACCTAAGTCAGAAGCAAGGAGCACCACAATCGCCAAAGTAACGCGTCTGAATCATCAGATTCGGGCACCGCAACTGCGGGTTATTGATCAAGACGGTAATCAGCTCGGAATCCTAAGTAGAGGCGACGCCCTTAAGCTCGCCGAGGAACAAGAGCTTGATCTAGTCGAGATCTCACCCGACACAAACCCTCCGGTGGTTAAAATCATCGACTGGGGTAAGTACAACTATCAAAAGACGAAGCAGCTTCAGAAAAGCAAGAAAGCAGCCAAGTCATTTGAAGTTAAGCAGATGCGATTTGGACTCAAGATTGGGGACCACGACTTAGGCGTCAAAACCCGCAAGATCCAAGGATTTTTGGATGCAGGCCATAAAGTCAAAATCACGGTATTCTACCGAGGTCGAGAACTCGCCCACAAAGATTTGGGCTTCAAGCTTGCAGACAAAGTGATTGAAGGTTTTGGAGAGGCCATTAACGTGGACCAAGCCCCTGCTTTAAACGGTAAACAATTAAGCTTTGTGATTAGGAGTAATAACAATGCCAAAACTAAAGAGTCATAGCGGCACAAAAGACCGCGTACGCGTGACAAAGAACGGTAAAGTTCTACGTCGCCACTCTATGGCCAGCCACTTTCTTCAAAAGAAGAGTGCTGCCCGTAAACGCACCTTTGCTGGTGTTGAAAACATCAACGGCAAAGCCAAAAAAACTATTAAGAAAATGTTGGGAGTCTAAAGATGCGAGTTAAACGAGGTGTGACCTCTCACGCACGACACCAAAAGATCCGCAAGGCTACTAAAGGGTTTACCCGTGGTAACCGTTCGAGCATCCGACGTGGTCGACAGGCCCTAACTAAGAGCCTCCAGTTCGCTTACCGAGACCGACGTAACAAGAAGCGAACATTCCGAGCACTTTGGAATGCACGCATTAACGCCGCTGCTCGTCTAAACGACACAACATACAGCCGCCTCATTGCTGCGCTTAAGACAGCAAACATCTCCCTAGACCGCAAGGTTCTAAGTGAACTTGCCGTAAACGAGCCAGATGCATTTGCTGCAGTCGTAAAAGCTGCACAGAAGTAGAAACACAGTTTTACTCCTACCAAAAGTGAGAAATTAAAAAACACCTTCAGCCGAAGGTGTTTTTTAGTGCCAGATTATCGGTAAGCCGGGTTCTGTTCTATCTGGTCATCTATCTAGGCCTATTATTGCTAATAGGCTCAAGCGGATCTTATGACAAGCCCCGGCGGGAAACCTTGTGGGACATATCTCCTTGCAGCAGATAGGGTTTACCGACTAATAACGTCACCGTTACCAGTTGTGGGCTCTTACCCCACTCGTTTCACCTTTTCCTGCCTTAGCAGGTAGTTTCGTTTCTGTGGCACTTTCCCTAGGGTTGCCCCCGGTTGCCGTTAGCAACTGTCCTTCCCTATGCTGCCCGGACTTTCCTCCTGAAGTAAACTTCAGGCGACCAGTCGATAATCTAACATAAGTATTATACCATAAAAACTAGGATTGGGCAGTGTCTAACACTTGATTGACAATCCCGTCAGCAAGCCTATTGTGCTCCCTAGGGATATGGGTAAAGGTGATATCTTGGAATCTTGGTATAAGCTCTACTATAGAGTGGTGAACTGCTTTAAGATCGGTATTTTTAACCTTATATTCCCCCTTCATCTGATTGACCACCAACATGCTGTCCATATACACATCTATGGCTTTTACCCCCAAGCGAAGTGCTTCTTCTAGGCCAATCTTTAGCGCCTGGTACTCTGCCTGATTATTGGTCGTTACACCAAGGAAAAGCCCTTTCTGGGCTAACACTTTCTCCTTAGCATCAAGTAAAAGAAAGCCACTCGCTGAAGGTCCTGGGTTACCTCGTGAGCCTCCGTCGGCATATAGTTTTACGCGGGCAACATTTGAAGGCAACGTTTCAGGCGCCTCTAGACCGATATACCTAAATCTAACGATTTTTACCGGCGTCTCTGCACTTACCTGCGGCCCGTAGTATCCCTGATACTCCTTCACTATTGCATCGATAGAAGTATAGGCTTCATGTCCGTCCATATCGGCTTTTGTTACAGCGCCAAGCTGCTTCTCGAGGATGGTAGTTATTATTGCTGTACCAATAGATACCCATGTGGCGGGGTCTACAGGATCAATCTTATCAATCAGGTTGATCTGGTCATTGACGTGCAGATCTTTATCGTCGTTAACGCGCCAAGTAGAAGTTTTTACTCCGCTCAACACGTCCTGTGCAAGCTGGTGATCAAGCTTTAGACTTTTCATATAGTAATTATGACATAGCTCACCTCATTGGAGGTTATAGCCAAGGGGTTTATAATATTGCTTAGCATGAGGTATATCTTTGTTTTCGTATCGATTATTGTAATCTGGATGGCTGCCGTCCTAATTGCTAATACCGCGCACAGCCCAAACGTCCGACTCCTATTCTTCTCTGTTGAGATACTGACACTATCGCTGTTTTACCTCGGGTTTTATAGAAAATGAAAACACCACGCACCGTCAAAGTACTGCAACTTATGACGAGTGTAATTTCTTCGATCCTTCATAACGAACCCCTGCTTTTACGTGGTAATCTAGCCCAATTAGATGAGCTAGGCGGAATTTATATCAAGTTTTTGCAGGTTGTAGTATTAAACCTGAACCCAGCAAGCCAAGAGAACTTCCTACAACTATTGTCAGTATTTGAAAGAAGCAAGCCTGACCCGATTGAGATATACAGCTACCTACGGAGTATTAAGATGCCAAACCTTGAGAAGTTTGCGTCTATTGATCCAAAGCCAATTGGCACAGGATCATTTGGTCAGGTGTATCGTGCCCAACTACATAGCGGTGAGAAAGTAATCCTAAAGATACTGAGGCCAAGCGTGATGAAATTTATCCACTACGACTTGCGGCTTCTGAATGTGCTAAGTTGGTTCTATAGTCTTGCTGATAGGCAGAAGATGCTTAACTTCCGAGATTTATACGCTGAGTTCCGGCGCACTTGCCTCCAAGAGGTTAACTATACTCGTGAAGCAGAGGCTGGGACAATGTTTTATGAAAGATATAAAGACCACTCCACCCTTGTTATACCTAAAACGTATCGTGAATTCTGTACACCAAAGGTTATCGTACAAGACTATATACAAGGGCTTTCTATCACTGACCTGCTTACCTATCAAGCTCAAGGGAATGATCCCCATGAGTATGTGCGTCAGAACTATAATAGCGATCTACTGGAGCAACTATATACCGTTGGATACGAGATAGTCACCAATGCCTTGATAGGCAATATTATTCAAGCCGACCCTCACCCGGGCAACATGATCCTTCTACCTGACGGCAAGATTGCACTTATCGACTTCGGCATGACAACGCAACTAACTTCTAACCGTATTGCCTACTACGACATGTGCGTGCAATATGAAGCTTTTTACCACGATAATATTGCACTCGAGGAGCTGATGATAGCAAGTCTGCGATTCATGTCCCCTAAACTGTATGCAGCAATGAACTCTGCAGAAGCTATTTTAGGTAGTGGCTGGGACAAGGAAACTCTTCTCAATAAAATCCGTGAAAGTACATTAGTTTCGTCAATGGATGAGTCAACCCAAGCTACAGTTGCGGGAATGATTAAAGAAAAACGAATTATGAAAATTTTGTTCTTCGCTATTAATAAAGGGAATCGATTCGGTTTTACCCTAGACCTTCAAGCGATCATGCTACTTAAGGCAACTCACTCATACATGATTATGATGGCTCAGTTTGATAAAGAAGGTCGCACTATAGCTCGCGCTCTAGCAGGCGGGACGGAGTACGCACGCCAACATATGAGCAAAGTAGTGGATCTAAAACCTCAAGAACTAGCACCACACGAAGCCGTCGAGGTGCTGTCCAACTGGTTTGATAAGATGTCTCGCAATGACCCTTGGCTAATGGAAAAGATAACTGGAGGACAAATGAAATGAAAAACGTCTTTATCATGGCAACAACCTACCCCTACACTGCCGGAACCTTAGCGGTTACGTGGATCGGGAGCGCCTTACTATTACACCTAGATAGTAACCTGTCTTTCGATACGGTCATTATGACCAATGTAGTGACTACCTTAGTTGTCTCAAATATCGGTTTCCGCAAATAGATCAGTAGCTCATAGGGTGCTATACTAACCCCTGTTACATCAGGGTGTAGCTTAGTTGGTAAAGCGCTGGGCTGGGGGTCCAGAGACCGGAGGTTCAAGTCCTCTCATCCTGACCATTGCATATAAAAAACGCCTGCAAGCAGGCGTTTTTACGTCTTGGCCGCGATGACAACCTGGAATTAAACCCAGGTGGGCTCCCTCACGCTATCACCACGGTGTTAGCAAATCTCGGAATCCCATATGATAAGTATTCAGATTATCATATAAGCGGCCTGACAAACCTATTATACCGCCTAGCCCAGCAGGATGCCATACAGGCCAGACACGCTATGTTGGACAATAGGTGCGAGTAACGGGAACAATAGGAACATGAATATAACAATGCTGGTTAGCCCGCGTGATTCTATCTGATACATGAAGTTCTGTAGTGACTCTGGAGCAAATGCATAAAGTAGCCGCGAACCATCAAGCGGCGGGAACGGAATCATATTAAACACAAAAAAGTTTAAGTTAATGATGAGGAATGTTTGTGCGACCATAAACGTGTCGGTCCCGACTGCAATACCAAATGTTCGGATGACGATAGCTGTAATCACTGCCAAAGCAAGATTGGTCAGCGGACCAGCAACACCGATAAGTGCTGCGCCAAATTCTTCATACTTTACGCGGTCGGGGTTAAAAGGCACGGGCTTCGCAATAAAGAATGGTTGTAGTCCGAGAATAATAAGACCTATAGGTAGGAGTACTGTAGTTAGAATATCGATATGCTTCAAAGGATTAAGCGTTAGCCTCCCCATATCTTTTGCAGTCGTATCTCCAAGCCAATGGGATGTAAAAGCATGCATCGCCTCATGGAAACCCATAGAGAGAATGATACTTCCAAAAATAATAATGAGCTGAACGCCCGATACATCCGAAAACATGACCATCTTAGTATATCAAATACAACCTGCTCTTAGTGCCTTGACTTTCAGGGGTAATCCATATAAAATAACACCTTGAATCTACCTTTAGGTATTAGAAATAGACGGGATAATAAGGAAACAATTATGCAGAGATGTGAAATCACCGGCAAAGGAAAGCAATTTGGTCACAATGTTAGCTTTTCACAGCGCCACACCAAGAAAGTTTGGAAGCCAAACCTACAGACAAAGACCGTTACTGTTGACGGTAAAAAAGTAACTCTTAAGATTAGCACTCAGGCTATTCGTACTCTTCGAAAAAAAGGTCTACTAGTTTAACCTCCTCGATGCTAGTCCTTACTAGCGATCTAGCCCGTATAAAAAAACTCCGGAAAACCGGAGTTTTTTTATATCCAATGAATCATGTTTTTATGATTCAAGAATAACCAGTTGTGGTTGGTCGCTCATAAGATCAGTTGGCTTAATCTTTAACTTCGCTACTGTCTCTTTTGGCTCCATACCCAATGCTTTTATCGCATCATCCAAGCTGGCCGCTGGAACAGGATAATTGAGTTTGGCATCTGCGTAGTTGGTAGGAATAACGATCTTTGGCTCGATTGCCTTGATAACCTGCTGGGCACCTACTCCATCGAGAGTAAATCCGCTACCTCCGACAGGAACAACAAGCACATCAATGACACCTAGAGACTCTAGCTGAGCCTCGGATAACTTAGGGTCAATATGACCAACAATCGCGAGTCGAACATCGTCTATAGTAATTCGATACATGGTAGCGTTCCTGGACTCTGGCTGGTCGACATGAGCCTGTGCAGCAATACCTGTCACTGATATGTCTGCGATTTCATACTCACCCGGCTGCGCAATAACAAATGAGCCTTCAACAGTATCTTCAGGAGCAGAACCAGTAAATGCACGAATGTCGCCCGGTTTTGTTATTGATGACTTCCCTAACTCTGTCAGATTGTCATCGATAACAATAGCTGCCTTCTTAGATGAGACCTTTAAGCAGTTAGCGCCAAAAAATTGTAAATCCATTGTTTCCCCTTATTTCCTTCTGATTATTCTTCGTAAATATTGTGCCTATCAGCCAAAACCTGTACTTTTGCACTGATGACTGTACTGATAAAACGGTCTTTGACCTGTTGACGATATTTAAAGTCATCTAAAGTCATTACAGTATAGCGTATCTCTTTGCCCTCTTTCTTTTCGAGCTCGGAGACGTATTTGTTGAGCTGAGTCTGATTGATATCGCCAACCAATAGGAAATCTATCCCGGTGCTTTCATCCCTAGTAAATTGGCCGGTATATAACGCAAGCTCTACGTTACCAAGCGCCTTGAGCGAATCAGATACAGGACTAGCTGTGGTAATTTTCGTCGTTTTCTTCTTAGCTGTTGTTGTAGCCGGTGCAGCTCCACCAAATATCTCCGCAAGTGGTTGATAATATTCATACTCTTGATTCACTTCGTAATACAAACGATTACCCGTATCGTCAGAAGTTATAATACCTATACTTAATAAATTCGCTAGTTCGCGCCTGACCGAGTTAATTTGCTCGTCAATCTTCCGAGTTATTTCTCGTACATAAAAGGAACGATTAGGATTACTATAGAAAAGCTGTAGCAACTTAACCCTCGTCTTAGACCCAAACAATTGTTCAACCATGCTCATATTGTAACAGGCTTTCGTAAATTTGTTCAGCGCGTTCGGGCTAGCGTGTGTTCAAGAACGTTGTTACAATGTCTACAAAGTTACTGGGGTCAGATTCCCAATGAATACTATTATTTCGCTTGAACCAGGTTCGTTGTTTTTTAGATAGTTGAGAGTCGTATGTAATAAAATCAGTAACCGCTTGGCTCATATCCTTTGAGCCTTCAATGTATCCACGGAATGCCTTATATGCCGGTGCCTGCATCGCCGGCAAGTCCCAACTATACCGCACCGCTAACCGCTTAAGCTCATCAACTAAGCCTGCGTCTACCATTACTTGGACTCGCTGCCCGATGCGATCCCGTAAAACTTCAGGATCAACGGCTATGCCAAGTATTAACGTGTTGGGTCGCAATTCCTTAGGATCCGGGGACGGCCCACCTGCTTCTAAAGAACGGAGTAAGTATCGCTTGTTCTGTGAGTTCTCCGGCAATGGAATACCCTTATTAGCTAGCTCCGTTTGCAACTCTCCTACTGTAGCGTCGGCGAATGCAGTACGAACATCAGGGTTAATGGGTCTAAACTCAAAATCATAGATAACCGAATCTATATACAGCCCACTTCCCCCGACCAAGAGCGGAAGTTTTCCTCGTGACTGAATATCTCTTATCGCAGTGTTAGCGAGCCGCTGAAAGTCAGCAACCGAAAAGACCTGGTCCGGGTCAATAACATCCAACATGTGGTGCGGGATACCCGCCATCTCATTAAGGCTAGGTTTTGCCGTGCCTATATCCATGCCTTTATATATTGTCCGAGAGTCAGCACAAATAATCTCACCATTAAATCTTTTGGCTAAATCAATGGCCAGGGCGGTCTTACCACTTGCAGTAGGGCCTACAATCACCAACAAGGGGTTTACAGTAGACTTGTCTGTTACGGTTGCCATAAGTATTCTCCTATATCAAGTTGGAAGTCATCGTTAACTTCATATCCTTCAGACTCTAGCACCTGCTTATGTCCAGCTTTACCGCCTGGATAACCGCTAGCCAAGCCACCTTGTTTGTTTACCACCCTTTGCCATGGCAGATCGCTTGGTCCGGTATGGGCAATCTGGCCAACCTCCCATGCAGCCCATGCCGCACCAGCATGCGCAGCGATCTGGCCATAGGTCATTACCTTACCCTTTGGTATGGCGGCAACCAAGGCATACACCTTATCATTAAAGTCTGCATCAACCCGAGACATCTATCTATAAGTCCTCAAGGAACGCTTTCAGGTCTTCTAACTTAACTTTCTTCTCTTCATCCTTTAGACGTACGCTCACTTCACCCGCTTCAGCATCTTTTGGCCCGACAATCAGGACCGCAGGGATCTTCATGCCCGCTGCATCACGGATCTTCTTGCCGAGTGATTCATTGCGAGCATCGATAGTATACCGAATCTCGTTATACTTAACTGGCTTCATTAGGACGATACCCTTCAGAATATCTTCAATCTTCCCTACATAATCGAGTACCGTATCATTGATTGGAAGTATTCTTATCTGTTCTGGCTCGAGCCAGAATGGGAACCAGCCTGCAGTTTTCTCGATATAGAAGCCAATGAACCTCTCGAGGGATCCAAGTATAGCACGGTGTATTACTAGTGGGTTATGTTCTTTGTTCTCGGCATCTACATAAGTGAGATCCATGCGTCCTGGCACAAGAAGATCAATTTGTGATGTTGCGATGGAATCTTCCTTACCCATGACATTGCGTGTCTGGATATCTACCTTGGGGCCATAAAATGCAGCTTCGCCCTCTGCCTCTACAAAGTCGGCACCAAACTCAGTAAGTGCCTGTCGAATTGCGTCACCAGCATCCTGCCACGCCTTTTGGTCGCCTTCAAACTTATCCTTCTCAAAGTCAGGGAGTGATAGGCGGTACCAGTAATCGGTGATCCCCATCGTTTCGTAAACTTCTTTGAATAGCTCTAGTACGCCAATAAACTCTTCTTTAAGCTGATCGGGAGTTACATATATATGTGCATCGTTCTGAGTTATCGGGCCTCTTACCCGGATCAGACCGGTTAATGTACCAGATAGTTCATGGCGATATAAGCCTGATTGCTCGGCTAGTCTAAGCGGTAGATTGTTATAGCTTGTAACTAGCTTTTCGTACACTTTATGGTGGTGCGGACAATTCATGGGTGATACATAAAACTTCTCGCCCTCAGCATCAATAATTGTAAACATATCATCAGCGTAGAACTGGGCGTGGCCAGACTGCTGATAGAGACGCTCATGCGCAATCACAGGAGTATCTACGTAACTATAGCCTCTTGCCTCTTCAAGCTGTCGCATGTACCGACCGAGGATCTCTTTAACCTTTGATCCTCGAGGTAGGAGAAGTGGCAATCCCTTGCCTACATCTTCGTTAATCGTAAAGATCTGTAGTTGGTCACCTAGCAAACGATGATCCCGTGCTTTTGCTTCTTCGAGCATTTCGAGGTGCCCATCAAGCTCTTCCTGTGTCTCAAAGGCAACGCCGTAGAGCCGCTGCATCTGAGGATTAGTCTCTTTTCCACGCCAATAGGCACCGGCAATGCGCATCAACTTGAAGGCGCCTACCTTGCCGGTCGAAGACACGTGCGGGCCACGACACAGATCGGTGAAATCACCATTCTTATAGAACGATACGCTGTCTACGCTAGCATCACCTTCGGCGATAGTACCAAGTTCATCTGCGTTAAGATCTTTGGCAACAGTAGTACCTGCACGTTTAAGGTCATTTAGAAGTTCTAGCTTATAGGGCTGCTTGGCCTCTTTTGCCCACGCGATCGCTTTGTCTACAGGTAGCTCAAACCGTTCAAAGTCTTGATTCTGAGCGATGATGCCCCGCATTTTCTTCTCGATCTTACTAAAGTCGTCTTCTGAGATCTTTTGGTCTCCAAGATCGATATCATAATAAAATCCATTCTCAATTACTGGCCCCACGCCCAGTTTGGCTTCTGGCCAAAGGGTTGTTATGGCAGTCGCCATAATATGAGCCAATGAGTGGCGCATAGCGTGTAGTTGGTCTTGTTGGTTGTCTGCCATAACTTTCTCCTTTATAAGTGTTTAGCAATTAAAAAACGCGTCCAGCGGTAGTATTTAGTATTCTCGCAGTACACTAAATGACTTCTATCGTTGGTCGCGTCTTGGTCCCGCCACAAGGGCCGGAGGTTCCACCTCGACTTTACTCTTATAAGCGTTATGTTTATAGCCCTACTCTTATCATGTCTAGGCCTGCTCCACGGTTGGTGAGTCCGCTTCAATGCAGGCTAATTATATCACACCCCTATAAACGACATTTTACGACATTAAAAAACGGTTGAATGAGCTCGCATGGCATTCAACCGTCTTTCCCTATCGATTCTCAAAAAAAGAATCTCAAAACTTCACCTGTGAAATAATGATAGCAAGGTTAGTATTATATGGCTAGTATATAAATGTCGTTTTTTTGACATTAGTAGATGGTGGATAACTTCTAGGAATATATACCATGTATGGTAAGTTTTGATACTACCCTTTTCTACCCTGTTGTGATAAAGTATTTTAGTCCAAGCACGGGCGATTAGCTCATTTGGCTAGAGCGCCACATTGACGTTGTGGAGGTGATAGGT
>CAZTPC010000017.1:0-21488 GCA_964615565.1 uncultured Candidatus Saccharibacteria bacterium
AACAGCGTTACCACTCTTTACGATTTCATACCCCATGAGTTTGAGGTCACGCTGTACTTCTTTGTCCTTAAAGTTACGACCAATGAGTCGCTTTGCTTCATAAATAGTATTGCCAGGGTTCGTCACCATCTGACGACGGGCAACCTGTCCTACGAGACGTTCGTCATTCTTATTAAGAGCTACGACACTTGGGGTGGTGCGTGCGCCTTCACTGTTTGCAATAATTTCTGGCTTTCCAGACTGCATAACAGCCATAGCCGAGTTTGTTGTACCTAAGTCGATACCGATAATTTTACCCATTTTATAATTCCTCCTAGTTAGCAGTTACATGATTAGAGTGCTAAAACTATTCTATCATACAAAAGTTAGCACTCTACTGTCAAGAGTGCCAATTCTTAAATCCACCCCTGTTGTTAAGCACTTTGATTTAAAATAACCACCATTTGAGGTGGTTTGACATCATGTAATGATACTTCGTCTTATTTGTCGTTAGGTTCGCTATGAACAAGCCTCAAGCCTGTAGTTCGTACTTCTGTCTCGGTGTCGTCCGCCATATCGTCGGTTGCGACTTCTGAGCCTGAATCCGAAGTAGGCTCTGCCCCACCATCTGTCACAACAGCAGCTTTAGCAGCTGCCACTACCTCATGGATGTTTCTAGGTTCTTCAGAAGCATCAGCTTCAACAACTGGATCAACTTCAACAATAGGCATCAGTGTATAGCGACCGCCCCAGTAGTAGGCGCGTCCTTCATCAACAACTTTTGCTCCCCTCCGACGCTCTGCCGGAATAGCCGAATACAAGGCAATCTCAGAAACTATCTGGGCCTGTTCTTCAGGGTCGACAACAGATTCGAGAGGAAGCCCCACATGGTTTACTGCATAGCTAGCAGCCATAATACGATCAAAAAGCCCAGTTATAGTTCCAGCAAAGCCTCTTTCCAGTAAGTCCATATGTCTCGTGCCGACTTGCTTCTTCTGTACGCTGCTAGCAATCTCAGCAAGATCTACCGTAGCTGCATCGACGATTTTTAGCCCACTGAGTCTCCTCTGAAAATCTTCTTGTGCAATTGAAGGGTCAACGGCAATATAGTGTTTCTCGTGCAATCCACGGGAATCAACGGCTTCACGATACTGTGTGTACGTTAACCATAGTTCACCCATATCAAATGCTGGAGCAATGGAGCTAGACATACATATATTCTACCACTTAATGGATGTTACACCAAAATAGTGTCTTTGCAGCTACTTTTTCTTAGGTACAATCAAGTTTGGTTCGAAATCGTTAGAATCAGCTACGGGAGAAGATTTGGCAGCTCCGACTTTTCGTTCGATCTCATCAAGTGTGTCAGTTGGTTCTACTTTTTCCTTTACACTTTTGAGTACCGCTAGATCAGCCTCTTCCGTAGCTTTGTCCTCTTCCTCATTAGTGGCTTTTGGAGTAATGACTGTCGCGACCGTATCGTTAGCAGGCATGACAGGCGCGGCTTCGTTCATGTTACTTGAGTAACCAGAGAATCGTCGGCTAATTTCCTTTTTGTTTCGCATCCAGCGCTGTAGCAGACGCACGGCTACGATCATCAAAATCACCAGGAGAGCGATGACGATATACAATAGGTAGTTTGGACGTTTCTTGAGCTTCACATTGAACTCTTGGGCCTGGTTGGCTACATCAGAAACAGCAATTTCTTTTGTTGCCGATCCTAACACCTTACTAGAGGCGCTAATCTTGTGTTTTCCAGGAGTAATCCCGACAAAGCTAGCTACTCCAAGGGCATTTGTGGTTGCTTCTTGACTGTCGATCTTCACTACCACACCAGGGGCTGGCTGGCCCTTTTCGTCCAGAATAGTAATAGCAAGGATGCCAGTGATCTGAGGCTGCGATGATCCTGGATCTGGGCTTGGCTGCTCTGCTGCAGTAGGAGCAGAATTGTTATTGCTAGGTGTTGAAGATGTTGATTTAGGCGCAGACCCACCACTCGGCGTAGTCTTGGTCCCTCCAGATGAGCTACCTGAGCTTCCAGAGCTAGAACCACCACTTGAACCGCCCCCACCGCCGCTTGTGCCGCCACCGCCACCGCCACCGGTTGGTGGTGGAGGAGTGGCAGGGTTTACAAATGTAAAGCTACCTGCAGTTTGCGTACCAGTCCAAACATTCAACCCATCTTGATCGCTTAACTCAGAGTCGCTCGCAAAAGTAAGTGATGATGTATTGCCAGAGCCCACAAGTACTTTGAATGCTACATTTCCAACCAGCAAACCAGAACCAGAGGCAGTGCTACCTGGAGTGGTGTAGCAGATCAGGTTAGCTGTACCGTTGCCAATACTCTTAACCGCACAACCGCCATTAAATGGACTACCATCGTTGTTAATACTAGTCGCCTGCAACTTGTTCTGGTCGTAGTTGAGCTTAACGTTGTAGGCAATAAGTGTTTTGCCGTTACTGTTGGCGTAGATACCTACGTTAAAGCTGGTGTCTTTAGTCCGACTACCGCTAGATGGGCTAATGTATAGCTCCGAAGGGCCAGTAGCGGCCTTGCTGAACGCAAGGAAGTATACGCCAACTACAGCAACTAAAGCGGCGACAAGCAATGCTGGAAGAGCCTTGAAAGTTTTATGTTGTTTCGGTAGTTTTGTTTTTTTCATTATTTAGTCCAACCGCTTAGTACCGCAGTTAAGTCACGGTAGTTTACTACGTTCAATCCATCAGTGTTATCGACATTACCTTGCGCTCGCGTCTTTCCGGCACCCTTCTCGTAGCTTGCTAGCACAATAACAAGGTCGTTGTAGTTAACAATACCGTAGCCAGGCGTACCTTCGGCACTAGTGTCACCACGAGCTGGGGCGCTTGGCACTACATTGGTTACGCTCACATTGATACTTACAATATCTGAGAAATTACCTGCTTTGTCGTAGGCCCTTACGCCAATCTTGTGTCCTGCGTTGGTGAAGGTCGAGGTATTCCATGCGTAGGTATGAGTCGCACTCGATCCAGAAGTTACTTGACCCTGAAGCACATCGTCAACGTAGAATTCAACCTTCTGCATTCCGCTACCACCAGCATCTGTGGCCGTGGCAGTAATATTTACACTTCCATTCAAGTTGGTAGCATTTGGTGCAGGCGCTGTAATAGATACCGCCGGTTTCGTTGTGTCAGGGCTGGCAACCGTGACGCTGATCTGATTAGTATTATCATTCTCGTCGGTCTCTGCAATAGTATTGAGGTTGTCAACTTTGGCAGAAAGGTTAAAGGTTCCTGCTGCGGCAGTCCATGTGGTAGTAAATTGTCTAGTGCCATTCACAGCAAGTGTTGCATTGTTAGTCGCAGGCGTAAGAACAGTACTGCCCATGCTAAATGAAACCGTATTAACAACACCAGCTGTCGTGGCAACTGCGCCTACGTTCTGAACTGTTGCTGTAATCGTAGCTGACTGTCCAATAGTAGTTGGAGATATTGATAAGGCTGTGATCTTGAGGTTTGGCTTGCCGTTGTTGACAGTCACAGATGTAGCACTGGTTGTACTGCCAATATTTCCAGCAGCGTCATAAGCTTTTGCTGTTAGAGAGTAGCCACCACTTAGTGCGGAAGTATTCCATGTGACCGAATATGGTGAAGTGGTTGACTCACCAATCTTGGTGGTTCCTTGATAGTACTCAACCTTGCTAACAGAGCCACTGTTGTCGCTGGCCGATGCTTGTAGCGTTGCGCTTCCACTAGTGATGGTGGCGTTATTAGCTGGACTCGTGATGCTGACCGTTGGGTCAGTCGAATCTGGTGCGGGCTCATCGACACAAGTATCACCGGTATTAACAGGTGGAGCGCAAGCACCACTAGTGCTCTTGGTAAAGATAATACGATCTAACAATACATCGTTGGCAGTTCCGTAAAGTATAAGGTTATGCGTACCAGCAGCAAGGCTAATGGTCTTGGACTGGCCATCTAGACGATCGGTCCAGTTCCAGACAGTAGACGACACTCCTGCTCCACCTACGGTGTAGCATGTCCCTGTCATAGTATCTTCCAATAAGTAAGTGCTGTTTGCGCTGGGACCCTGCATGCGACTCCAGACTTTATAGCCGGCGCCGGCGTTAGCTGAGTCGATAGTGACGCTCAAGTTTGTAACCTTACCAAAGCCAGAATCGGTACATGCCGCATTAACGTGTGCAACACGCACACTAACTAACCCACTCACGAGAGCGGCCAGAAGTATGGTTCTAGTAAACCAATGTCGAAGATGACGACGCATGAATCTATAGTAACGTATATGCTTATCCTGTACAATTTATCTGTATACAAAGCCAGGTAACACCAGAAACGCAATGAATATCAGAAACAAGAGAATATCATCCAGCGTTTCTCGTATGCAGTCTAGGGTTAAGCAAGGGCGAAGACTTAATTTGAAGTTAAAAGATACTATCTCCATAAACCGAACTCGTTCACTAGCTATCATAGTAGTATTTGCTGTACTGGGTGCGATATTCTTACTAACAACTCGTGCAAGCGTAGGTACTAACGCTGTAGAGCCAGAATCTGGCCTAAAATCTGGTGGAGCAAGCCTTGTTACGGGTAGTACCAACGCGTCTGGTAGCGGCTACCTACGTTTCGGTCAGGCGTCGTCACTAAATAACAAAACGAGGCGATTCTTTGCAGACAGTGCCTCCTGGAACCAGCCGGTCTCAGTTTACGGTCGCTCAACTGCTCTGGAACCCTATGCAGACCGTTTTTGGAATTACGCAGGTCTACCAGCAGCTCCAGGTGACACTAACGTACAGTTCAAAGCTTATAGCGTTCCGTTCTACGATGTAACGGAGGCGAATACGAGCGTACGTCTTTTCCAGGCAATCTGGGCACAAAACCAACAAGGTTTTAGTACATCTGGCAATGCAATTGGTGATAGCATTCCTTGGAATAATAACTGGAAACCAGGTATCGGTAATGACCGAATTATGCAAATCGTTAATTACGACACCGGTTATCAATATGGTTTATGGGTAGTTGGCGAGCCAAGTGCTGCTTGTGACGACAGGAACCCGTTTGGTATTGCTGCATTTGATGGCCCAAATACTAAAGCTGGTTATGTACCTGGTAGAGCAGATCATTTATGCATTGCAGCCTACGGACAATACGGCGGTTTATATACTACAACGGACGGCACAACCCATACTGACCGGGGTATGGGTATAGATAAGCTCGCTTTAGTGACTCGCGCAGAAGAGGTTAAGTCTGGAGCTATTCGTCATGCACTTGAGCTTACAGTGACCTCGACAATGTTTGGCCTTCCCGAGTGCAGCCCAAATAAAGGAGCATCTGCACCAGGGGCTGGAACGAGCTGTGGTTTCTACCTACCGCCAGCTACACGCGTTGAGTTTACATCTAACCAAGCTGATTTGACCGCAAACCGTTGTCCAGGCAACCCTATTACAGTAGACAGTACTACTAGATCAAAGACAGTACCGGAAGGGATGCGAATTGCTCTCAATATTACTGACGGCGATATTACTGCCTGGCTCAATCAACGAGGCTACACCGGCGCTAAAAGGGAGACTGCACGAGTCTTCGCTGTGGCATTACGCGACTATGGAGCAATCATTGGTGAAACAGGCTGTTATGGTATCGGTATTGAGACTGACGGGATAATGAACCCAACAAGTGCTGCAACCTGGGCAGAGCTAGGTATAACTGACATTACTGGTAATGATAACCCTCATGGTGACTTACTAGACGGACTCTTTACTCGACAACGGCTATATATCGTTAACCCACCTAACCTCTAGGCCTCTAGACCTCCACTTGTAGTTCGAATAGTCACTGCCTTAATACCGTATTGGTCGATGACCGGTGGGCGATCTTCTTCGCGTAAGATACTGTAGACCCCGCGCGGGTACAACTGCCTACGTGGTTCTCCATCTATGGTAAGTTCGACAGCCAAGAACCTACTGCAGTATCCTGATAAAACCTTTTGGGTGCATTCTATAGCCGCGGCAGAGATTGGTCTGACCGACTGGAGCGCATTGTAATCGGCCAGTGGGGCTGCTTCGCCAGCAATAACAGCCAATCGGATGAGGTTAAAGGCTTCGGTTGATGTAATTTGATCTTGATTAGGAAAGGCGTTCGGCGGTGAAGGGACTTTTGCCGCTTCGATTCTAGACCCGCAATCACACTCGATTGAATCTAGGCCAAGATTAGTCAAGAAGTCCTACCCTACCCGCGCTTAACCTTGACCATAGCGTGTCTAATAACTTGATCGCCAAGTTGGTAGCCTGCTTGCAATTCTTCACTTACAATCTCATCTTCACCTTCACCCTCTTCAACACCAATAGCTTCGTGCACATGAGGGTTAAAGTGCTCGCCGACGGTTTTGATACGTTGCACACCCATACCAGCTAGTGTACTTTCAAATTGTTTAACAACTCCTTGAACGCCTTTAACATAATCATTGTCTTCGAGATCTACTGGGACATGCTTGAGAGCACGTTCGAAGTTGTCGATAACCGGTAGAAGCTCTTCGATAACACTCACTTTTACGGCTGACCGGAGGCTAGATACCTGCTCTTCGTGTTGTCGACGGATATTTGTTGCGTCTGCACGCTCGCGCTGCAAGGCTTCGGTGAGCTCTGCAACTTGTCGGTTGAGCTGCTCTACTTCGATACTTGCTGTAAAACCAGTTGGCTGCGCTTGGTCATCAGACTGATCTGCTGGTTTGGGATTCTTTGATTTAGACATACAGTACCTCTTCTAATGCTTCGCCTGTCCGACGAACTAAATTCATAACATCACGGTAGCTCTGACGTGTCGGGCCGAGCACACCGATATAACTACGGTCACTAAACTTGCTCCGGAATCGACTAACAATCAATGAACAGCCGGCACTTCGGCCGATCGGGTTCTCCTGGCCAATATATACACTGAGAGGCTCGTTGGGTGCTGCCTCGTATAGCCATGGCTCAAGGTTGTCGAGAAGTCTAGCTACCTCACGAACCTGGCCACTGTTAATAAATTCTGGCTGACCAAACAAGTTGGATAGACCACTCATATACAATTGATCGCCGATAGTTGCGATACCTAAGTTATGTGTAAGTTCTACGAGTGTATCAACAGCATTTTTAATAACTCGTTCACCTTCTCCGCCTTCTGCAACGCGAGTAGCGAGTGCTTTTTCAACGCGACGTTCGGCAGGAGTTTCAGGTGCTGAATCTGCGATATTATTTACATAGTAACGATAGCCCTTGTCTGTTGGGATACGGCCGGCACTTGTATGGGGCTGTGTAATAAAGCCATTCTTTTCGAGATCAGCCATTTCTGATCGGATAGTTGCCGAGGAAACATTGAATACTTTGGCCAAAAGAGTTGAGCCCACGGGGCTGGCTACCTCGGCGTATTGTTCGACAATTGCCTGTAAGATACGCTGCTGTCTATCGCTTAACATGGACTCATTCTAGCACTCTACCCACTAAAGTGCCAAATGGCTATGCCTGGTTAAGCCGGTCCAGTATTTCCTGCGCTTTTTGGCGACCGGCAATCTCGTGCTTTGGATCTATCTGGCCGTGGGCGATCTTGTCGACTCCTTTGATAGCTTTATCGAGATCATCATTAATCAGGAAGTGGTAGTAGTCCTTGTCAAGCGCTGCCTGAATTTCCATACGAGCACTGTCCATCCGATTCAACTTCTCTTGCTCAGTAATCTGGCCGCGTGATGTCCAACGACGAATCCATTCATCATAGCTTGGTGGTAATACAAAAATCGGCACCAACGAGCCAGGCACAGTGCGAAGCACAGTATCAACCCCTTGAACTTCGATCTCATTAATTGGGATCTGGCCACTACTCTGCGCTTCTTTCAGTTCCCTGACGCTAATACCTGATACTTGTTGGGCATGGATAATTGCAGCCTCTACAAATTTACCTTCTTTGAGATCGGCCAGCACCTGATCTTCGCTGCGAAACCAATACTCAACGCCGTTCTGCTCTAATACGCCATCGTTCTCTCGTGGTGGGCGCGTGGTGTCAGAGACAATATAGCGATATCGGCCAGTCTTAACCAACTCACGGATCATTGTATTGCGTCCAGCGGCAGTAATGGCGGTTAGAATAACAACTGGATGCTCGGTTAGTAAACGCTTGGCGTCGTCCGACATCTGGTAATCAGCCAATACTTTTTCGAACTCATCCTTGTGTTGTAAACTAAACATACTATATAAGTGAGCAATTTACAGGAGTAATCATGAGCCGTCAAGCACCAGCCTTTACGCTGCAAGACCAAACCGGTACGCATCGGAGCCTAAAAGACTACGCCGGCAAGTGGCTAGTTCTATATTTTTACCCCAAGGATGACACCCCTGGTTGTACTACCGAAGCCTGCAATTTTCGTGATACCCGCGACAGCATAGCAGCACTTGGCGGGGCCGAGGTTGTCGGTGTTAGCAGAGACTCCGTACGAAAACATGCCAACTTCGTTAAGAAGCACAATCTTAACTTCACGCTTCTGAGTGATCCCGAAGCCGAGACCATCAAAGCTTACAACTCGTGGGGCGAGCGTAAATTGTTTGGACGCATCTTCCTCGGTATTTTACGCAACACCTATATCATCGATCCAAGCGGGAATATCGTTAAAGAATATATCGGCGTCGACCCTGCCAAGCACGCAGCACAGATCATCCAAGACCTCACTGCCCTTCAGAAGTAATCCGACTAAGAACGGCTATAAGTAATTTGCGAGGCTCTAAACGAAACCGGTTTGGCCTGTCAAAGAGATGCGATAATCATGCAGCTCAGTTGGCAGGCCACCCGCGTGCAAGTGGCTGAGCAAGCTCCTTATAGCCGGCTATTAGGCTGTAGCTTCTGGAGTAATGAGCACTGGTGCGAGTGCTTTAGCTTCGTGCTGGAATGGAATAGTGATCGTAACGATCGTTCCTTTACCAAGTTCGCTTTGGATAGATAGCGTTCCCCCGAGACGATTGGTAATGATCTTGTCAGTGTACAGACCGAGGCCGAGACCTTCGTAGTTGTACTCCATCGAATCTGTTCCGCGCGAGAATGGCTTGAGTAGGCTTGGCAACTTGTTCTCTGAAATTCCTACTCCATCATCACTCACCGAGAAGACCAGCTTGTTAAGTCGCTGATAAGCACTAACCTGGATGTGGCCGCCCTCTTTACTAAACTTAACGGCATTGTCGAGCAACGAATCGACGATCTGTCGGGCAGCTTCTGGCTGTATGTACCCAACAAGGCCAGGAGCGATGTTGGCGTCGAACGTAATCTTCTTATCGCCAGCTTTTGCACTCTGAGCATGAACAGCCTTCTGCATGTAGGTAGTAACGTCGAATAATGGAGCCTCGGCTTCGAAGTTGGCAAACTTCTTAATGTTGCTGAGACCATCTCTGATACCGCCGAGCATGTTCAAGCCGTTAAGGAATAGCTTAGCTTCAGGGATCTTCTTGAGTGGCTCGCCAGCGATCTCGAGATCTTCGTAGTGTTCGGTTACTACTTTGATGGCTTCAGGAATGAATGACTGACGTCGCTGATAGAGTTGGGATTCCATTGCGAGCTGCTTCTTAGCAATGTCCTTGGTAGCAGCCATGAAGTTGCGGTATCGGTAGGCTAGAGCAACCAGGAAGACACCCAGACCGTAGAGGCCGAATTCTACCAAGATACGGTACGGTGACTTGTTAAAGACATCTGCATACATGAACAGTGCGTTTGCTAGTAGCAGGAGGCCAAGTGCGATGACTGATGGTACCCATACAGCTTTGGCCTTAAGAGGACTTGGCTGTTCGTGTTTGACCAACTTCTCGTCGTTGGATGACTGGGCGTTAGATACTTGGTTTGAAGTAAGCAATCCGCTCGCTGCGTCATTGAAGCGCTTGATCTTGCTCTTAAGGCTACTGGCTTTGGTGGCCGAGATCTTCTTAAGTGATTCGAGCAACTCTACTGCTCCACCCATAATTGCAACTGGAGTATTGAGGTAGTGAGTCGTAATTGCCAAGTAGCTATCGATAGATTCCTTAGTGTTTACAATTCGGGTGATGGCAGCGTGATAGACACTAAGCTGTCGGTATTCGCGCATCGCCTGGTATGAGTACATGATTGCTAGCGCGAGCAGAATGAGCACGAGCGAGTATGGGATACTCTTGGCAATAAAGACCGGCACACGGGCTAAGATTGCCTTGAGTCCCTTAACCTTTTCTGGTGTTCGGACAAATCCTGCCTTGCGGGCAACTTCTTGAATCTGCTGACTTACATTATTAGGTACTGCAGGAAGGTCATTAATGGTCGTGGTGTTACGCCTGGTACCTGAACCGGTTCCGTTGCCACCAGTGCCTGGATCGGTGACTACATTTGGATCTGGATCTTGGGCGCCAGCCACAAACTTTGGATAGTCATCTTTTCGTACATTCCAAACACTACTGAAGTTCCACTGATTCATTGGGGCATTGGTCTTATTTTGAATGAAGTATCGAGAATCGGAATTATTGTTATTTACATACTGACAAGCTGTTTGGATACCAAGGATTGGATCGATCTGATCCCAAATACCTCTGGTTAAATTGTTGGCGTTCTCGTCTGAAGCAAGTAGGTCTTTGGCACTCATAATGCCGGTATCACCAGTGTAGAGCTTAGTCTCGTCTAGGACTGGATCTAGGACACTTGCAATCGGCTTACCTGGGCCATTACAATTGGCGACCGTCACCTTACTCTTGTCTAGATATACAGCGTCCATCTGGTAGACTTTTGTGCGATCTAATCTATCAGGTCCATTCCCCATAACAAACTTGTTAATGTAGTCCATTGGCGAAACCACGATTCCTAGTGACCCACCTGTAATGCTACTACTGTTGAGGTTCATCTTTGAGGCACTGAAGACATTCTTAATCAGATGCGGCTGATCAGAGAAGTCACTAATCTTTGGTGAGCCCTGTTGGTCATCGTCTGGAGCAATCAGATCCATCGTCTTTGTGTAGTCTAATGAAGGCAGGGCAATATCGAAACCTACCACTCCACCAGCGAAGTTCGGTACTTTTCCAATCTTGGCAATCTGCTTACCTTGGCTGTTCGGTACTGTAGTGTCTTGGTCGGCCTTTACATTTACCGTCCCAGCTGTGTAAGAATCTGTGATTGAGCCACCAGGTGCCATGAACAGGCCAGCTATACCACCGACAGTTGTTGGTAAGCGAATTGGTTCAGTTACAATTTCGCCGTCAGGGTTGTTTGCAGCGCTGAGATAGTTAATCTTTGCAAGACCTGGGACTCCAGTAATGTCACCTGTGGTGTAGGTATTGCTAATTGTTACAGGGCCAATAGCAGGCTGTAAGTAATCAGCAATAGCAGCATAGAACTTGAGGTTGTTGATGTTATTCGGGTCGGAGTTGTTACTCGATATACCCATAAAGACACCGGATCCTATGACTGCCGCCGCATTAACAAAGCCAGCCTGACCGACAATACCACCTGCGATTGCCCCATCGACGTTGCCTTCGCTGTACGACTTGTTAATATTGACTTTTAGGTCTGCGGATCCGAAGAGTCCGCCAGCCAGGTTGCCCTTAATGTTTCCGCTGGTATGAGTGTTGTTAACTGACAGCCCTTGTGATGAGAGGTCAAGGTCGCTAGATCCGTTAGAAGTACCATATATAACAGTACTAAATACGCGGTGCAAATCTACGCCATAGGCCGCACCGACCAGGCCACCTGATATAGCTGCGCCGTATTTTGTATTTCCGTTACTGATGCCTTCTATAAATTTGCTTACACCTCCGTCAAATGCATCGTCTGGTGTCTGTACAGAATCTGGTAAGCCGCCCGTTACATTGCCTGTAGCGTATGAATTCTGGATGGTACCTTGGCCGATAAAGAAACCCATGAGGCCACCACCGAGTGAAAGGCTTCCGCCTCCATAGTCCTTCTGGACCCCAACATTCCCTGTTGCGTACGAGTCAGTCACTAGCAATCCGCGACCAGGAGCCTGAGGGGCGTTCGGGATTGTAAAGCCAACCATACTAAAGAACGGAAGATCTACTGAACCAGTCACCCCGTTAAGGCCACCGGCGATCGATATCGCACCACGAGACTTTTGGGTCAGATGATGTGTAATATTTCCACTACTATGTGAGCCACGGATCGTACCCGAGCCTATGTACAGACCGTTGAGCCCACCCGATACACCAACAAATCCAGTTTTTGAATCTAGAAGTGTGGCACCGGTTGAATAGGTATTCTCAATGGCACTATAACCCTTGGCATCATCGTCCGCACCGTAGAGAGTAATACCGGTAGTACCTCCAGTAATGGCAACAAGCATATTTACAGATGTTGCTTGGCCTACTGAGTCATTATCGGTTGCAAGAATATCACCGGTTGAGTAGCTATTGGTTATCCTAGAGGCAAGCGAAACACCGCTGATACCACCCATGACACCACCATAGATACCCCAAGTAGAGTTGGTCCGTGAACAGTTCGTGACATTACCAGATGAATGAGATCCGTCAACGTGAAGGTTTAGACCAATTCCAACTAAGCCACCAAGAACACCAAGTCGAAGGTTAGAAGGAGCATCACACGCACTGACCAAGCCCGAAGCAGATGAATTTAAGATCTCTACGTCTTGTGTACCTAGAGTTCGCTGTATCGCTGCTCGTAATTGCGCTTCAAAATCATTAGAGTTACTATTTGTTACTGCCGGGATAATACCGAGTCCGGTTGTTCCGATTGTAACGCCCACTAAGCCACCAGCGACGTTACCCTGTACCTCTGATGACGAGGTACTATTCTGGATCGTTACTTTGCCATCTTGCCCGAATAGGCCATTGATAGTACCTGTGGTAGCACCAATCACACCACCTGATACGTTACCAACGACTAGACCATCGCTGTGTAATTCGTTAAATACATAATTACTAGTAGGCGTTAGTCCTCCTGCATTCATTAGCGCATCGGTTAATTTAACCGGGATCGAGAGACCAATAATTCCGCCAACAATACCGCCACGAATCATACCATTTGTGGTGCGAATATTATCAAAGCGGTTCTCGCCGATACTTATACCGACCATACCACCGACAGCTAGTTTTGCAGAACCTGTGTACACATCACCGGCAATGCCAGATTGTTGCTCAAGTTGATTCAGTAGGTCATTACCTATCTCACCTATTGTTGATGCTCGTGCACGAACCTCTTGCTGGGCAGATTCTTGGTTAGTAATAATACCAGGGTCTACCGGTGCAGTAGCCTCGCCCAGCTGCTCAGGTGCAGTAATGGTAGGACCATCGGGCAAACCGTTAGAGTCATCATCCACACCTTGGCCTAGAGTATAGTTGACGACTACCGTTGGGTTCTGCAAAGTTACATTTTGAATGGTCGCATTATAGGAGTTCGCGATTATGCCCACACCACTAAAGTCGTAGGTAGGCTCGTCAACCGTTCGTGAGGTATCGATCGTAAGGTTAATAATCTTCTTGCCATTACCATTGATCGTACCCATAAAGACGTTCTGATCGGCCACTGGCTGGAAGTCAAAGCCAGTACAGTCAACATCTTGTGTTAGGTTGTAAAATCCCTCGAGATCGTTATCCATATCTTGTAGTTGCTGACAGGTCGCTACGTCATATTGCATCTGGCTTGTGGTGGTAAACGGCTGCGGTTCAGACCACGGGCCACCGCCTGCGATATTGTTGGCTTGTACGCGAATTTCATAACCCGTAGCAGGATCTAGCTCAAAGAAATTAGTGCTTCGATCGCTATTATCAGCGGTTACGCCGCCCCAGTAAGTCCAGTTTGTATCACCAACCCTGCGGAACTGCACTATATAGTTTGTTGCCGTATCTACAGCCTCCCAGGCCGCTACTGCTGTTTTGGCTTTAGGCTGTATTTGAATGCCTGCTGGCGCAGTGGCAGGCATACCAGTGGCGAACTCATAGGTTTCGGATGGTAAACCGTTACGATTCCAGCCTGAATTAAAATTTGTAGTAAAGCGAGCACTAACAGTGAAGCGATATTTACTTGGAACGGCTATATCTGTATAACGAAAGTTTGATGTCTCGCTATTTACAAGCTCTTCACCACTATACTCGTACGAACCATTTGGATTTAATTTTTCTCTCTTTATTTGATAATCGACGATATTTGACGTACGAGAGCCGTCACCACTTGGAGCGGTCCAGTTTAGGACAAAGTCATTCCCGTCACGTTGTACGTCTAAGTTAGTTGGGGCATTAGGTCGAACAGCCCAGGTGGCTAGTGTTGGATATGAAGTCCCGAGAACCCAGTTAGGTGAATCCCAACCATTCAAATATCCGGCAGGGTTAGTTTGGGTAAAGACATCAGGCTGGATTGAGGTATCTACGGAAGGACATGTAACGTTATTAGCATTTCCACATTCAGCCCTACCGCTTAGGAATGAGTCGTATACATTGCTACTTAAATCCAGCTCAGCGCCCATAGCCTGGGCAAACTCGGTAGGCCGCGCATATCCACCATAAAAGCCACGTGATTCTTGTGCGCGGTGAGTTGTCACCTTACTTACACTAAAGTTATTACCTATCTCGGCTAATTGATTCGCTCCTTGGCTAAACCCGATAGCACCGATAAAACCACCCACGATAATGCCGTCGTTTGGCGACATACATGTTACATCACCAGTACTGTAAGACTTAAAAATATGTGCTCTGTTGTCGGCCCTTGTGTAATTCGTAGAGCCAATTAGGCCACCGCATGCACCTGCAGAATTCTGGGTCCCAGCCTGGATAATTACTTTTGCTGTCGAGAATGAGTACGATACTTCATTTACAAAGTTGCTGGCTTCGTAATCATCGATGTAACCCACCAAACCACCTGCAACCGTGTATCGATTCGGCTTGTCAGTACTGCTATCGTTGATCAATCCTACAGATCCTGTGCTTGAACTATGGGTAATATTTCCACGCAGGATGCCTACTAAACCCCCTATGGAAGGGTTAACTGCCTGGCCACTCCCGCTAATCCCCTTTGACCGAATATTTAAGTCACTATGAACATTACGAATCCACTGACCACCGAATTCGCCGGCAACAGAACCAACACTATTCGGGCCAGTGATGTCAATTCGGTCTTTATTAGCAAGACTCTTAGTAAAACGAACATTTTCAATTGTCACACCGTTCCTAGGCATATAGCCAAATAGGCCAGTGGCGTAGTTGAAGGACTTATTGTTTATGTATAGGTCTTTGATTGCGTAATTACGCCCATCGAAAGTTCCGCTAAACTCATTAATCGGCAGGAATCCGGATCCATTATTCCAGTTGAAAGTGTCTGCACAATCGACATCAGTAACAAGAACATAGTTTGCCCAACGTATGTTCTTCATCTCCTGTAGTTGAGTGCAGTTTGTGATTCTGAAAGGATTATTCTCGTCGCCAGTACCGGTGCCGCTAAATGCATTGGCACGATTTGGACTTACTACGCCAACATAATAACTAAATAAAAATGTGGCGATAATCACTAATGAAGCGATACCGAGAATCTTTATGCGTCGTGTTGGTTTGGTGATTAACTGTTTTAAAACTTCTTTTTTCATGTCGCTCACAAAGCTAGTTACTAATACAATAGCAAAGATTCCGCTTATGGTACAATTGAATCAACGATAAAATAGCTATGACGAAAAAACGAGGAGACAAGATGCAGACCAGTTCACAAGATAATCAAAGTAATGCTAAGTTTGGCTCAATCAGACGTGATATTTTGCAGACTATGTTGCTTGTAGTAATTGTTGTTGCACTTTCTGGTGCTATTGGCTACTTTGCCGGTTTCCAGATGGGTCGCCGGCAGGGCGCAAAAGACGCAGTCAAGAAGGTCACAGACCTTATTAATCCGCTGAATGCAATCTCTGATAACCCACTATTCCCAAGCACTATCTTAGGTACGGCCTCTGCTGTGAACGATACGTCTATCACGATTAAGCAAGCAAATGGCAGCACAAAAACAATTGTAGTGACCGACAAGACCGAAGTAACAAAGGGCGACAAGACGCTTACATACAAAGATGTTAAGAAGGGTGCAAACGTCACCGTCTTAACCGTAGGCAAAGATAAAGACCAGACTGCATCACGCATTGTTCTGCGATAATCTGTAAATGGCATAAAAAGACCCCACTCTGGGGTCTTTTTTTTATTGCTTGGCTTCTTAGGTTTTCTGGTGCCCTAGACCGACATCAGAAATACTAATCGCGTTTAAGCATGACAGTAAACGCTTCGGCAGGAATGTCGACCTTACCAAAGCGCTTAAGGCGCTTCTTGCCCTTGGCCTGCTTTGCTAGTACTTTCTTCTTACGAGATACGTCGCCGCCATATAGCCCAGTGGTCACATCTTTACGGTAGGCGCTTAAATCTTCGCGGGCGATAAACTTACCGCCAATGCCAGCCTGCAAAGCAACCTGGAAGTTCTGGCGCGGAATAACCTCTTTAAGTTTTTCAACTGTCTCTCGGCCAAGTCGCTGAGATTCGCTACGGTGCACCATAACACTCAGGGCATCAACTGGTTCACCAGCAACATAGAAATCGACCTTTACCAGGTCTTCGGCACGGTAATCGTCTAGCTCGTAGTTGAAGCTGCCGTATCCGCTAGTTACGCTCTTGAGTTGATCATAAAAGTCGGTCAGCAGATTGGCAAGCGGCGCTTCAAAAGAAACAAGCGCCAGCTGTGCATCAACATAGCTAAGATTCTTTTGGATACCGCGCTTGCTAGAGATAAGCTGAATGACACCACCGACGTATTCTTTAGGAACGACTACCTCACCCTTGATCCATGGTTCGCGGATCTCAGCAATCTGAGCCGGGTCTGGCAAGTCAGCCGCACTCTTGATGTCGACCTCTGTTTTATTGTTCAGTGTGATCTGATAATCGGTTGAAGGGTTGGTAATGACAAGCTCTAGGTCATACTCTCGCTCTAGTCGTTCTCGGACAATGTCCATGTGGAGTAAGCCCAAGAATCCAACGCGAACCCCAAAGCCCAAAACTGGTGAGTTTTCTGGAGCAAATTGCAAGGCTGAGTCACTAAGGCTGAGCTTTTCTATGGCGTCTTTAAGTAGCTGATAGTTTTCGTTACTATCTGGGAAGATTCCAGCGTAAACAAACGGTTTTACATCTTTATAGCCTGGCAGAGATTCTGTCGAAGGATTCTTATACAGCGTGACGGTGTCACCTACTTTTGCCTCACGGGTACTTCTTAGGTTGGTAACAATATACCCAATTTCACCGGATGTAAGTTGGCCTGCCGGTCTCATCACCGGAGCCAAGCTACCAACTTCTAGCGCAATGCCATTGGCGCCAGTCGCTATCATCTTAATCTCCGCAGCTTTGGGGATTGCCCCATCTACTACCCTGACGTATAGAACTACTCCACGGTAGTCGTCGTAGTAGCTGTCAAAGATCAGCGCCCGAGTTGTTTCCTCTTCTGTCCCCGATGGTGCAGGCACTTCGTTTATAACCTTATCAAGCACCGCCTCTACACCCTGCCCAGTCTTGGCACTAATGTGCAAAATATCTTCTTTTTTACAGCCAAGCAGCGAGATGACTTCGGCGCTTACTCGTTCTACATCTGCTGCTGGGAGGTCAATTTTGTTAAGCACCGGGATAATCGTTAGATCGGCAGCCATGGCAAGGTAAACGTTGGCCAGTGTCTGAGCCTGTATGCCCTGACTAGCGTCTACCACCAGTATTGCGCCCTCACAGGCTTCGAGGCTCCTGGACACTTCGTAGCTAAAGTCGACATGACCCGGGGTGTCGATGAGATTAAGCTCATAGCCTTGATAGTTCATCCTAACAGGGGCGAGTTTGATTGTAATGCCCCGTTCGCGTTCCAGATCCATCTTGTCTAGCAGCTGAGATTTCATGTCACGCTTAAGAACAGTGCCCGTTATTTCGAGCAGCCGATCGGCGAGTGTCGATTTGCCGTGATCAATGTGCGCAATAATACAGAAATTGCGGATTTTGTCTTGCATCCGCCCATTATAACAGAGGTAGCGTTGATATGCCTACGCTGTTTCTGACGAGAACCAAGCATCGCGGAACGTATGTTGTCTACGGTCAGTGATTTGCTGTGCTCTTACTGAAGCGTCTGCAACCACAAGGTCGGCCTCAGCACGAAGCTCATCCGCCCTCTGGCGGGCACCAGCAGTAGCTTCGCGTGCTACCCGCTGAAGCTGATCATCAAACTCTTCGCATGATGACAAGAATTCGCCGATTCGTTCTGCTGCTTTAGTGGTTCGGCCGACGCAATCAGCGTCGTCACCTGCCCGTTCGCATGAAACCTTAGCTTCTATTCTTCGTATATCGACTTCTATATCATTCATCGGATCACCGGTTCTGCCGTCAGTATAGGAGTCTTCCTTATATCCAAGGCCCAGCCCACATTCTTCGCCCTGTGGGCAACTATCCCGCACTTCACAGACCAATCGTTCTGTAGCCTCATTCGGAGACATCCCTGTGTGGCGTTCAACACAATCTCTCTGTTCATCCTCTAGGCTTATAGTGAATTCACCGGTCCATGTTGTTGTAGGCATAGCTGTCTCCGTTTGATTATTGCTTCTATTTTGCTACAAACTCAAATCATTGCAAGCACAAGGAGCTTTATTGATCTATTTTGATGGGACGCATGATTAGGCCGCCAAGGCTCTTGAGCTTCTTGATAATCGGTGCGGCTTCTTCTAGGCCAAAGAGTGACGAAAGGCCCAGGTGAACACTAAGCGTAACAAAGGCAATCAACCCAAGTTTAAAACCGAGTGTGATAAAACCTGTATCATCGATGTTGAGCGGGAAGAACGTTACCATAATAAAGGCAGTTACAACAGTAAACCCAGTGATCGAAATAATCTTGCCTATACCACCAAGAAAACGCATATCGAACAGCTTGTGATCACGCCATAGCATGATTGAAGTAAGGATAAACAACTGGCAGCCAGCCACGATTGACTCCGAAAGAGCGATGCCCGTAATACCATAACTGTCTGCTCGAGCCAGATGTGAAACCAGCAAGATATTCAAACCAATGGCAAATAACGAATCGACTAGTGGTGTCCACGTGTCCTTCTGGGCATAAAAGTAACGCGACACAATGGTGTAAATTGTCCGGAAGAAAATAGCACCAGACAAGAAGCCGAAGATTGCAGCAATTTCTGGTGCGTTTCGGCTAAAGATCATACGTGCTAGATAGCCGCGACCAAAGAAACAGATCACTACAACTGGAGTCGCCACCCAAATAAGGATCCGGAGTACTTGTAGAAACTCATGCCGGAACTCAGCCATACGCCCCTCCGCTATAGTTTTGTTAAAGTGAGGGAATACCGCCGAACTAATGGCAGTACCAATTAGAAGTGTAGGCGCTGTATGTAGTGTGTAAGCGTTTTCATACCAGGTAATGTTGCCGGTGCCTAATCGGCGGGCAAAGTTTGTATCGACAATGCTGTTAATCGACATAATGCCTTGGTCGATAGAACGTGGTGGTAACTGTCGAAGCACTTTACGGAAGTCCGGCATACTAAAGTCGATCTTACGAGAGTATTTAAAGCCCAGCCCTAACAAACCAGCGACTGCAATAGCTAACTGCAACAGCGAACCAATAAAGGCACCCAACCCCAAACCGATTAGGCCGAGATTGTCCCGAAACAAGAAGATACTAGCAATGATGGAGATGTTATAGATAAGCGGCGCTATGGCATAAAAGAAGAATCGCCCGAACGTTTGCTGAACACTTACCAAGATCCCACTGATCGTAAATAATAGCGGGTTAAAGGCGATGAAGCGCATGATGATGGTTGCGTTATGAAGTTGCTCTGCACTAAGCTTTGGGACCATGGCATGAATCAGTGGGCCAGCAAAGACAAACATTATCACGCCCAAGACAAACATAATTAACGCCAGGAAGTTTAGTAGGCTCGAAGATAACTCCCATACACCCTTACGGTCATGTTTGTATAGATGATCAGCAAGCACAGGCATAAAGGCGACGCCTAATGCCCCAGCTGCAATTGTAAAGAAGAAGAAATCAGGAATCTTAAATGCCGCGAAGAACGCGTCGGTGCTTCCGCCCCCAAAGGCTGGGAAGTTAGCATTTACTAGCTTTACACGAAGAAACCCAAGTACTTGACCAAGCAACGAAGACACAACTAACAATGCTGCTGCATTGCCAATTGATAGCTTCATATTGGCTCGGCGGAGAATTCTTTTCACTGCCTATTAGTATAGGACGCCTGGAGTGATGCGACCAGAGTAAAAACTGGCTTTTTTTAGAATTTGGTAATGCCGCTTGGATTGCGGTTGAACGAGATGTGCACTCGATACTTCAGTAGTGGAATTGTAACCGTACTAATGTGATGCCGATAGGTATACGTCTGTCTAGCAAACGGATCAGCCTGCACAAGAGGCTTTCGGTGACGGAGATAGTCGATGTAGGTGTAGATTAGAACTACAAGCAAGATTAAACAGACAATCACCGCAGAGACCGTCACGACGCCAGTCTTAGCTAATGTGCCATTGGCATTAGTGGTGGTTGCAGCCAGTAATTCTCCCTGGTAAGCACCTACACTAAAGTATCCACTTCGGGCTACGCCGCGGGCATCAGTTGTAACGCCCAACACATTCCCGCCACCATTAATCGCTGGTGAGCCTGGAAGCAATTTGACAGTAGGCACGGGACCACCATTATCTGCAATCTGATGGTCAATGGTATCCCATAGGTTGGCTACATACGAATAGCCACTACACCCTTGATCGTCTGTCATATTATACCCACCGTTAAGCGGAGTCACGTCTAACATTCCGGTTAACCCGAAGAAATCAGTATTAAATCCACTTAAGCAGCTAGAGCTTTGGCCATTAAACGTATTGTTTGCAATGAGTGAGTTTACTGCAGTTGAACCATTTTGTGCACCCACAACTTGGAAAGATTGGTTAAGGACTACTTTTGCTGCAAAGAAAGCTGGCATCTTAGCTTGCACACTACTTGGCTGACTAACACTATTACCAACTACCGTAGTACTACGTATAGCCATATTCACACTCTGCCCACTAAGACTACCCACGAAACCAGCAAGTGTCTGCCTATTGTCTGGTGCAGGGTTGTTAATTGTATTATTTGCAATCGTAACATTCGTAACTGTCTGATTCCCAGAAAGTTTGCCAGTTACAAGCATTCCTACAAATATCGGCAAGGTGCCAAACGGCGAGTTTGCTTGTGGCTGAGTGACTATAACCTGGTTATTAGCAACCGTAACAGCATTTACCTGGAGTTCTGCAGATATTCTAGTAAGTGGTCCGCCTGATTGCACAAGCATAATCCCAGCATCGCCTTCGGCCTTACTATCTAAAACTGACGAATCCTGTATTTTTACGAGTGGTTCTTGTGTCAGGACGGGATTGCCGGACTCCTGCGACTGATCGTCGACACTCACTGTTATGCCAGTAATATCGCCTTGATTATTGTATAATTTTGCATTCTTAACGGTAGCCTGCTGGACGACGGCATCGGAC
>CAZTPC010000018.1:0-19841 GCA_964615565.1 uncultured Candidatus Saccharibacteria bacterium
CAGGTGTTCAACCGATTTTACGAGCAGAACCGCGTAGTTGGCGACGAGCGGGAAGGCGAAAGACTGTACCTGGTCGGCAAATACGCCACCGTTCTAAAGACCGGCTTAGAGCTACTTGGCATTCACGCCCCAGAGAAGATGTAACTAATCTTCTAGTAGTAGTTCAAGTGCGGCCCGCATTTGGTGGTCGCGTTTTTGTTCACGAATATGTTCTTGCTTGGCGTAATCGTCACTAAAGTTGGTCTGTTGCTCGATAAGGTTATCGCCCATATATACACTAGCTGCAGCAGGGACTTTAAAGTGTTTTGAAACAGCGAAGGTGGTGGCGGCTTCCATCTCAACACCGTAATACCCAGCGTTTGACCAAGTTTCTACGTCCTCCAAGGTCTCGCCTATCATTGCTTGGCAGGTGACCATAGGGCCTTCCCAGACTTTCTCAGTCTGACCTAACTTCTCAACTAGCTTGGCCGTCAGATCGGTATCGGGGTAGTGCTCAGCAGATTCTCGGTCGTACATCATGGCAGAACTTTCTTGGGCATAACTGAGGGTTGGGACGATGAAATCACCGGGTTTTATTCCTTTTTTCAGCCCTCCGCAGGATCCAAGCAAGATGTTCTTCTTTGATCCAAACAAACATGCCCAGTGCAGGTACTCACTAAGCCATGAGCCGCCATATGCTATAACAAACCAGATTACCTTGTCACCGATTCTGAGCTCTCGAGCAAATCGAAGAAAGGGGTTGCTCATAGATAAGGCTTCAACTTTGTAGCCCATGCTCGCTAACACCGGAAGCAGCTGGGCTAAAGTACGTTCCTCATAAAGTGTCCCGTATACTAGCACGCCATCTACTTTATAGTCGGGCGGGAACTCAAGTCGTTCTAAATATTGCTCTTTAGTGATTGACCTATACATAAACAAAGTATATCAGTCACGGGTATAATACAGAGCAATGAGCGAAGTAATTCACCAAATCAGACAAGCTTTACGTGATCAGGCCGACCCAGCTAAGGCTGAATTCTTTCCGCATTTCTTTAAGTTAGAGCCAGGCGATACAGACCAATTTTTGGGAGTGACTGTGCCCAAGCAGCGCCTAATCGTAAAGGAATTTTACAAACAGATCGAGCCGTCTGATGTCGAGGAATTGCTACATTCTGAAGTACATGAAGAGCGGCTCACCGCCCTAATGATTTGGGTTATGCAGTACCAGAAAGGCGATCAAGTAACTAAGTCCGACGTATACAATCTGTACTTAAAGAACACTAAGTGGATCAATAATTGGGATCTCGTAGATGCTAGTTGCCGAGACATTGTCGGCGCCTATCTAACAGATAAAGATCAGTCTATTTTGGACACGCTTAGTGACTCGAAGAATATTTGGGAACGTCGCATCGCCATGGTGAGTACCTGGTATTTTATTCGGCTGGGCGAGTTTGGCTGGACGCTTAAACTGGCCGAACACTATTTGGTTGACACGCACCACTACATTCACAAAGCCACTGGCTGGATGCTCCGCGAAGTAGGCAAGCGCGACCGCCAAGTTCTAGTCGATTTTCTGGACCAGTTTGCCCACAAGATGCCGCGTACAGCTCTCCGCTACGCCATAGAGCACTTCGATACTCCGACCAAGCAAAGGTACATGCGAACTAAACTTGAAAAATAAGCACAACCGTGTTATAGTAATGACATGGTTATCCGTCCAGATACTCACGCACTAGTTATAAAATCACCAGCTGAACTTCCACCTCCGGAAGAGTTCAAACTTTTAGCAGAGAAGGCAACACCAGATCCAGTTGCAAAACCTGACTTTGCCGATCCTTATGGGGACTGGCATACCGAGTCCATCTATACTCCGCGATTCGACAGGCATAACCGTAGCCATAGGCATCACCGAGATGATATACGTGACCTAGATTCTAGCGAACTGGACGACGACAGCGGCTACAATTGGCTTGGCAGAAGTCTATCCCGACTTGGAGATAGTTTAGAGAACCAATCAAAGGCTGCTATGGGGATCCTGCCGGAGATCCCTGGCAAGTACCGGATGGAATGGAACGATAGTGTAGACGAAGTACCGGACGAAGAGTTTACAGCATTATTTGCTGAATATATTATTCCAGCCGCACGCCAGGGGCATCGGCTACACGGACACGATATCAACCATGCCGTCTCGTATGGCGAGCTACTACGTGTGCAAGAATTTGAAGATGTCGTACACTCAGCTGCCGTGAACGCCAAAGGTAAACCCGAAGAATCTACTCTTTTTGCTGTAAGTATCGATGAGCTAGGTGATTCACAAGAAGTCTTGGCCAGCAGGCTTATGCGTGTTCTTCATCCTGAATTTGCGAGCGAAATGGACATAATATTCTTAGAGATTGCTCGTTATAATGTTGGACAACTTATAGACCTAGCTTCCCCTGACGCAACTGCCGAGCAAAAGGCGGAACTGCAACGTGATCTATGGCAAAAGCTAGGATTCCAAGCCCGTGAAAATCAGATTGTGAGTACTGTGGGCCGTGAGCTAGCTGATAGAGCAGCTGTTATTGTTAGAGAACGAAAGAATCCAGTTCTTGATCCCCGAGAAGAGGAAAGGTATGGAGGCATTACAATCTCAACTACTGTGGACCCAAAAAGAAGTCCTTCAAGGACAGTTACAACTGTTAGCCCTAAGACTATCCCCCGAACAACTACGCCGACAACCACCCCTACTACTCGTCCACCAAGAACTACAACAACTGTACCTCTGCCCCAAACTACGACTCCCCAAAATCGCTCAATGGGCGGGATGTTCCAACAGGGCGATGCGGTTGCTAGTCGTTTTACCTCACCAAGCCCGTACTATTTGGATGGCAAACGTCGACAATCTGAAGACGAAGATCTCGAAGATTAAAGAACTACCACTCCATTGCACTCTACCGGTATACTGTAGGTAGAAATAAGGAGGGTGCCATGAAGGTAAACTATCCAGCGTTATATGGAATAGCTGCTGGGCTATTCGTTTTGTTCGATGCGGTATGGCTGGGCGTTGTAGCTAAAAAGCTATATGCCACTGAGCTAAAAGGGCTTATGACTAATAACGTAAAGTGGGGCGCGGCCGCATTGTTTTATGCGGTATTTATCGCAGGACTGATTTACTTTGTTATCGCACCTGCACTTAAAGCGGATAGTAGCTCAAGTTTGGCAATGGCAGCAGCATTCTTTGGTTTTGTCACATATGCAACATACGATTTAACTAATTATGCGACGCTCAAAGGGTTCCCGCTCAAGATTGTAGTCATTGATCTTATCTGGGGGACGGCTTTGTCTACTGCTGTTGCTACCCTAGCGTATCTGTTGTATAACAAAGTTATAGGATAAATAAGGAGATAGTAGGATGAACAAGCAACTTAAAGACTTTATGGCTTTTGTAAAGACGCATGGCGTAGTCGGTTTAGCAGTTGGTTTGGCTATTGGTACGCAAGTAGGCAAGGCAGTTGAATCGATCGTAGTTAACTTGATTAACCCAATCGTTGGTTTTGTTGTAGGTGACACCAAAGGTCTTGAGCAACTCGATTTTACTATCACGGCCGGTAGCCGTTCTATGACCATTGGTTGGGGTGCAATTCTTTCGGCGCTAATTACGCTTCTTGCGGTTTCAGCTGTTATCTACTGGGTTATTACAGGGCTTAAGCTCGACAAAGCACCAAAGAAATAGTGGATTTTTCTGACAAAGAGTGGGAAGAAAAACTTACGCCAGAGCAGTACAAGGTGCTTCGCAAGAAGGGGACCGAGGCTCCAGGCAGCGGTAAATTCCTGAATCATAACGAAAAGGGCATGTACACCTGTGTAGCATGCGGCAATGAGTTATTTAGCAGCGATGCAAAGTATGATTCCACCGAACCAGGTTTGATTGGCTGGCCAAGCTTTTCAGAACTAGCAAAGAATGACGCTGTAAAGCTTGTCCCTGACGACTCAATGTTCATGAAAAGAACAGAGGTGGTTTGTGCAAATTGCGGTAGTCACCTGGGTCACGTCTTTGAGGCTGGCGACTCGCCAACAGGGCAACATTACTGCATTAACTCGGTCTGCCTAGGCTTCAACAAAGCTAAAGATTAAGCGACGTTGTAGTATTTGGCGCCCCATTCGGCCATTTCTTGGAGGGCAGGGACAAAGTCTAGCCCTTTTTGGGTAAGGGTGTATTCGATACGTGGTGGTACTTCGGCAAAAGCCTTCTTGGTTACGATGCCACAATCTTCTAGGTCATCGAGTCGTTGTGAGAGGGTACGAGGGCTAATTCCTGTCAGCGAGCGCTCTAGTTGGCTAAAGCGTTTTGGGCCAGTATTTAGGTCGCGCAAAATAAGAGCTGACCATTTGTTGCCCAATACGGTCAGGGCGTTGGCAAGGCAACCTTCTTTGGATTCGATGTTTGCGCACTCGTCGCTAGATGTATTATTTTTCATACTTTACAAAGTATAGTATTGCGTTATACTTACCTTATACTACACAAAGTATAGCATCACTGAACAGATTATAAAAGGAGAAGTATGAACGATTCAATTGTAAAAGCTATGAACTGGCGCTATGCCGCCCAAAAACTAGATCCAAGCAAAAAGGTGAGTGAAGCAGACATTCAGACAATCCTAGAAGCTGGTCGTCTTGCGCCGAGCGCATTTGGCGTAGAGCCATGGCACTTTGTACTTGTTGAGAATCCAGAACTACAAAAGAAACTGTATGACGAAGCTAGTCCACAGGACAAAGTAAAAGACGCGCCACACTTCCTTGTGGTTGCAAAGCGAACTGATGCCCGCGAAGCACTAGCTGCAGACCGAGTCGCGCACGTTTCTAAGGCAGTAGGTGCTCCAGTAGAAGCACTACAGGGTCTTAGGGACATGATCGACGGCACTATTGCTGGTAAAGACGACGTTCAGTTAGCCTCTTGGGTTCGTGCGCAGGTGTACATCCCACTTGGCGCCATGATCGAAGCTGCTGCACTTCTTGGTGTAGATGCTGGTCCAATGGAAGGCTTTGATCACGATAAGTTCGATGAGATCTTAGGCCTAAAAGAGAAGAATCTCTCTAGTGAATACGCTATTGCGTTCGGGTATCGCCTAGACGATGATGCTGCTGCACGTCCAAAAGCTCGCCAGAGCATGGAAGAAGTGCTAACACGGATCTAAACCCTAAAGTTGCGATAAGCGCACTCTTATAGTATTATTACCCGTTATATGAGAGATCAGGATGATTTAGGCCGTATAGGTCAAGCGCGAGAGCGAATAGCAACAGCGTTTGGACGACGTCCAGAAATGTTTGAAGAGCTTCGAACCGGTAATGAAGGTGTGTTGATGTTTACGCCCGAAGAAACAATGGCTATGCAAGAAAATAGTGCGCGGTCATTGTTTACTACGGCAGACGTATTTGTGCGAACAAGCAAAGACGAAGCTAAGACAGATGAAGAAGTATTGGCAGTTGCAAATGTTGTTACTGAGCTTATGAATGTCTATACATATTGTTACGGTATTGATACCAAAGACATCGTAACCCGAGCTCGTTTTGCCGAAGCTATGGACTACTGTATCCAGGAAGGTATATCACCTACCACTTGGCCGTTCGTGCCCACACCTCAGCGCCTAATAGCCTTTGTGGAAGAGCGGACCGGCAACAAGTTAAGTGGTCAAGACCTTAAAGTGCAGCAGGGGCTATTAGCTAATGAGCCAAACTATGCACGAATACGGCCACCAAAAGATGAGAAAAAAGCGAAGCTTCGCACTGGTACTTTTGATGCCGATAGTGTTAGCGGCGCCGAAGACGCAGTAGACAAAAAGGAAGCCAAGAAGCCACGGCGATGGGGTCGTATTCTAGGCGGCGTTGCGGTAGTCGCCGCACTGGGTATTGGTATGTTTGCGGCGTTTACTGGATCTTCGGACGATAGTTCAGCCCCCGCGCGACGAACAACTACTACAGCTGAGGCGCCAACTGCAACCACAACAACAAGTGAGATTCCTACTACCACAGTAGCCATGACAACTACCTCTGGGATTCCAACGACTATTGTTACTGTGCCAGCGGTTGCCGAAGCGTCTACCACAACGACTAGCACTACAACCACCGCACCAGCTTCTACGTTGGAGCAGGGTAGCGCACAGCCAGAAAACAGCATTGAAGGCGCACAGCAGGCGCCATCAGAGCCAAGAGAATCAGTAGACCAGAAACCAGTTAGGGGTACAACGATCGCTATCCCAGGTGCGCTAGTTCTTAAGAAGGGCGAAAACATTACTAACCAGCTCCAGGATTTAATCACCGGTTCACACGGTAGCGACATCGACAATATGCCGAATGTTAATCGTGCAGTGGGCAATATCCTTAGGGTAATCGCTGTAGAGAATAACCGAAGTGTATCGAGCCTGGATGTCGTACGGGCAGGCGTGCCAATTGAGCTAGATGCATTTTCGCAGGCTATTCTACAACAAGCTCAGGCGGCCTACCGTAGCTAATGGCTGCGAGGCACTGCTACAATAGGTTGTAATGAAAGATAAGAATACACGCCCAACCAAAATACTGTGGATAGACCTAGAAATGACCGGTCTCGATCCTTCAAAAGATCGTATTGTAGAGGTCGCAGTCGACGTAACAGATTTCGAATTTAACACGCTTGCGACATACGAAGCAGTTATTCATCAGTCGGACGAAGTTATTAACACTATGAACCCCTGGGCGGCATCGCAGCACTCAGCCAGCGGTCTGACGGCTCGAATACGTGATAGCAAGAAATCCGAACAAGAAGTTATTGGCGAAGTCGTTGGTCTTATCAAAGCACATTTTGGAGACGAGATGGCTATCTTGGGAGGCAACTCCATCCATAACGATCGTATCTTTATTCAGCGTTGGTGGCCAGAAGTAGAAGCTCTACTGCACTACAGAATGCTTGATGTGAGCAGCTTCAAGATCTTGATGCATGGTAAGTACAACTACACCTTCGAAAAAGACAGTAACCACCGTGCCTTTGATGATATTCAAGCATCAATTGCCGAATTATACGATTACCTGGAGCAGCTACGCGGTGAAGCATAAAGATGTCGAAGCCTATGTGCTATCGATGCCAAACGCCAAACTAGATTACCCTTTTGGCCCAGAAGTGGCAGTTTATAAAGTACCCGTAAAAGGTGAAGACAAGATGTTCGCGCTTATCCAAGAGGGAAGCGATCCAGTACGCATTAGTCTTAAGTGTGATCCGACGCTAGCTAAACTACTGCGTGAGCAGTACGTTACGGTTATGGAGGGGTATCACCTTAACAAAAAGCATTGGAATACGGTTGTCTTGTCTGGAGAGATCGAATGGGAAGAGATCCAAGGATTTATTCGCCACAGCTACGATCTCGTAACTGGTGCACCTAATGCCATGCCAGTTCTTATTAAAAGGAAGTAGTTACTTGCTTTGGCCGAGTAGTACAACAGTTCCGTTGTAAGCCGACTCTAGAACGGCTTTTTCTTTTTTACTTTTGTTGCCGACATAGAGTTTTTTCACATCAGATTGATACTCTTTGAGTTTTGTCTGCAAGACGCCAACAAAGACTTGGTCATACTGGTTGTTCGAGGCAGCTTCGGTAAGTAGGGCGTCGGTTTTGGAGCTCTTTTTTAATGCTAAGACTTTGGGATTCGGCGCTTTGCCGCCAATCAAGCCCAAAGTCTGCTTGAGAGAGGTGTTAACACTGAGGCTGGTGCTGCTGGCCAGGTTGTTTGTAGTCTCGTTACGGATACTTCGTTCGTTACGGGCAAGATCGGCGATGCGTATGATCTCTGTCTGTTCCTGAGCTAGTGTCAGTAGCTGGGTACTGTGCCCACTGCCACCAGATAGTGCAGACATAGCCATAAGGCCAACCACCAACAGGACTACAAATCCACCGCCAAAGATAAGTGCTCTTTGAAGGGTAGAGTTACCTTTGGGAATATTGAACTTACCTTGTTGCTGCGGCGCGCCAGAATTCATGATAAAGGCATAAGGGTTGTTTGGATCATTCGGGTCGTGTTGTGGCAACGGCATCTGAGGAGGGGCAGGTGCTTGTGGGGGCTGAGGCGGCTGCTGTGGTTGCGGCTGCGGCATTGGATATTGCTGCGGATTCATAAGCACTATTCTATCAGTAGTTGGGCGTTGTCACCTAGTGGAGCTCTTTTTTGTTATGCTTGGGCGTTTACCTCTGTAGCTATACACTGTAGGTATGGATGCGGTAGAGGAAATAAAGAGTCGGCTTAGTATCGAGGACGTGGTTAGTCAATACCTCGAGCTTAAGCGTTCCGGCCGAAACTTTAAAGCCCTTAGTCCGTTTAGTAACGAAAAGACCCCGAGCCTTATGATAAGCCCAGAGAAACAGATCTGGCACGACTTTAGTAGTGGCAAGGGCGGGGACATGTTTAGTTTTGTCATGGAAGTTGATGGCCTTGATTTCAAAGAGGCTCTAGATCTTTTGGCCCGACAAGCTGGCGTAGATCTTACGCAGTTTCAACAAAAGGGGAATGGTCAGAATTCTAAAGAGAAGGCACAAGTATACGAAGTGCTTGAACTGGCAGCAAAGTACTACCAACTTGCCCTTAGCCGTAATGCTTCAATCATTGCCTATGTAACTAAAGAAAGACAGTTTACTAAAGAGACGGCTCAGACGTTTCGATTGGGGTATTCTCCTAACACTGATGATTCATTGGTTAAGTTCTTACGCAGCAAGGGTTTTACTGATGTTCTCATTAAGAAAGCAGGGTTAGGTACGCAACGATACCGTGGTTTCGGGGATATGTTCCGGGGCAGGCTGATGGTTCCGCTGCAGGATAGTACTGGACGGGTGATTGGTTTCACCGCTCGACAGATTGTTACCGACCCGAATGGGCCGAAGTACATCAACACGCCGCAGAGTCCGGTCTACGACAAAAGTCGTCATGTCTTTGGGATTCATCTAGCCAAAGATGCAATCCGAAAAAACGATTTTGCGGTAGTAGTAGAAGGAAACCTAGATGTTCTTGCCAGCCATCAGGCCGGGGTAACCAATGTGGTAGCTACTGCCGGTACAGCGTTAACAGAGGCACACCTAAAAGAACTGAGCCGTTTTACGCACGATATTCGGTTAGCTTTCGACCAAGATAATGCCGGACTCAATGCCACCGAGCGAGCAATCCCAATTGCCAGTAAAGTAGGGGTGAGCCTCAGTATGATTACTGTGCCAGAGGGCAAAGATCCAGACGAGCTAGTTAAGAAGGACCCTGGTGCTTGGCGCGAAGTCATAACAAAAAATCAGTACGCTATCGATTGGATAATCGAGCGCTATGCTTCGATACTCGACATTAACTCTGCAGTAGGTAAGCGGACATTCAGCGATAAGGTTTTGGCAGTTGTAGACAACCTGAATGACGCTGTCGAAAAGGATCACTATATTGTGCGCATTGCCAAGTTGCTTGGCGTCGACCCAGCTGCTTTGCGCACCAAAACCGGGCAAATGGCAGACAAAAAAACAGTGGTTAAGAAGCCTGAATTAAAAAAAGTGTCCAAGCAGAAGCCTATCGACCAAGCTACCGCCAGCCAAAACGAAGCGCAGAACAAAATCATGTGCCTTGCCTTATTTTTACCAAGCTTGCGAAGCTACTTAGAGCCACTGACACGCGACATGTTTGTGTCCGATGATGCCAAGTTATTACTAGATTTTTTAAAGACACACCCCGACTTCAGTTACGGCGCAAAAGACACAGCTCAGGAATTGCCGAAAGTGGGTGATTATGATAAAGTACTGTCATTGCTATATGAAGAGCTCTATCGGGATCTCGAGGTTATAGAGCTTCGCTACGAAGCCGCTCGATTGCAGATTCGCCAGATAGATTACTATGTAAAAACACAAAAAGCGCGGCTAAGCCGTGCCATGCAAACTGCTAGCGAGTCAGACATGGAACGACTTCTCGAAGCCGCCAAACGACTCGACGTATTACTAAAAACCGCTAAGGAGACAACCAAGTAATGCCAAACTTATTCAAGCGAAAAAAAGCTGCACCAGAACCAGAAGAGAAGCCAAAGAAACCAACCGCAAAAGCTACACCTAAAGCAGATGCCAAGCCAAAGAAGGCACTAGCCAAGGCTGAGGAAAAAACAAAGAAACCTGCTAAAGCTACGGCAAAAGCGCCTGCTAGCAAGGCTGCCAAGAAGACACCTGCTAAGCGAGTAGAGGGAACTGTCGAAGTTGAAAAGCTACGTACAGCGCTTATTAAGAAAGCTAAAAAAGCAAAAGAAGTTAACCAGAAAGACATCAACGAGATCTATCCAGATCTACCAGCTAACGCCGATGCGCTTGATGCTCTATATACCGAACTTGCTGATGGGAATATTAAGATTATTGCCGCTGGTGAGGAAGCCAGCCCAGAGATGAGCGATGAATGGGTAGCCGAAGACGACGAAGAAATCGTCATCACTGACCAGGTCTACCTAGATGACGTAGCCGATGACTCGGTTCGTTTGTATCTCCGAGAAATCGGTAAGATTCCGCTACTTAAGGCCGACGAAGAGCTAGCCCTTGCTAAGCGAGTTGTTGCCGGCGAAAAAGATGCCAAAGACCAGATGGCCGAGGCAAACATGCGACTTGTGGTGAGTATCGCTAAACGTTATGTTGGCCGAGGTCTGGACCTTCTCGACCTTATCCAGGAAGGTAATACTGGGCTCCTCCGTGCTGTAGAGAAGTTTGACCCAGACAAGGGATTCAAATTTAGTACCTACGCAACATGGTGGATTCGACAGGCAATTACTCGTGCTATCGCCGACCAAGCTAGAACTATCCGTATTCCAGTGCATATGGTAGAGACCATCAACAAGCTGCTTCGCACACAACGACGACTTACCCAAGACCTTAACCGCGAGCCAACAAATGAAGAAATCGCCAAAGAGATGGAGATTGATGTCGAAAAAGTTGAGCACATAATGAAGATTAAGCAAGACATTAGCTCACTCGACGCCTCTGTTCGTGACGACGAAGAAGACTCTGTACTTGGTGATTTTATCGAAGACGAAGACACTGTTAGCCCAGAGGAATCTGCTACCAGTCAGCTACTTAAAGAGCACGTTAAAGACATGCTTGGCGCACTAACTGAAAGGGAACAGAAGATCCTCAAGCTCCGCTTTGGCCTAGAAGATGGCAAGAGCCATACTCTAGAAGAAGTAGGACAAGAATTTAACGTTACGCGCGAACGTATTCGTCAAATCGAGGCTAAGGCTCTCGCAAAACTACGTAAACATAAGGATGCTCGAAAGCTGCATGACTACATCAACTAAAGACGTAATTATTGGCATCGGTGGGCTGCAACGAAGCGGCAAAGACACTCTTGCCGACAAACTAATTGAAGATGGCTATTTTGGCGTATCTTTTGGCGATATCGTCCGCGAATTTGCCCGCGAGCGACACGCTGATAAGCCAGATCCTATCTCTGTCCCAAATATGACTGATACTTCCAATTGGCTCCGCGAGAACCACGGACCAGATGTCATCTTGCAAGAGGCACTCAAGCGCTACAAAGAAGCTCAGAAGACGCAAGATTACAAAGGATTAGTGCTGTATAGCGTGCGTGCCCCTGCGGAGGTCGATTGGATCTTCGCTCATGGCGGAGTCCTTATCTGGGTAGAAGCTTCCGATGATGTCCGTTACCAGCGCGCCGTAGACTACAAACGGGAAGGCGAAACCGTAGTTCCAAAAGAGGAATACATTAGCCGTGAAGCCTTGCAGTGGAAGCCGCAACCAGGCATCCCAGTAGAAGCTCAAATGAATTTGTCTTACATCAAAGATAGCGCTAATGCGACTATCGAGAATAATGGCAATAACCTAGAAGCCTTCTATCAACAGGCATATGACAAACTCGACCAACTATTGAGTAAATAGTCAAAATATGCTATAATATAGCTATTATGAGCCTTGTAGAGCCAACGGTTGATATCCGAGAGGATACCGACCAATACTCACTAGCCGTAGATCGTGCGACGGCCTGGTTAATGACCAATCGAAACTTTGGCAACACCTTTATTGGTGCCGCCGGTGGTTGGGAGGCCAACCAGAGTCGAGCTCTGCGCTTACTTAGTACGTTTTCAACTGCAGGACAGCTGCTGTTGTTACGATCGGACCTCAAAATTCCAGTCACTGATGTGACTGATGTGACTGAGTCAGGACAGACCTACGGTGAATCTGTTATTTCTGCTAACCCGGATCATATTTTGCAGATGATTCCGGCAGACTGTGGTGTGGCCTCTATCTCCGGGTTTAGTGATGTTACAGGGGGCTTGGTTAAGGGGTTGGTACATATTGGACGGCACCCAGTTGGCCGTGCAACACATCTAAAAGCGTTTGATCACATGAGTGAGAGATACGGATTAAGCCCGGAAGATCTGGATGTCCGAGTTGCCCCATCTGCGCGCAAAGAATCGTATTGTTTTGAAGACATAGATACTGCCCAAAAGTTTGATCCACGATGGAAGGGCTATCTTGCAAAAGAAGACGATGGCATGTGGCACGTAGACGTGCACGGGCGGGCAGTAGACGATCTGCTAGCAATTGGTGTTAACCCAGCAAGACTTACAGTTAGCCCGGTAGATACCATGGCCAGCCCAGACTACTATTCGAACTATCATCAGCAGCGTGGTCGACAAGAGTCAGGCTACAACGCAGTTTTTATCGCAAATAGCTAAGCGACATCTTCTCTTGACGGTCGTAGCGACTCGATGCCAACATGAATATCTTTTTGCGCAATATGCGCCTCGATAAGCAAGAACAGCTGCAGAAACGCCGCGGCAATGACTTTATCGATAATGAGAATGGCTTGTGGCTCAGTTTTATAACTAACAATTAGTAGGGAAGAGGCGGTAACGCTCCACTCTACTGGTTCAGTGTAATGCCCTGATTCAATCCATGTTGGTGTCATGTTGCTTCGTTCGTGGCTAGCGTAGTTAACTTTTTTGTCAGCTGGCGCTTTGATGATGGTCCGTCGCTTGTTGCCATGGCTGCTTGGCGCCATACGCAGCTCGTGCATTATCTCGAAGCCCATCATTGGTACATCGGCTCCGGTATGGATAAAGTGCACATCCTCCTTAAGATTTATCTGCTTTCGGTAAGCCTCAACTACCTTTTCGCGGCCAAAATAGGTAGTTACACCCGGCTTATCAGTATGTTTACTGTACGAGGCAAGTAGCTCATGCATGAGGTTGCTAACGGTTTCTTCTCTAGCTACAGCTTCGGCACGGAACTTAGCAGATAAAGTGGCTAATGCAAGTGGGTTAGCCGCGCGATAGGCAAGGGTGCGCCCCGACTGGCTTTTTTCTACGATCTCCATATCTACAAGTGAATCGAGTATTTTGTAGGCATTGGTCCTGGTAAGCCCAAGATGCTTTGCGAGCTCTGCGGGTTTTTCTTGGCCTTGAGTAATGAGGCGGGCATACACCTCTGCTTGTTGAGAGCTTAAGCCGATAGCCATTAGTTGCTGGATGTTCATGTTGTAACAATAGCATAATATACTGATTCTGTGAATATATAATTCACAGAATAGCATCGTACAGATACAGAATTACCAACTCCCTTTGTTATTGTGAATATAGTATTGACAAAAGTGCACAAAAACGATATTATGTATGGCATTGTCGAATAATAACCGATTGGGAGAACATTTTGAGTGCAATTACAGCAAATAGGTTAGAACTTACACATGATATTTCGGCTGAAATCCCGAAAAGCATGCTCACACCTATCCCAGAGTTCGAAGCGCTTCGCAGCGTACCACATAGTCTTGGCTATAGTGCACACGGACGCCTAGAAGAGATCCTGGGAATGCCAATCGCATCTACCGATGCACAACCAATGGCGAGTAACGCACAGACAGGGCAACGGTCTGGTTTTGCACTTGGTGACATTGTTGGACGTAGCAAGGTGTTCACCGAAAACATCCCAGCCATTAAAGGTGACATTAAGCGTGTTGCTGAAGAACGGGGAGTCTCTGAGGACGAAGTATGGGAAGAGATTCATACTGTCATTGAGGGTTCCGGCGTTACTCAGCCGATGTATCGTACGTTAGATCGACCACTTGGTGGGGCTTACGGCATGCGTGACTACCTAGATGAGCACGCCGACAATGGCATTACTTTTATCGTTCGTAGTGGAATTGCAAACTGGCACTGGCGCCGACAGCGCGAGCTTACAAAGCTACTTGGTGGACTGCCTGTTAACGTTCTCAATAATGTACACAGTATCGTATACGCCGGTGGCGGCCGACCTCTCAAAGGGCCCACCGAACTCTGGCGTCCTGAGATAGCCAAGTTCGGAACACATGAGATACCTACTGATGATGGGCAAGGTGTGCAGGAAGTATCAAGATTAACCGAGAAATCGGCTGGAGAAGAGCTCTACGCGCCTCAGACGCGAGAGTTACTGGGCCGAATGTCAGTCTTGGATAGAGAGATTCCTGTAATGGCCACAGGCATCGATGATCCTAAGGCAAGTGGTGACAATGTGACACGTAAGATTATTGCTGACGTTGATGAAGGTATAAAAGATAGAATTATTGTTGAGGTTGGAAACGCACCTGCTGGCTGGGCGCTGATAAATAGTGGACTTATATTTGCCAAAGAGTTGGGTATCGAACCCGGGCAATACGTAGCAGTTAGTGACGGTGTTAGACTGGCACGTAAGGACTACTTTGAAAGCCTTACTCCAGCAGAGAAGAGTAGGGTGCAGAACATCGTAACAGCCTGGAACAGTATCAACGGTTGGCTCAATAGTATCGTTTCAGTAAATGCCCATATGCTCGAACGAACAGACATATAATTGACAAAAAAGCACAAGCATGATAGTCTAAGTATGTTCTCACAAAAACAAAAAGGATTAACAATGTTTGGAAAGCAGCCAAAGTCAAAAGAAGTAAGTAAAGTCCGCCGAGCAATACAAGCCGGTAAGGTAGCAGGTAAGATAACACTTGCTGCTGCAAACGGACTACTTCCAGCTAACGCTGCTGGCCCTGCATTACAGCCAATCAACACTCAGCTACAAGGTGGTCTACCATTAACGCCATCCGAACTGGCGCAACCTGCCCATAAAATTGAAGTCTCACAGACCGACGTTGGCGGTGCGGTTATGCAAGTACGACATGCTAATGGTGACCCTGGACCAGTAGAAGCGCGCTTTGGTGTGGATCTTCCTCCACCAAGCGAAACGGTTGTTGCTATACAAGGAACTCCAAGCGAAGTACCTTACACGGCAGAACGACCAGACCAAGGTTAATCCAACTTTTTTACAGAAGACCCGCTGTCATCCCAGCGGGTCTTTTAATTCGTAAATATCGTTGTAGTTCACGGATACCGAGAAAAATAGCTGCTGCTCCAAGAGCAAAGACCCAGTCTATAAACATCAGTGGCGCAGCACCAAAGTAGGTATTGATCGGCGAGTATATTACTAGTAGGACGCAACCAAGGCTCAGTAGCATTGCTCCCCATAGGTGGGAGTTATGCAATTGATACTTTGTAAACAGACCTTCTTGGCTACGACGTTGGAGAATGTTGCCGAGCTGACACAAGACAATGGTGAGGTAGGTGAGTGCTGTAGCGCGCATATGGATGGAGCTGCCACTTTTTACAAACTCAGCTATTAGGCCGTGTCGCTGGAAGAAATACAGGTAGTTAGCAAATGCCAAACCTCCAACCAAGATTCCACACCAAGCTAAGTCCAGGATTGAGCCACGGTTTAGAATGTGGTGTTTGGGGTCTCGAGCAGGTTCGTGCATTAATTCACGATCGGCCTGGTCCCAGCCAAGAGCAGCAATAGGGAAGAGTTCGGCAACCAGGTCAATTGCTAAAATCTGCATGACGGTCAGAGCTAGTGGTACGTGGAACAGGCTGAATGCTGCTAGGCTGACAAGGTTTACTACTAGTTCTGCGGCGTTACTGGTAAAACAGCTGAGTGTTCCTTTTTTGATGTTTTGAAACACAATACGCCCTTGCTGGACGGCACCAACAAGGGTGTGAAAACTGTCATCGAGTAGCACAATGTCGGAGGACTGTTTGGCGACGTCTGTTCCGGTTACGCCCATTGCTACGCCAATGTCCGCACGCTTTAGAGCAGGGGCGTCGTTTATACCGTCTCCTGTAACAGCAACAACTCGACCACTATCTTTGATGAGTCCTACGATACGTAGCTTATCTTCTGGGCTAACTCTCGAAAACAGCACGCTATGTTGTTTGGTCATGTCTAAGATCTGCTGATCGGAAAGCTTTTGGACTTCTTCGCCAACAACCAGCTTGATATCATCCTTGCTCTTGGCGAGACCTGCCTTGAGGGCGATGGCCTGAGCAGTGCTGGCGTAATCTCCAGTGATAATAGACACACGAATGTGGGCATCGTGTGCTGCCTGCATAGCTTCGGGGACTTCCTCGCGGAGTGGATCGATCATTGAGACCATACCAAGGTAGGTAAGGTCTTGTTCGACAATCTCCATAGTCAGGCTATCTAGCTTTGTGGACGCAGGGAGGGTTCTATACGCAAAGCTGAGGTTTCGGAGGGCATCTTGGGCTAATGCTTCGTTATGATTCAAGATATCACTTCGTATCTTTTTGTTGAGCTTTCGGGTGTGGCCGTGATCCCAGATATCGGTACATTTTTCTAGGACACTCTCAGGAGCTCCCTTAACAAATACATAGAGTTGTTTACCATCTCCCCAAACCCTTACAGAGCTCATGCGCTTCCGGGCTGAATCAAACGAGAATTCTTTTTGTTCAGGGAAAGTCTTTTCGAGATCTAGTGGTTCAAGTCCGGCCTTCCGAGCGAGAGTGATTAAGGCGGCTTCTGTCGGATCACCGATGGCGTACCAATCATTGTGTTCAGTATCAGGTGCATCCACCCGAGCGTTACTTGCAAAGACACCGGCGCTAAAGAAAATCTCCAGGTCGTCTAGCTCCTTGCTGCTGAGCATGCTTTTGTCGGGTTTAAGTAGATGGCCATTGGCTTCGTACCCAATACCAGACACGCTATAGGTTTGGTTACCAATATGTACTTGCTCAACCGTCATCTGGTTCTTGGTGAGTGTACCAGTCTTATCGGTACAAATAATGCTGGTCGCACCGAGTGACTCAACGGCAGAGAGCTTCTTTACGAGTGCTCGAGCCTTAGCTAGCTTATTTGCGGCTTGGGCAAGGGTAGTATTGATCTCAGCTGGCAATCCTTGGGGAATAATGGAACTGGCAATACCTATAGCAAACAAGAATGCGTCACGCAGCCCCATATCTGACTTAATTGCAATTGGCAGGAGTATTGCGCATAGCAGGACGGTACCTTCGGTAACCTTGGTGGCAATATTGTTCATTTCTTTTTGAAGTGGGCTAAGATCTGGTCCATGGTCCTGACTAAGATTGGCAATACGACCTAGTTCGGTCCGCATCCCGGTGGCGATGACAACACCGTATCCGTGACCCGTAGCCACGGTTGTGCCCATATACGTTAAGTTATGCCGATCACCAATTGGCACAGTGCCATTTATGCTATGAGTAAATTTTCGGCTTGGGTTGCTCTCGCCAGTTAGCGCAAAGTCATTAGTCGCAAGCTCCGACTCATCAAAGATGCGTAGATCACAAGGGACGCTGTCGCCTTCTTCTATATAGACTACGTCGCCAGGTACGATCTCGGTGCTAGCAATAATTTCTAGTTTTCCGTCTCTCATAACTTTGGCTTCGGAGACAACGAGCTTGGTTAAGCTCTCCATGATGCGTTCGGCTTTGTACTCCTGGGTGAAGCCGATAATGGTGTTGAATAACACTAGAGCGAGCAGAACGATGCCCGTACGTTGGTCGCCTAGTAACCCCCAAGATACGAGGCTGCTAGTTAGAAGCAGCACAATCATCAGGTCTTTGTATTGCCGCAGATACCTAATAAACCAATTTTGTTTGTTAGTTTGCTCCAGATGGTTAAGACCATATTGATTCAAGCGTGTTTTGGCGATAACGGGATTGAGCCCGTCAGCTGATGTATCAAACTGCTTAAAGATTTGTTCGGTATTTTGCTGATATGGGGTAGGGCCACCAGGAAGATCATTCATACATAAGCAGTATAGCGGTGACTTCAATTTGAAAAAAATGGAATACCCCCTACAATAGCCCTATGCATGTGGAGGCAGGCGAGCTAAATCATTCTGGCGGGGGTGGTTTGGCTGCGACCGAGGAACAGCGGGAAGTGCCTCCATTAACTCTGTTAATCATCGATGATTCGGTCGAGACTGATATTGGCGAAGTAGGGTTAAAGCCACATGAAATGCTAGTCATAGATGCACTGCTTGCTGTTAGAAAAAACAAAGACGGCTGGTGCAGTCGAAGTGATATTTACGACACCGGATTCTTAGAAGGCGAGGACGAAGGCGTACGTAATAGGCGCTCTAAGCAAGCTCGGGAACGCGTGGCTATGGTTACATATGGCGAGCCGCCACGAAGTATTATCGAAGACAATGGCAAAGAGCGCGGTGGTATGCGTGTGAGGATTGTACCTGAGCTTCAGATTATTGACGCTCGTGAAACCGAAGAGGGGTTGGACCTTGGCGAGGTGATTGCCCTAGCACTAGCAGCAGCCAAACCAGAACTTACTGAGTTAGACGATGCTACGGCTCAGTTACTAGAAGAGGCAGCAGACGCTGCCGCTAGAGAAGACGATGCCGATGCTCAAGAAAAGTCAGACGATACGCAAAGCGAACAAGATACTACAGTAAGTGATAATCCCGAACAGCACCCCGATCTGTTCGTGGGCTTAGCTCGGACAGCACAGCTCCTGATCTATTCTGAGGCCTCAAAAGTACGTCGTAGGCCTCTTGATACTGTGATGTATAAGCCACGGAAGAAACAAGCGGTTGTAACCCCAAGAAGGGCCAAAGCTACGAAAGAATCACGTGACGAGCCAGAAAGCTCAACAAGGCAGGCCAGGGCAGGTGGTTATGTTCCAAAGAGCGAAGACAGTACCGCGATGTATATGGCCGATATTGGTAAACATCCATTACTGACCAAAGAAGGTGAAGTATATATGGCGCAGACTATCGAAGCCGGTAAGGCTGCGCGAGAAATTATGGCCGACCCAGGTTTCACCGACTTGCCACCCGAACAACGTGTAAAACTCCGTCGAATCGCCCAGCTTGGTGCACGTACTGAGACCGAGTTTACTCAGTCCAACTTACGACTGGCTGTCGCTATTGCCAAAAAATACCAGGCTTCAGGAATGCCACTACTCGACCTTATTCAAGAAGGTAATCTTGGCCTAATGCACGCTGTCGAAAAGTTTGATTGGCGAAAAGGATTCAAGTTTAGTACCTACGCGACCTGGTGGATTAAGCAGGCTATCACCAGAGGAATCGCTAACACCGGTCGGACTATCCGTCTGCCGGTGCATGCCGTCGACTCACTAAGCCGCCTGACTAAAACCAGGATTCGACTCGAGACCCAGCTTGGCCGTCGACCAAGGCTTGAAGAGCTAGCATCCGATATGGGGCTGTCAGTCAAGAAAGTTACCGACATACTGGAATATGCAGCTGACGCAATATCGTTAAATCAGCCAGTTACAAGTGCCAAAAAAGATGCTGCGGAGTTAGGTGATTTAGTTGAAGACAAGAATGCAGAAGATCCAGCATTGCTGGCTGCTGCTGCAGCACTGCCAGCAATCGTTGCCAGGGCACTTTCCGGCCTAGACCAGCGGGAACGTGCAATCTTGGAATTACGCTTTGGGTTAGAGGATGACAAACCTCGGACACTGGAAGAGGTGGGCCAAGAATTCAACCTAACACGAGAACGCATCCGTCAGATCGAAGCAAGAGCCATGTCTAAAGTTAGGCACCCTTCTTCAGGTGGAAGCCTT
>CAZTPC010000019.1:0-17693 GCA_964615565.1 uncultured Candidatus Saccharibacteria bacterium
GGACGATTCGGATATAATGCTTCCTCATCTTACCTGCGACATGAGCTATAATTTTGTGGCCGTTTTCAAGTTCGACACGAAATTGAGTACCCGGTAGAGTCTCTACTATAGTGCCCGTTAATTCGATTACTTCCTTGTTGACTGCCATAAATAATAACTAAGAGCTTAGTATATCAGATATGACGTCTGCTTGTAAAGTGTTATCGGTACTTGGATCAACTTGTTCTGGTGCAGGTTGAGCAAATGATGTAATGATGCCAAGTCCTACGCCTGCAAAACCGTATGCCAGATCGCTAAAGTCATTTTTTCTGGCGGTACCGATAAAGCCAAGAATAGGCACGTCAGGCCGAAGCTCAGATGATATATCAACAGCAAGAATAGCTATCCCTGCTAATACTGCGACGGAACGTTTTAGTAATGGCCCAGGTTCTCGGTGCAAGATTTTGGCCATGATACGGTTGGCATAATCCGCACATCCAAACACTCCAGCATAAGAGAACCCGAAGTTTGTCGCGTGATCAAACCAGTCTAGTGCCTCAACACTTGTAAGATTTCTAATACCAAGCGGTCGATATTCATGATCGACGAATGCTGCCAAGCCAGTAACCATCCCCAACATCCCGACTGACTCGGCAGCTGCAAACTTGCGACTCTTTTTTTGTCTTTCCGGTATGAACTCAGACATGATACCCAACATTGACTAAAGTAAACATTTGTAGTATTATAACACAGACGTATAACGTCATGTAATGATCCGTATATCTGTATTTGGTCGCTTGGATACACGGGGAGCAAGTAGCGAAACCGGGACAAATCTCTTATCCCATCTTCATTAATTTATCTGCAATGCCGGAAGGTATTGTGAGTGCTTTTGATAAGCATAGGAGTTTAGATGAGAAATATTAATAAACTTCCTGCAGTGGTCGCCATTGCAGGCACAGGTCTAGCCAGTCTGTTATTTCCAGCGCATGCTGGCGCCCAAGAGGCTAGTGTTGGCCAGGCAGCAACGCCTACAAGTTATATTCTTGGTGTTGATGCATCCGGTCAGCCAGATGTATCAGGAGCACCAAATGGTTATGATCTAGACAATCCACTACGTTTCCACCAAGGTGGATATGTAGAAGTGACATCAGAATGCGATACGCAGACTGGTGAAGGGTCTTCTGAGCTAAAGCTAACAACTGTAGCTCGCAAAGGCGAAGAACATGCAACGGTGACCTGGGGTATGCAACAGGGACGTAAAGAATTCTTTCGTCAAGAACTAGGCGGCGGTAAAACCGTAGTTATCCCTGGTGTCCCAAACGGTGTTATTGACATCGCTTGGTATGAAGAAATGGATGTCGAAGGTGCTGATGTAGACGGCATGACCGTCTTTGATGCAGTTCAGACGCTTGAAGGCCTGGTTGACGATGGAACAATCAGCAACAACACAGAAGACGACTTTCGATCTTACAAGGCCGAAGTTGTAGTGCCCGACTGTGAAGTAGAAGAACCCGAAACTACCACCACGACTTCAACTACTACGTCCACTACCACTACGACGGCACCTGTAACGACTACTACGAGTACAACAGTTCCTGAGACTACCACTACAGTAGTTTCGGAAGCCACAACCACCTCTACTACAACCTCTGAGGTGCCGGACACTACAACAACTACAATCGTGGAGAGCTCGCTCATTCCGCCGTTGTGTGTTGCAAAACGTGTAACCGGTGAAGTTGTTGAGGTTGACTGCGGTGAGCCAATTGCAGACAGCGGCGAAGCGCAACTTGCGGCTACTGGCGGCAATACTGATACAGAGAGGAGCATCGCATTTGGCTTAATTGGGCTTGGTGCGGTTTTGGTTCTAGGCACTGAGGCACGCAAGCGCCTTGAGCGAATCTATGCTAAACCTGTGCTAGTTCGAGTAGAAGAGTAATAACCATCTCTACCAAAAAAACCACCTTTCGGGGTGGTTTTTTTATTTGTCTTTGCGCTTGAATTTGGGTAGTCGCGGCACATACCGTAGTCGACGAGCTCCGTTAGCTGCGTCGAACGGTTCACTGACATCGTAGAAGAACTCCGGGGCTTCGTACTGGTCGTACGTGGCCATAAGAGCTCGTGATTCAATTTGGCGAAGTGTTTCCAGCGCAACAGATACAAGGATAAGGATACTTGTTCCGCCGAGGCTGATATTACTGCTGAGGTATTTTTGTCCAATAATTGGCATGAGTGCAAGTAACCCTAGGGCGATAGCTCCAAAGAGTGTTAGGCGATTAACTACTTTGCTGAGATACTTTTCTGTCTGATTACCAGCACGGACACCATCGATAAAGCCACCTTGCTTGTGGAGGTTCTCGGCAATTTCTTTCGAGTTGAAAGTAATGTTGGTATAGAAGAAGGTGAACATGAAGACAAGCAGGAAGTATACGAGGGGGTAGACGTATGGTGTGAAGCCGGGTTGTTGGAAGGTTGTGGCTGACGGTGTCTGGAACAGGCTCACAAGCTGTGTGCCAAGCCCCTGTAATCTTGCGCTTTGTGATCCGGTCATGAGTTGTCCGGCAAAAGCAGGAACGCTTAGGAAGGCTACGGCAAAGATAATCGGTACAACACCAGCTGTAATCAACTTGATTGGCAGGACGGTTGTTACTCCACCGTATGCACGGTTGCCCTGTACGCGCTTAGCATAGTTGATGGTTATCTTTCTTGAAGCTTCGTTAAGTTTGACGATCAGAAGCGTAACTATAGTGATGACCACTAAGATAAGTACCGAGTAGAGGAGCCCCTTCTCGTCGATAGGTAGTTGTTTGCCGAATACCTGCCACTTGGCGTCTTGCTGTACTACACTTCCAATTAAGGTAGCGATAGTCTTTGGGAGACTGCTAACAATACCGATAGTAATGATCAGTGAGATGCCATTACCTACGTTCTGTTCGGTAATAAGTTCGCCAAGCCACATCAGAATCATTGACCCACCTGTTAATGCGGTGATCATAAGAACCCACTGCGCCATCGATGTGTTCGCTGTTATATCTCCAAGGCCACCGATACTCGAGGCAGTTTGCCTAACAAGATAAATTGCACCTATAGATTGAATAATGGCAAGCGGTAGAGTTAGAAGTCGGGTGTACTGGTTGATCTTCTTGCGACCGTACTCACCCTCGTTATTGAGGTTTTCGAGGCTTGGGATCGCCTTGGTAAGAAGTTGCAGAATAATAGATGCATTAATGTATGGACCCATACCAACAAGCATGATTGACAGGTTAGCTAGTGCGCCACCCGATAAGACATTGATAAAGCCAAAGACTTGTGGGGAGTTCTGTGAGGTAAAGACGTTTTCAAGAATTTGCTTGAGAGTTTTTGGGTCGCTCAGTGGGAGTGGAATGTGTGCAAAGATACGGAATACTAAAAGCATGCCAAGAACAGCAAGAATGCGCTTGCGCATATCAGCACTTTTTAGGGAACCCCAGATTGTTTTCCAGCTCATAAGTTACAATTAGTATATCAGAACACTTCCCTATACAGAACAGGTTATAGTAAATGAAACTACATAAAAACATATATGTATGGCATGTGACGAGTCTCTTTTCGCAGACAGCCTTCACTTTACCTATCTGGTATTTGTTCGGGACCCAGTTCCTTGGCCTATCTTCATACAAGTCATTTTTACTGAGTGTTGCTACCTACGGCATAAGTGCATTCTTTGAGATCCCAACTGGTTCGTGGGCCGATAAATACGGAAGAGTTAAGATCTTTCGTTTAGGTTTACTACTCTACCTAGCCTCGATGCTTAGCTATCTGCTGACCAAGAATTTCTATATTTTGTTGGCATTTCAGGTGGTTGGTGCGTTTGGGATAGCCATGAGGTCGGGTACCATTGAAGCATTAGTGCATGACACACTGCATATAACTAAGATGCAAGATAACTACTCGACATACTTCGGTCATAATATGGCAGCTCAATATCTGAGTAGAGTCGTCACTGTTACGAGCGGTGCTTGGCTGTATACTGTTAATCCCCGATTGCCGTTTGTGCTGATGAGTGTCTTTATCTTCGCTTGCCTGGTCAGTAGCTCATTCTACGAAGAAGTTAGGGTAGACACGCCTTCTGAGCTAACGAGCTACAACCATATAAAAGAAACGCTCAGACTCATTTTGGACCAGAAGTTTCTACTGACGGTTATTGGAGTGAGCCTGGTGTATCGCCTTGTCGCCGAGTCATTGTTTTCTCTTTATCAGCCATACTTCAAGAGTGTTGGCCTGAGTGCTGCGAGCTTCGGATTACTCTATGCACTTATCTCTGTATGTTCGGGGTTAGGGTCACTCGTATCGGGCAGACTTATAAAACGATATAAAACTTCGACCATTTTAGCTTCCTTTTTCGTCGCCTTATTTGTAAGTCTGCTACTCGCCAAACTTAACTCAGTATGGCTTGTTGCTTTGGTTGTTGTCCCTTCAGGACTCATCTTTGGCATACCTAATAATGTAGTTAATAGTTTGACTCAAAAGACTATCCGTTCAAGGTATCAGTCAACCGCATTGTCGGTGACTTCTGTTGCTGAGACAGGCATGTTCTTTATCGCGGTTAACGCTACAGGTGCTCTGCTCGATCATGTTGGTTTGCGCATAATTACCAATGGTCTGATGGCGGTCTGTTTAATTGGCTTCTCGTTGTCGATGATGAGCCGCCAGAACTACAAGACTATTGAATAGATACTGCTAAAGTGGTATAATATGCTTTCTAATGGCAATTGAAGTACCAAAGGTCTTTAAAGACCCAGAACTACGTGAATTCACCTCTGGCGTATCTGTGCGCCCTGAAGTGATAGCCCGCTTAATGGCTGCAGGTGGGGTTGAGCTTGATGAGATTCCAGAACATACCTTATACTTCTCTGCTGGTCGTGGACAAGAAGATGTTTCCGGTAAAGAGATCCATTATGGGAAGTATTCACCCAGCACATTGACGACGACAGTATTTATGGGCTCTCACTACGATGGCTTTCTGTTTTATTATCAACACTGGCTAAATAAGACTGGTGTTTGGCCACCAACGGCGCCATTCACTCGGAGAGTACGTACCTTATCTGAGAACGAGGTGAACTCGACGCTCTTTCATGAAACAAAGCACGCGATTGACTTCAATCAGATGGGGATTGATAACTATTTGCGAGAAGAAGCAGTTCATAGGGTGAGCGCTACAACTCGCCGAGGATGTCGCCAGCTCGCTGGACTGTATGCTGCAGTAGGAGTAGAAGGACTAGGACTCTATGGGCTTGCCGAAGCTTCGGTACATAATGAAACGGCATCCCCGTTGTGGTACATTCTTGCCGGAGGTGCTGCAGTATATGGCCTTCAATCTGTCGTGAGGACAGCGAGGAACAGAAGTAATCATCAGCATCAAGATTATCTGACCATTCCTGGTGAGGTTCGTGCATCAGAGTATGAGGCCGAGCAGTTAGCCTTAATTACCAACCCAAGCCAGTTACCTGTCCGGGTAAAGTTTAAGACACCTACAAGAGAACAGCTCGCAGCATAAAAAGACCACCGCGAGGGTGGCTAATGGTTTATTTTTGTCAGAAGAACTACGCTAGTGGGTCGGAGTTCATTGGCAGGATGGCTTCTGTTGCTTGGCCTGCTAGGATGATAGCTTGGTTGAAATATTCAAGTTTGTGCTCTGGTAAATGAGCGATGACTACCCTTTTACCTTTGGTGATAGCCATGCCAATTTCGGTCTGGATACCGGCTGAGATGGTATCGTTCACAAAGGCTATGAATGCGTCAGATGTATCTATCTCACCTTCGTCTAAACGAAAAGCACTGGCTGGGTCGAGATCGTTGATCTTGTAGTTGTCTGCGCGTAATGCGGAGAAAACTTCATGACCATAACTTTCTAATGAAGTTAGGATCTCTTCCAGCCAGGCTTTGTATTCGGGGAATACTTCCCCAGTTTCGTAGTTAACCTGCTTTGAATATGGAGCAGCTACGAATAGTCGCATGGACTATTTTTCAGCTTTCTTGTCAGCTTTTTTTGAGACTTTAGGTCGTTTGACCTGCTCTACTTGCTTGAATGAGCCACCAGCTTTTTCGATTGCAGCGATAGCAGTAGCACTTGCAGCTTGTAGGCTGACAGTGTGCTTCTTGCTAACTTCGCCCTTAACAACGAGCTTAACTCTAGTGTATGGGTGTGCAATGATGCCAGCTTCTGCGAGTGCAGCATTGTCTACATTGGCACCTAGTTGGTCTAGATCACCAGTGTAAACGGTTTCTGCAGGAACGCGGTGTGATGTAAACCCACGCAGCTTTGGAAAGCGTTGCATGATTGGGTTCTGTCCACCTTCGAAACCTGGGCGTTGGCTAAAACCAGTACGAGATTTCTGACCTTTTGTACCACGACCAGCGGTTTTACCCTGACCGGCTGAGATACCACGACCAACTCGTTTTGGTGACTTCTTTGAAGCTACTTGTAATTCGTTGTAACTCATTATTTAGTCTCCTTCTTTTCGGCCTTTTCTACTGCTTCGGTAGCTTTCTTGCTAGTCTTTCGAGCGTTAGATTTTGCTACTGCAGAAGTGGTTACCCAGTTCTTAGCAGGCTCCATGCTCTTTAGGGCATCGAGTGTTGCATACGCAGTGTTAGTCTTGTTGGTCGAGCCAAGTGACTTGGACAATGCGTTCTTAACACCAGCAACTTCTAGCACAGTTCGGACTACACCACCTGCGATAAGACCAGTACCTGGGCTAGCTGGCTTGATAAGGATGTTTGCACCAGCAACTTTAGCAGTGCTTTCGTGTGGAAGTGTACCTTTGTAAAGGTGAATTTCTACCATGTTTTTCTTGGCGACTTCCATAGCTTTGGCTACAGCAGTTGTGACGTCGGCACCCTTGGCTGAGCCAATACCGACTTTGTTCTTGCGGTCACCAACAACGGCTAGTGCGCGGAAACGGAAACGGCGTCCACCTTTAACTACACGTGCAACACGGTCGATATTGAGAACTCGCTCGTCGAAGAGTTTTTCTTCTGGAGTTTGCTCGCGTCCACGACGGTTGTCGCGGCCACCGCGCTGGTTGCGATCGTTGCCACCTGGGCGACCACCTTGGTGACGGCCTTGTTGTGGTGCTGGACCTTGTGGACCATTGTTCGGAGCAGTTGGAGCTGATGCGGGAGTTGTGTTAGGTTCCATTAGAATTCCAATCCATTCTTACGTGCTGCGTCGGCTAGTGCCTGGACACGACCATGGTACAAACGAGCACCACGATCGAAAACAACGGTAGTTACTTTGGCTTTTGCGGCTTTCTTAGCGATCTCTTCACCGATAGCTGCTGCCTTTTCTGTCATAGTTCCTGTAATTTTACTGCCTGCAGTTGTAGCATGGGCGATAGTTTTGTGCGCGCTATCATCAATGATCTGCGCAACAACGTGACGGTTGCTAATGAATACGCTAAGTCGAGGTCGTTCGGTTGTGCCGATAACGGTAGCTCGAACGCGATTCTTTCGCTGAGCCATATTCTGGATTTTCTTAGTAAGACGATTCATTATTTATCCTTACCGCTCTTTCCAGACTTGCGGATAATACGCTCGTCTTCATACTTAATACCCTTACCCTTGTATGGTTCAGGCTTCTTAAGTGCACGGATTTCGGCAGCAACCTGGCCAACTTGCTGACGGCTGATGCCGTTAACAGTAATGGTGTTTTGTTCTACTACGGCGGTTACGCCAGTAGGTAGTTTGTAGATAACTTCGTGGCTAAAGCCAAGGTTCATCTTTAGGTCTGTTCCGGCTAATGCTACTCGATAACCAACACCGTTGATTTCGAGTTTCTTGCTAAAACCTTTGTCTACACCAACAACCATGTTGTTGAGTAGAGCCCGCATGAGACCATGCTTGGCACGAACTTTTGGTTCGTCGTTAGCTCGAGTGACAATGACCTGTTCGCCTTCTTGTGTGACACTAATGTCAGGCATAGTGAACTGGGACAATGTGCCCTTCGAGCCGGAAACAGTAATTGCATCATCTGCAATCGTGACGGAAACGCCACTTGGAACTGTGATCGGTGATTTACCTACGCGACTCATATATTTTCCTTCTTGTTAGAAAATTTCCTTTTATATTCTTTAGTAAACTCGACAAATTAATTCACCACCAATGCCGGCGACTTTGGCTTCTGAGCCAGTCATCATTCCCTTGCTGGTACTAACAATCACGATACCGCGACCGCTTTTAACAACTGGGATGTCTTTGGCAGCAACGTAGTAGCGACGACCTGGAGTACTAAGACGCTTGATCTCAGTAATACGGGCGTTAGTGCTCTCGTCGTTGATGTTGATGTGAAGTGTTTTGCCGATGCTGGCATCAGTAACGCTAACACGGTCGATGAAGTTGTTGGCAGCAAGTAATTGAGCAACAGATTCTTTAACCTTACTGTGTGGAAGCACGACTTCGTGCTTACGAACAGCGATAGCATTACGGATACGACTTAGCATATCGGCGATTGGGTCAGTGGATGTACTGCTCATTACCAGCTCGCTTTCGTTACACCAGGGATTTCGCCCTTGCTTGCATGCTCTCGGAAAGATATACGGCTTAGACCAAATGTACGCATATACGCGTGTGGTCGGCCGGTCTCTAGACAGCGGTTCTTCTGCCTTGTAGGCGAAGAGTTTCTTGGGAGCAGATGGAGACCTTCGAGATCGCCCATCTTCTTAAGCTCAGCACGCTTGGCAGCATACTTAGCAATCATCTTGGTGCGCTTTTTATCGCGCGCGATGTTTGATTTTCGGGCCATATTACTTAGTCTCCTTTCTCTCTGCCGTCTTTTCAAATGGCATCCCCAACTTAGTGAGTAGGGCCTTCGAGTGTTCTTTATCTTCTGCTCGCACCACAAACACTACCTGAAGGCCATGAGCGGTTGTGGTTTCTTCGAATGAAAGCTCTGGGAATACAGACTGGTCAACAAAACCAAGACTGTAGTTACCAGACTTATCAAATGCGCCAGCCTTTACGCCGTGGAAGTCACGTAGACGAGGGAGGACAATGTTAATAAGTCGGTCAGCAAATTCGTACATGTGGTTACCACGAAGGGTTACCTTGATACCAATTTTGTTTCCTTCGCGAAGCTTAAAGCCGGCGATAGAGTTCTTGGCAACGGTTTCCATTGGTTCTTGAGCGGTAATCTTACGAAGGGTGTTCTTGGCGGTTTCGATGATCTTCTTGTCATCCTTGGCGCGACCAAGACCAACGTTTATAACGATCTTCTCTAGACGTGGAACTTGGTTAGGGTTGCTAAGCTCAAGTTCGGTCTGAAGTTCCTTGGCAAACGTTGTGTTGTACTCGGACTTAAGTCGAGCTACATAAGGGGTAGATGTAGTTTTAGTAGCCATTACTTAATCTCCTTTCCAGAGCCGGCGAATACGCGGACTTTTTTGCCATCTTTGTCTACTTTGTAGGCAATTCGAGCAGCTTTCTTGGTTGCAGGATCGACAATACCAACCTTTGAAACATCAATAGGCTTTGTGATGTCGATGATGCCACCTTGTGGGTACTGCTTGTTTGGCTTCATGTGCTTCTTAACAATGTTGATGCCTTCGACAGTAACTTTGTTAAGAGTTGGATGAGTAGAAACAACTTTACCAGTCTTTCCCTTTTCTTTGCCGGCGCGAACCATAACAGTATCGCCCTTTTGTAGGCGGATCTTGGTTACAGTTTTTGTAGTAGGTTTGTTCATTATAGGACCTCCGGTGCGAGGGAAATAATCTTAGCGTAGCCTTGGTCGCGAAGTTCGCGTGGAACTGGGCCAAAGATACGAGTTGCTTTTGGAAGTTTGTCGTCGCCGATGATAACAGCGGCGTTGTCGTCGAAGCGGATTGTAGAACCATCTTTACGCTTGATAGCGTTCTTGGTGCGAACTACTACAGCTCGAACAACTGACTTCTTCTTTACGTTACCCTGTGGGTTGGCTTGCTTTACGGTAGCAACAATAATGTCGCCAACGTGAGCATAGCGCCTACGAGTACCGCCGAGAACACGGATGCAAAGGATTTCCTTGGCACCGCTGTTGTCACAGACGGTAAGGCGTGATTCTTGTTGGATCATTACGCTTTCTCCTCGGTGTTCTCTTCTTCAACCTTTTCTTCGGTCTTCTTGACCTTGGCAGGTTTCTTGACTTCAGCAGGTTCGTCTGCGGCGACTGCTTCGACTGAATCAGCAGCGGTGATAGCGGCTCGTTCTAGAATAGTTTGTAGAACATGTCGCTTTTTAGCGCTTAGCGGACGAGTCTCGGCGATCACAACAGTGTCACCTTCATTGGCCTCATTCTTTTCATCGTGAGCCATGAATTTTTTGCTTGTTACGAATGCTTTTCGATATAGCGCGTGTGTCTTGTGAGTAACAACATTAACGACAATGGTCTTGTCGGTCTTGTTAGAGACCACGACGCCCGTGATTGTTTTTGCCATTATGCGTTCTCCTTCAACAGTTGTTCGCTGAGAACAGTTAGTACTCGAGCGAGATCTTTTCGCTTAGCGCGGATAGCACGGACGTTGTTCATTTCGCCCATGTGTACTCGTCGCTTCAGTTCAGCAATCTCTTCGCGTAGTTTAGTGCTCTCGGTTGCGAGCTCTGCGGTGCTATATTTACGGATATCTGTCATCTTCATGATTATGCCTCGTCCTTCACCAAGAACTTGGTCTTAATTGGTAGCTTGTGGCTTGCCAGACGCATAGCTTCTCGGGCTACTTCTTCGCTAACACCCTGCATTTCGAACAGGATGGTTCCAGGTTTTACCTTGGCTACGAAGAATTCTGGGTTACCTTTACCGCTACCCATCTTTACGTCCTGTGGCTTACGGGTCACTGGAGTGTGTGGGAAAATACGGATCCAGATCTTACCACCACGCTTGATATAGCGGGTCATTGCCTGACGTGCGGCTTCGATCTGTCGGCTGGTGATTCGCTCAGTACCTTGGGACTGTAGTGCGAAGTCGCCAAAAGCAATATAGTTGCCCTTAGATGCTACGCCATTAATGCGTCCTTTGCGTACCTTGCGGAACTTAGTTCGTTTAGGGAGTAACATGCTAGCTTACCTCTCCTTTGTAGATCCAAACCTTAACGCCGATGATACCGGCTGCGGTTCGAGCACCTACGTGTGCATAGTCAATATCGGCACGGATAGTATGAAGTGGCACGCTACCTTGTACTTCTTTTTCGGTTCGGCTCATCTCGGCGCCGTTAAGACGACCAGCAACCTGGATACGAATACCTAGGGCACCGGAGCGCATTGTAGCGGCAGCGGTAGATTTAATAGCACGACGGAATGAAATACGGCGCTCTAGCTGGTGGGCGATGTTCTCGGCAACCAACTTGGCGTGTAACTCAGGCTTCTTTACTTCTTCGATGTTGACACGAGTTTGCGCACCATAGATCTTTTCGATATTGGCCTTAAGCTCTTGAGCTCCAGAACCACCACGACCGATTACGACACCAGCTTTAGCTGTGTAGATAGTAACGGTAACGAGGTTTGGTGAACGCTCGATGTCTACTTTATTAATCGCAGCACGGCTACCTAGCTTGATCTGGATCATTCGGCGTACGCGTAGATCCTTCTGAAGGTAGTTTGCATAATCGCGCTTGTTTGCGAACCATTTGCTGCGCCAGTCTTTGTTGACTTGAAGGCGCATTGAAATTGGATTTACTTTTTGTCCCATTACTTGCTCTCCTTCTTTGTTGCTGGCTTATCAGCTTTTTCGGCTACAGCCTTTTTGTCGGCTGGAACAGCCGCTGTCTTAGATACGCGAGCTTCACCGTCGACAACGACACGAATGTGAGATGTACGACGCATGAATGGCAAGGCACGACCTTGGGCTGCAGGGCGGAATCGCTTAAGTCGAACGCCAGGTGTAACACTGATCTCAGTGATAACGAGGGTTTCAGGCTTTAGCTTGTGGTTGTGGTCGGCGTTAGCGCGAGCACTTTCGATAGCTTTACGAACAGGTACGGCAGAAGCACGTGGAACGTGTGACAGGATTGTCAACGCGTCCTCAACGCTGCGGCCACGAACGAGCGCAGCTACAACACCAACTTTACGTGGGCTCATGCGTACGCCTTTAGCGGTTGCAATAACACCCATTACTTCTTACCTTTCGCGAGCTTACCGCCATGAGAGCGGAACTTACGTGTTGGTGAAAATTCACCGAGCTTGTGGCCAACCATGTTTTCAGTAACGAATACTGGAACATGTACCTTACCGTTATGTACGGCGATAGTTTTGCCCACGAAGTCAGGTGAGATTGTTGAAGAACGTGCCCATGTTTTGATGATGGTACGGTCTTCGGCCCCCAAAGCGGCTACTTTTTTAGCAAGCTTTGGATCGATGAATGGTCCTTTTTTCAGTGATCGACTCATATCCTTACCTTACTTTCGCTTAGCCGCGTGACGGCTTCTTACAATCATATTATTAGTACTCTTACGGCGACGGGTCTTGAATCCAAGAGTCTTTTGACCCCATGGAGTTCGAGGCGCCTTAGCCATACGGTGACGACCACCGTCACCACCACCGTGTGGGTGATCTACGGCGTTCATAACTACACCACGTACACTTGGGCGAATACCCTTGTGTCGTGAGCGACCAGCTTTACCAACTTTGATGTTCTGGTGCTGCTCGTTACCGACACGACCAACGTTGGCCATGCACTCGAGTAGTACTTTTCGAACTTCGCCACTTGGCATGCGGATCTGTGCGTAGTCACCTTCTTTAGCCATGAGCTGTGCGCTCACACCTGCAGAACGAACCATCTGAGCACCCTTACCAGGTTGGATTTCGATACCGTAAATGGTACTACCAACAGGGATGTTCTTGATGGCCAGTCGGTTACCGGTTTCGATAGGAGCTTCTTCGCCGCTAACGATTTCTTGACCAACCTTCATGCCTTTTGCAGCTAGAACGTAGTGGTAAGTACCATTACTTTCCTTGAGCCGAGCAATACGGGCACTTCGGTTTGGATCGTATTCGATAGCTTCGATCTTGGCAGTACTACCGGCTTCGAATTTAAAGTTAACCAAGCGGTAGTACTTCTTGGCGCCACCACCATGGTGACGAGTAGTAATACGACCCTGGTTGTTACGACCAGCAGTTCGCTTCTTAATAACAAGAAGTGATTTGATAGGTCGCTTAGCGGTGATTTCACTCATATCCTGAGTGGTCATACCACGTTGAGCAGGAGTAGTAGGGTTATATTGCTTAATAGCCATTACTTAGTCTCCTTTTCTTTCTTAGCTTTTGTTGCAGTCTTCTTGTCAGCCTTAGCGTCGGTCTTAACCTCTTCTGGGGCATCAAAGATAGCGATGTGATCGCCAGCTTTAACAGTTACGTAAGCTTTCTTAATGTCTTTACGGGTTACCGTGATACCACGAGTTCGCTTGCTGCGGCTAGTGATTGACTTACCGTTCTGTACGACAGTGCGTACATTGAGGACGGTTACATCAAACTGGCTAGCTACGGCCTGAGCGATGGTATGCTTGTTGGTTTCGGTTGGAACTACGAAAACGTAGACGTTGCCGCTAAGACTTTGTGCATATGCCTTTTCGCTAAGACGAGGCTTTAAAACAATGTTCTTCATTATTTTGTCTCCTCTTTCTTAACAGCAGCTTTTGCAGCTGGTTTTTCAGTCTTGGCATCAGCCTTTACTTCGCCAAGCCATTCGCTAATGATTGGAAGAGCTTTTTGGCTAATCACAATATGGTAAGCGTTTACGATGTCGAAGACATTGAGGTATTTGGCTGTTACAAGTGTTACGTACTGTAGGTTGGCAGTTGCTCGTACTACATCAGCATCTTTACTATCTACCACTAGTAGGGTTTTGCGCTTTGCGCCCAATTTGTTCAGAGTAGCTTGGATTTCTTTTGTTTTGCCATCTTTAGCAACAATTGCTTCGATGACACTAACTTTGCCGTCGGTGTTAGCCATGCTGAGTGCCTGGCGAATCGCCTGACGCTTAGCCTTGACGTGCATCTTCTTGGTGTAGTTTTCTTCGCCAGTTGGACCGAAGGTGATACCACCACCGCGCCAGATTGGCACTCGAGAGCTACCGAAACGTGCACGGCCAGTTCCCTTTTGCTTCCAAGGCTTCTTACCACCACCGCTTACAAGACCACGGGTCTTGGTAACGGCGAGGTTTTCTCGGCCATTGGCTAGATATGCTACATATGCTTGCTTGATGAGTTCGTGGCTTTCAACTGAAACCTCGAATACGCTCTTATCAAGCTTTGCAGCAGTTGTGGCCTTGCCACCTGCCTTAGTGAATGTTGCTACGCTCATACTTCTGCTCCTTCAATAAGGACGATGCCCTTACGTGGACCAGGAACCGCGCCCGTTACACCAATAACCTTGAGGTCGGTATCAACCAACGCTACTTTTAGGTTTTTGACTGTGACACGGACTGCGCCATAACGGCCAGCCATGCGAGTACCTTTGAAGATGTGCTGTGGGTACATTGAGCCGATAGAACCTGGCTTACGGGTGTTTCCTTTACCACCGTGCGTTTTGCGCTGGCGGTGGAAGTTGTGGCGCTTGATAGTACCAGCAAACCCCTTACCTTTGCTAGTGCCTGTAACTTGTACAGTGTCACCAACTGAAAAGACCTCGGCGGTGAGCTCTGCTCCGACGCTAAGGTCTTCTGGTAGTTCTTCTCCCTCTTGGAGATCAAGGCGGAATTCGCGAATAATATTTGACTGTACGTCGTTATTCTTAGCTCCCGCCGCCTTGAGATGCCCAAGCATGGTCTTTCCCTGCTTCTTGGCATTCTCGGCACCCATTTGCACGGCGCTATAGCCGTCCTTCTCGAGTGTCTTCACCTGTGTCACGGTGTTTGGGCTAGCGGAAAGCAAGGTAACAGCAATAACTGCACCATCATCGGTAACGATAGACGTCATACCAACTTTTCGGGTAATGAATGCTTTCATAGTTCTTTCTTCTTTATTCTGTTGCTTCATCTTTATGCTCTGAACAAGACATAAAAATGCTTGGTTCCGAGTGGTTTTCACCTCTGTTATCCAGTTGTGAACCTCCTCAAAGACCAAGAACAGGTTTTGATATACCGTTACAGATTACCAGATAACACCTACCCCTGTCAATAAGTAGACTATTCTACAACGAATATTATGCGATGAGTGCTATAGACGAATAGTGATGCCCATAGGCAACCAGAAACCGATAAACATAGCGGCTAATAGTAAAACGTACTCAATTTGCCTATCGACTCTTCGATGATCCTTTAGGACAAATGCGATGCCAATGATTGCACCACCAGGGATTGGAATAAGCGTACGGAACTCGCCCTGTACGATGTATAACCATTGAGAACCGAGAAGTAGAAATAGAACGACCTTAAAGATAAAGCCGCTGTCTACCTCGAGGTTCGCAAGGCTACGGGATGATTTTTTACTTTTTGTGTTTGCCATATTAGTACCATTGTACCAGATGGCTCAAAAAAGATAGTTTACGCTTCGGATGCGAATACTAATCGCTCGGTGTCTGGGTACGTTGCTGCTACGCCTTCTTCTGGGTGGAATGGCACGATTACAACATCCCTCATGACGGCGTGCATATCAGGAAAACAAGGGATCAATAAGCCGCTCGCAGAATCACGACCATCTAGGCTTCCCCATAAGGCAACTGCACCACTGTTATGGACGGTGAGATTTGGAGCTACAAGCACAGTAGTCTCGTGGAAACTATATGCTCGATGACGTCCGTTACTGCGCATAGCGATAGCGGTAGATGACCTATGGCCATTTGGGTGCATCCGTACGCTCCACAGGCTGTCATCTCCTGCATGCTCAATGTCGTTCAACGTCTTGCGATCTGCGTCGCTTAACGCAAAACCACTATGGGATTTGGCGCGCATCCACACCTCGGCTAATCGTGACACCGGGTCAGTATGGTTTTCTAGTAGTCGTTCTGCTGCTTCTTCTGGCGAAAATCGCCCACCCTGAGTAAATCGGTCAAATAGGCGTTCAATTTCAATGTGCATATGTGACTATTATTACATCTTAATTTCAGCATCACAACCAGCTGGAAGGCTGATGTTCATGAGGCTGTCGATGGTTTTTGGAGTTGGATCCATAACATCGATAAGTCGCTTGTGTACGCGCATTTCAAATTGTTCGCGACCCTTCTTATATACATGAGGGCTTTTAACTACGGTGTAAGTAGTTCGCTTAGTTGGTAGTGGGATCGGGCCTGCAATAACAGCGCCGGTTCGGAGGGCGGTGTCTACAATTTGCTTAGCTGCTTGGTCGATAACCTTGTGGTCATAGGCCTTTAAGCGAATTCGAATTCGCTGCTTTTCGTTCTTCTTGGCTTCTGCCATAGGAGATATCCTTTTCTTGGAGCGATGTAACATCTTCGTAGCGTTATAGAGAACGACATACGACGACTTTTAGTCATCACAATTAGTTAACAGATTGATTCTACAATAAGTTACGTGACTTGTACAGTATCAGTGAGTAAGTGGGCAGGAAAAGCTGGTATGTATGTTACGAACTCCAGCACACCCTGTTCTACGGGTCCAGCATGCTCGTCGTATACAAAAGTTTCGTTAATCATGAGAGTAGCACCTACAGATCGACGTTCATCGGCGCGAAGTTTCGCTTCGGTCCGGTAAGGGTCGAAATGATTGGTTGGAAATGGGCCCTGCTCAGCCACGACTTCTGCAAGTCGCCCTTGGTAATCTGGTAGTTTTGAAAGATCGATTTGAGCCATAAACTACACTCCTACTCCACTGAGTTGTTTTTCGAGCACATCCCCAATCCCCATATAGGTCAAGATGCGGGGGCTATCCCTAAAACCAGCCATTGCTGTGGCAATAACTGCCGCAGACATCCTTTCGGCACTAATGCCAACAGCCTGGTGCTGCGTCCCTTCGGTTGATTCGCCCCGTTTGATTTGTTCACGCATTTCTTCGAGGCTGACTTGTGCTGCTGCAGCAAAGTTTCCCGCCACTGAGGTTATCATGTCTGGCGCAAGTTCTAGCAGGCTGGTCGCGTCCCCAATAACATCAGGGCGGGATCCGCGGTTATAGTATGCCGTATGAATCTTTCGTTCCAGGAGCGCTCCAGTTACTAGGGTTCCTTCGTCTATGGCTTCGAGGTGCCCATAAATCTCAGTCCTGTCTAGATGTAAGCCTCTCTTGCAGTCTTTCTTCGGGTTTTTTAGTTGGGCTAAAAGAGCCGCTCGAGCGGCCTCGCGTTCCATATCGTCCATCCCTGAGATAGTGATAGTCCCCACTAGCTTCTCGTGTAGACGGGCTAGGCTCCGTGCGCGAAATACCTTGGATGTGACATGTGACCACGTATCGCCAAGTCGCACCTCTAATGTCGAGGTCGAACCGTCTAAAGTTTCTGGACTAAAAGTATACTCTGCCATGCGTTCTCCTTGATAGTACAAGTATATACCAAACAAAAAGAGCTCCCAGAGGAGCTCTTTTATGTAGTCAGGGTTAGACTATTTGTTGATTTTGGTTACTACACCAGCACCAACGGTTCGGCCACCTTCGCGGATAGCGAAGTTAAGACCTTGCTCCATAGCAATAGGAGCGAGTAGTTTTACCTTGAAGGTGATTGTATCACCAGGCATAACCATTTCCTTGTCGGCTGGAAGCTCGACTTCGCCAGTTACGTCCGTAGTACGGAAGTAGAACTGTGGCTTGTAGCCCTTGAAGAATG
>CAZTPC010000020.1:0-16760 GCA_964615565.1 uncultured Candidatus Saccharibacteria bacterium
AAGCGTAATTAGGTCGGAGATCCCTTGCACGCCTTGGCGAAGGACATCGTCAGCAACTTTAAATGCTTCGAGTAGTGGTGTTTGGCGATCAATAGTTTGTAAGAGTCGATCATTTGGGATGATAATAAGAGTATCTACTGCATCACGAAGATTCTCGATAGCAGATTCCGCGTTACGTCGACGCTTCTCGCCCTCGAATGCAAATGGCTTGGTAGCAAAGCCTACGACCAAAATGCCCTCTTCTTTAGCGGCGCGTGCGACCACATGCCCAGCACCACTTCCGGTACCACCACCTGCGCCAATCGTCACAAATACCATGTCAGCGCCTTGGATAGCTTTCTTTATCTCATCAATAGATTCTCCGGCAGCTTGTTCGCCAACACTTGGGTCTGCACCCGCACCAAGACCGCGCGTTGTGTCTTTACCAATATGAATCTTCGTTGTGGCGTTTGAGTAGTGAAGAGCTTGGGAGTCTGTATTAATAACAATAAACTCAACGCCGTCTACGCCTGCCTCAATCATTCGATTAACAGCTGCGCCACCGGCGCCACCAACACCTACTACTTTAATACGAGCGAACGTTTCTATGGCTGGAGCAACTTGTGGCATGTGTCTTCTATCCCTTTAAACTCTTGCTTGAATACAAATCCAAGTATACTGCATTCCACTTCAGCTATCAATGAACAATACCCAAGTCTAGACGTCGATACTCTATCATACGCTGGGGTAATTTATGTATGCGTTACTTCTTAAATCGACTAATGAACCCGTCAATGATACCGGTCACATTCGTGCGCCTGCCGCTATCCTGTTGCTCTGCGGCCGGTCCAAGGAGCATATCAAGTAGCATAAGACCTACCGCGCTAGCGTACGCAGGATCTTGGACAGTGTCCATTAGACCTGCCAGGGGCTGGAGTTTCCCAACACGTGCAGCTAGCTCGAGTCGTTCCTTTGCGTATTCGGCAATACCAGGGAGATTTGCCGTGCCGCCAACTAATACAGCACCGCCAGGTAACTTCCTAGAGCGCTGAATGCGTTTTAGTTCCTTATCTACATATTCAAAGAGTTCCTCTACTCGAGCTTCGATGATCATCTGAACTTCGTCGGCATCAAATTCATGACGAGTCTTGTTAATAACAATAGATAGTGGTCCCTTTTTGGCGTATTTGCCTAGGCCACCGAACTGTAGCTTCACTGCCTCTGCAATATCGAGATCAGTCTTAAGGCCGATTGCTAGGTCATTCGTAATATTAGTTCCACCCATAGGGATGATTGCAACATGTTGCACCTCACCTTCTTCGAGGACTACGAGATTGGTTGTCCCAGCGCCGATATCAAGCAATACAGTGCCCGACTCTTTCTGCTGTCCAGTTAGCACTGCTTCTGCCGCGGCCAGACTAGATACAGTGTGATGGTTTGCTGGCAGATGAGCCTTCTCAAGAACAAGGTCAAGATTACGTAGTGTAGGTGTTGATGCCGTGACAATATGTGTATCTACTTCAAGACGTACGCCCTGCATACCGACTGGGTCCTTAATACCACCTTGTCCATCAAGTCGATAGTTTTTGGCAAAGACCTGAATTATCTCCCTGTTCGGCGGGAGCTTCACGATGGTTGCAGCTTCTTCGACTCGAAGTCGATCATCGTCGGTAATCTCTCTGTTGGCTGCGCTAATCGCGATAACACCTCTAGAATCCATGCCCATAACCTGAGGCCCATTAACATTAACTGTTGCAGATGGTATATGAACGCCCGCCAACCGCTCTGCCTCTGCTACTGCCTCAGTAACAGCCTCTACTACTTCATCAATTCGAACAGCAACACCTTTACGCATCCCCTTATTAGCAGCACTTCCGTGGCCAATCACAGATACAATGTTTGTTTCGCCGGACTCTAACATTCCTATGACACAGCGAACGGTGTTAGTGCCAATGTCTAGCCCATAATAATGTTGGGCTGGTTGTTCACGCATATGGTCAAGTATAGCGCTTGTCCTTTTAGCCTACAAGTGTCCTGCTGAATAGTTTGTGTTCAGCCACCGAACTAGACTTGTGTCAGAATCTCAAATCCGTGTTCGGTGATTAAAATCGTGTGTTCAAAATGTGCAGCAAGAGAGCCATCATTGGTTTTGATAGTCCAACCATCCTTACCTAAATAGACTTCATCTCGACCAAGTGTGGCCATGGGCTCAATAGCAATTGTCATGCCAGCCTCAAGTTCAGGGCCAGTGTTCGCCCTGCCGTAGTTTGGAATGTTCGGATCTTCATGAACGAAATGTCCTACTCCATGCCCAACAAGGTCTTTAACGATTCCATAATGATGTTTGTTTAACACCGTTTCTATGGCTTGAGCAATAGTCCCAACACGCACGCCATCCTTAAGTTCCTCAATCCCGGCATACAGAGACTTCTCGGTTTCAAGGATAAGCTTCTTAACCTTCTCATCAGACGTTGTACCAGCAACAACAGTTATAGCTGCATCCGTGATCATCCTATCCACTGCTACGCCAAAGTCCAGACTAACAATATCACCGTTCTTAATCACTCGATCTCTATTTGGGATGCCGTGCACAACCTCATCATTTAGTGAGATGCAAATCACATCCGGGAAGCCTTGATAGCCTAAAAATGCCGGCTTCCCGCCAAGTTCTCGTAGCTTTTCAGCGGCAAGGTCAGCAAGGTCTTTGGTAGTCATACCTGGCTCGACTTGGCCCCGCAAGTATTCAAGAACAGTGGCCAATTGCCGGCCACTCTCTCGCATTGCCTCAATCTCGTGAGTATTCTTAACCTTGGTATACATTACAAGAGCTCGGCAATCTTATCGTGAACTATCTGTGGCGCTGGCGCAGCATCGATATCATGAACCGTAACGCCACGTTTACGGAAGTCTTCTAGGATTGGGAGCGTAACTGCCTCATATTCGTCGAAACGTTTGCGAATAGCTGCCTCGGTGTCATCTTGGCGTCCGCGCTGAGTAAGACGACCAAGCACAAGTTCTTCTGATGCAGTTAGGTGAATAACCGCCGTAAGATCAAATCGCCCCATCTCTACTTGGTCGACTAGCCAGTCTGCCTGCTTAAGTGTTCGTGGAAAACCATCGAGAATAAACTCTTCCTTAAGATCTATAAGGTCAAAAACGCGGTCCATCATACGGATCATCTCTGCATCACTTAGCAGCTGCCCAGCGAGCATCTCTTGTCGACGCTTCCCAGTGACGAGCACTCGAAGTATTTCACCTGTTGATATCCATGCGTAGCCACGCTCATCGGCAAGAAGCCGACCCTGCATACTTTTACCCGCACCTGCGACACCCATTAGTACTATCATAAGTTTAAATACTCCTTTACCAGCCTAGCTATTACCGAACCATCTGCTGAAGCTCCAGCTTCTTTCTTAACCGCACCTATTAGCTGACCCATCTGTTGGACTTCTGTAATAGATAGTGCTCCCGCCTGTTTCTTTACGATCTCAGCAAGTTCGGACTCATCCATTTGCTCCGGTAAGTACTTAGCGATTACTTCTTTCTCGGCTTCTTCTGCAACAGCCTTCTCGGTATTACCGCCACGTTTGTATAGATCTGCGCTTTCCGCACGTTTCTTGGCTTCTTTTTGGAGTAAGGTAATTACCGCTTCTTCACCCAGACCTTCTTCTCTACTACCTTCGGCTACCTCCGCATAAAGTATTGCGCTCTTAAGCCCCCGAAGGGTTGTTACAAGTGTCTTATCGCCACCGAGCATGGCTTGCTTGATGTCTGCTTCAATTTGTTCTTTTATTGTCATAATTACCTTTAGTGTAACAAACTAAAAAACCCCTGAAAAGACAGGGGTTTTTGATCGATCGATGATCTTAGCGAATACCAAGCTTGAGCTTCTTCACCTTGATAGCCTTGCGCTCACGACGAACGATAGCTTTTAGGCGTCGCTCTCGTTTGCTCATTGGCTTCTCGAAGTACTGTGCTTGCTTTGCAGCAGCAAGTGCGCCGGATTGCTGAACCTTTCGGTTGAAACGGCGAAGAAGGTTTTCGAACGATTCTTTTGCGTCTTTACGTGTTACTTGAATCATAGGTGTAGATTATATGTTAACAGAGGCAGAATAGCAACCCCAGGTAGAACTTAGGCGTTTGATGCAGGGTTAGACTTCTTTTGATTAAGTCGCTGTGACTTAAGAACGATACTCTGGAGTTCTTTAAATATAGCAAAGTGTTTGTTGGTGTGATAAATCTTGGTATTGCCCTGCTTCTCAGAAATAAGGAAACCAATCTTTTCTAGTCGCTTTAATTCGCGCTGGATATTTCCGGCATCTTCACGGATGAGCTTAGCTAGCCCACGAACGTGAGTTTTAAAATCTGGGTACTTTGCATAGACCACTATGATCTTGCGTCGAACTCGGGAGGTGATAAATACGTCTAACATAAGCTTCTTTATTGTCATTAGAACAACGACTAACTTAGTATAACCATTCTTTTGACCTAATTCAATACTTGTCTGCTAACTATGTCTATAATAGGGGTATGAACTACTTTGAGGTCATGGTTGGAAGTAATACTTACCACGGAAGTGAGGCGTTAACCTACTGCTTTGAGGGCCAGATTGAAGTTGGCACAATTGTCTCTGTCCCGCTCCGCCGCGCCAAGGTTTCAGGTATTGTAATCAAGGTCACATCTAAGCCAAGTTTTGCAGTAAAACCTATTTTGGCAATTCAGACCGAGGAGCCATTACCCACATCAACTGCCATCCTTGCTTCGTGGCTAGGGCAATACTATCCATCTCCGAGTGGCACTGTGGTATCCCAGTTTATCCCTAGTAACTTATTGAAGAGTCTAAAGATACCCGAAACCCTGCATGCAAATACCAGTCCACGTATACCCCTCCCACCGCTATCAGAAGAGCAACGGGCAGCCATCGCAGCGATAGGGGCTAGTAAAGAGCGGACTAGTCTTATTCACGGCGATACGGGTACGGGTAAAACCCGAATCTATTCCGAGTTAGCCGAGCAATGTCTTGCTGACGGGAAAAGTGTCATAGTTCTCACTCCGGAGATAGGGTTAACTTCTCAGCTCGCAGACAATCTATCGCACCTTCCTGCGCCAGTCGTGGTCTTTCACTCAGGACTAACTGCGGCGGCGCGCCGCGACCTGTGGTTACAGGTGTTATATAGTAAGGGACCTCTCGTGGTAGTAGGACCTCGGTCTGCACTTTTCGTGCCACTTCGTTCGGTTGGGTTAATCGTAGTAGATGAAGCGCACGATGGCGCATATAAACAAGATCAGAGCCCTCGATATAATGCGCTGCGAGTTGCAGCCAAATTAGCCGAACTGCATGATTCCTTGTTAGTATTTGGAACAGCCACCCCTTTGGTCAGTGAATACTTCTTCCTGGAAGCCAAGCATATACCCATCATTCGCCTAACCGAGAACGCTAATGGCCAAAAAACCACAGTGACGACCAAAATCATTGACGGGAACGACAGGAGCCAGTTTGGCCGACACCCATTCCTGTCAGACACCTTGCTAGAAGAGATAGGTCAAAGCCTTTCTACCAAGCGACAATCACTAGTGTTTCTTAACCGTCGAGGTACGGCAAGAATTGTTATGTGCCAAAACTCAGATTGGCAAGCATCATGCCCTAATTGCGATCTGCCGCTGACGTATCACAGCGATACGCACAACATGCGCTGCCATACTTGCGGCTATCATGCTCCACCCCTATTAAACTGCCCTGTTTGTGGTAGCCCTGACATTGTCTTTAAGAGTATTGGAACAAAAGCCGTAACTGAGGCGTTGATCGGCTTGTTCCCGAGTGCAGTTGTCAGACGCTTCGACACAGACAACAAAAAAGACGAAAGGCTTGATCTCCATTACAAAGATGTACGAGACGGTAATGTAGATATTGTTGTTGGTACACAAATGCTCGTTAAGGGCCTTGATCTCCCTAAACTTGCAGTTGTGGGTGTGGTTGCCGCGGATAGCAGCCTCTACTTCCCTGATTACACTGCCGAAGAGCAAACGTACCAACTCCTCACACAGGTAGTCGGGCGCGTCGGCCGAGGCCATGGCGATGGAACGGTCGTCATCCAGACATTCAACCCAAACAGCCATACAATCGAGGCAGCAGTCAATAAAGATTGGACAACATTCTATACCCAGCAGGTTCAAACTCGCAAAGAACATCGCTTCCCACCGTATTTTCACCTTCTCAAACTAATGGTCAAGAGAAAAAGCAGATCCAGCGCCCAGCAAGCAGCAACTAGCTTCAGAACCGCCCTGTTGCAAGAAGTTCGCAACATCGAAGTCGTGGGTCCAACTCCAGCGTTTCATGAAAAACATGGAGACTTCTATACATGGCAACTAGTAGTGCGGGCAAAACAACGCCAGATACTTGTTGATATCGCCGAAAACCTGCCCGCAAATTGGTCTCATGATATAGATCCTTCTAATCTGTTATAATAGGCGCTAATGTCCGTAGACCGTAACGCAATTATCACACTCCCAAACCCGCACCTTAGGCAACGCTCTAAAAAAGTCGGGATTATTACCGACCAGATCCGTCAGCTAGTTGAGGATATGGAGTCGGCTGTACTTGATTGGGACAATAGCCGTGAGCACGAAGTTACCGTTGCCTTGGCCGCTGTTCAGATAGACGAACTCTACAGAGTAGTAATTGTCCGCGAAGACTTTGATCACAAAGTCGAGCCCCGTTATACGGCGCTTATTAACCCTGAAATAGTAAAACTTGAAGGTAAGATTACGTATGACTACGAAGGGTGTCTCAGTATTCGATCTGTTTATGGGTATGTCCCTCGGCACGATAAAGTCCGCATTAAAGCACTCAATATCGACGGTAAGCCCATTCGTTTCTCTGCAACTGGCTTCTTGAGCCGCGTGCTTCAGCACGAGGTAGACCACACAAACGGCAAACTCTTCATCGACCACATCATAGGTCAAGAAGAGGCCTTTTTTGAACTTACAGACAAAGGCAAACTCGAACCCCTAGACTATGAAAAAGACGTTAAGGGCAATAAAACTCTATGGATCGAGTAGATATCCCACCGCTCGTCTTCTTCGGCACTGGTCCGGTAGCTGCCGAATCTCTAGAAATGCTCGCTAAGAACTTTTCTATTGAAGCAGTTATTACAAAACCCACTCCTGCGCACCACCGAGGATCAGCCCCAGTTATTGATGTAGCCAAAGAGTTAAACGTTTCCGTACTAACAGCTTCAAGCAAAGCTGAGTTGGACAATTTAATGGCAGGCGCGCCAGTGAAGAGCAAGCTTGCCGTACTAATAGATTTTGGGATTATCATCTCTCAGGAAGTAATTAACTACTTCCCTTTAGGGATAGTTAACAGTCACTTTTCGATACTTCCTGATTTAAGGGGAGCAGATCCTATAACTTTTGCTATTTTATCTGGCCAAAAACAAACCGGTGTAAGTTTAATGAAGGTTGTTGAAGCAATGGACGAAGGCCCATTGTTCTCTTACGGTGAATTTGATATTCCTGACGACATCACAACGCCAGAGCTGACACACGAACTAATCCTGCTTAGTGATGCCCTACTGACCGCCCAACTACCTGAAATCTACTCACAAAAACAGGTTGGGTTGGACCAGTCTATAACAAACAGAGCTGTCAGCTATTCCAAACGGCTTACAAAAGAGGATGGCGTTTTAGACCTTAAGAAGTCTGCAGTAGAACTCGAACGAGAAGTTCGAGCATATATAGGGTGGCCAGGCACCAGAACAAAGCTGAAAGACCTTGAAGTAACTATTATTAAGGCTCATGTCGTCGACGGCGATGGGGATATAGGCAATCTTACCGTTACCCGTGACTCTCTGTGTATACAGACGGCTAGCCAGCGATTATCAATTGATCAGATTAAGCCTTCTGGCAAAAAACAGATGGATATAAGTTCTTTTCTTGCCGGATACGCAAACCGGCTAAAGGACTAGGCAGCCGGAGGATACTGGGCAGGAGGTTGTGTCTGGCCGAAAGTCGAAATGTCTTGCGGTGAACCTGGCATAGAAGGAGGAGCCGGAAACTGCCCTTGATATGGTTGTGGTGGAGTCATTTGTATAGGCTGAGCTGGTTGCGACTGTAATGGCTGAGCCTGAGTTGGCTGACCAAATTGCCCATTAGCTACCGGCTGGGTAAACTGATCAACTTGTTGGGGATTTTGTGGCAATGGTTGCTGCGAAAAAGGTTGTACAGCCGGCTGCAGTGGCTGCAACGGGGTTTGTTGGGCAGTAATCGGAGGCTGGAATGACTGTGGAGCCGGTACAGTTGCTGCGGCAGCCTGTTGGCTGGCGGCGACGATCTGTGGAGCTGCGGTCTTTATTTCGCCCTTAAGTGCTTCAAGTTCTTCAGCGACTACTTGTTTGTAGTTTGGGAAGTTAGTTTCGAGCCACTTAAGCGCTCCCGCTTCGTCACTTCTATCGATAAAAGCCTCGAACTCGTCTAGCTGCTCATTGGTCATACGCTGTGCCAACTTCATACCAACCCTCATCTCGAGAGTCTCATAGATATGACTAAGCATTCTATTCTTCTCGGCTGCCGGGAGGCTGCCAAGACCAAGTTCTATAAGTAAGTTATCGTCTAGTTTAAACATATATTTTCCTGCCTTTATTCTAACAGAACGCTACCTAGTTAGTACATACAACAAAATGAACACTATAGTACCCACAATGGCTCCCCATGCCCCTGTTGCTGCGGCTTCTTTATAATTCACCGTTTTATTTTCTTCCTGTGTCGGTAGTATCTGACCACTATCTGGCTGGTGAGAATTTGTATACATTTGTTGTGCAGGATCTGCGCCCAACAGCTGCTGAGGTTGCTGCAGCACTTGTTGCTGCGTTCCATATGCCAAAGTTGAAACCGCAGGTGCCTGACCCTGGTCTTTAATTTCGTGCCTCTGCTCGAATACCTTTTCCGAAACAATACCCTTAGATTCAGGGCTAGCTGTAAATCGCTCGACACCAGCCGCGGCCATAGATTTACTACTCAACTCAGACTCTGGAGATCGTTGGAATGCCATTTTTGTTTCCAGTGATTCAGCGCGCAGTTCAGTGTTATTTTCAGTTTTATCCGTTGTTGTTCTATCAACGTTACTCTTCTCGATTGACCTGCTCCTATCAAAAACGGTCATCATTTCAGAAGCTCTTTCTTGTTCTTTCCGATGTTTTTCTAACAACTCTTTTTCACGCTCAAGCACTTTCTGTCGCATAGACATCTCTTCAAATTTTGCATCGACTTTCTTGAATTGCTTATTTACTACGTTGCGATCCCTACTATCTCTGCGTCGTGCTAACGCATAGTTGAGAAGATGTAGGCCCAAGTTTTTGTTCTCGTTATATATGTTTGTCTCATTGTGCGTATGATTGTGGTTTATAACCGTAGTTGGATCGTAATTATGGTCATCTATATCTTCATGATCACTGGAGCTAGGGCCACCAGGACCATCTTCCATATCAGCAGCACGTCTTCGGAGGATTGTCTCAATACTCTCTGGTTCAGCTATTGGCGGAATCGGGACCTCGGATGGACGTTCACCAGTGTCAGCACTAGCTTCTGGGCTAGTCTCGGCAGCAGCGTCACCATCCTCACGAGCCTCAGATGCTTCGGGGCCCAGGAGATCGTTTTCAATAGTATGAGAACCTTCTTCTTGTTCATGATCGCCAGCTGATACTGCGCCTACCGGGTACTCTGCTGTAACATCATGGCTAGGCAAAACGGCCGCTTCCGCACTAGGCTGAGAGTCATTCTCATCTGACTCAATAATCAATGGGCGCCACTCGTAACGATCGGGTACAAGCTGGGCTTCGTCGGCACCTGGCTCAACTTCTTGACCTGGAGCAGCCTCATCAACAGGCTCATGCAGTGCGTCTACAGACGAGACCTCACTCATATCGTAGTGGCTTAACTCTTTGTCCAACTTCTCTGTGGTTCGATCAGTATCATGTGCTTTAGGCTCTTCTTCACGGCTGCTGCCAACAAGCGTCTCTAGCGACTGCGGCCTCTCTTCGACCGGCTGGACTTCGCCCATGAGCGGACGAACATCTTTGCGGTTCCTAATACGCTCATACCTCGCTAAGAGTGAACGGCTTTCTGGCTTCTCATTACCACGTTCACTAGTCTCCGTGTCAGCCGTCTTGGGGCGCTCAACTAGACTACCGAGACTAAAGTTTCTGGCTTTACGCTTCTTTTTTGGCGACTCTTTTGAGTCATCTGCATCTACACTCGGCTGTTCTTGGTCGAAACGAGGGCGTCCTTCCATTGCGATAACCTATAGGTGTCTTACAACACTCTCCCTAGTAAATAATCTAATCTGATCACCTTCAGCGAGCTCAAGACGGCTGGTCGTATCAATACTAATCCCACACATCTCGCCTTCGAAGACTTCTTTTGTGTCCTGAGGGCCACGCTTCAAGTTCGAGATACTAACCTCAGCGAGCTCTTCCTTACCTCTGAACACCTTAGCGATTGCGGGTGATTCTAATTTGCCGCTAGTTACTTCTCCACCGCAAATAACCTGGGTCTTGGTGGACTTAAAGATAGCCTTAACTGTGAGCGTACCCATGTCTTTCTCGATGATCTCAGGGGCAAGCAGCTTAGTGAGCTCTATTTTTACATCATCAATCAGTTCGTAAATAATACTGTACAAACGAATACTTACCTTATCTCGGCTAGCAAGTCGTTTGATACTTGTCGGCAGCTGAGTGCTAAAACCGTAGATAATCGCACCGCTTGAGTTGGCAAGGTGAAGATCATTCTCGCTAACCGCACCAACGCCACTACCAACGATACGAACCATGACTTCTTCGTTATCGAGTGTTCGAACGCTATCAATAACAGACTTCAAGGAACCCTGTACGTCAGCTTTAATGATCACTGGCAATTCAGTTACTTGATTGTTGCGGTTGATCATGCGGATAAGCTCGCTGCTACCGATATCTTGTCGAGCTTCGGTATGCTTCTTCTGCAAAGCGTTGTCGGCAGCCATAGTCTTAGCAGCCTTTTCATTGGTTGCTACCTGGAACTCGTCACCAAAGCGTGGCAATTCCTTGAACCCGGTAATAAGAACTGGTGTTGAAGGACCAGCTTCTTTAATTGGCTTCTTGAGCGTTGTCTCCAGGTTACGCACTTTTGCGTACGTTCCACCTGCCACAATAAAGTCACCAGGCTTCAACACGCCCTCATCGACCAGACAGATGGCCACAGGGCCACGTCCTTGCTCTTGATGTGCTTCAATGATCAAACCAGTAGCAGGAACATCGACCTCAGCTTTGAGGTCCTCTACGTCAGCTACAAGCAGCACCATATCAAGCAACTCGGGTATACCCTGTTTTGTCTTGGCAGATACCTCTACTACAACCGTATCACCACCCCATTCCTCAACGAGGACTTCATGTTCAGCAAGTTGCTGCTTAAGCTGTGGTACATTTGCACCTTCTTTATCAATCTTGTTTACAGCAACGACAATCTTAACACCAGCCTTGCGTGCAAAACGGATAGCTTCGATAGTCTGAGGTTTAACACCATCATCTGCTGCGACAACAATCACCACAACGTCTGTTAATAATGCTCCGTGCTCACGAAGCGCAGCAAAGGCCTCGTGACCAGGGGTATCAAGGAAAGTAATTGCTCGGTCCTTGTGGGTAACTTGGTATGCCGAGATGTGCTGGGTGATTCCGCCAGCTTCACCTTTAGCAATATCAGCGCCACGGATGGCATCGAGCAAACTTGTCTTGCCGTGGTCGACGTGACCCATCACAGCAATAACAGGGGGTCGAGTGACCCCCTTTTCATTTGTTTTACGTTTCTCACGAACAGCAACTGGTGCTTCTTCTGAGTGCCTTGCGAGCTCAATATCAAGCCCTAGTTCACTTACGATAATCTGGGCTGTGTCGAAATCAATCCGCTCATTAACGGTTGCCATGATACCGTTCTTCATTAGCTCACCGATGAGCTTGGTAGCTGGCAATAGGAGCTTTTCGGCTAAAGCGCCGACAGTAATCTGGTCTTCAATCTCGATCGTGCGGTCAGCCATGTGAGTGCTCCTTTCCGTTAATTTGTCTGGTGCGGACTAGTTTGCGTCTTTAAGGCTCAATGCGATCTTGCGAGCCTCGGTATCAATCTCGAGTACCTTGAACTGCTTTTTCTCATTGAGTTGGAAAATCTTCTCTGGGTCTACGCCATCGTCGTTGCTCATCTCTGAAACATGAACGAGAGCTTCTACGCTTGGGCTAAGCTGCACGAATGCACCGAAAGGTGTAATTCGAGTAACTTTGCCTTCTACGGTCTGGCCTTTTTCAAAAGCTTTGACTTCGTTGAGCCATGGATCATCCTGCATTTGCTTCATGCTAAGTGAAAGACGGTCTTTATCGATAGCAATAATCTTAGCCTTGATTGTCTGGCCAGTCTTTACGTATTCACGAGGGTCTTCCACACGTTCCCAAGAGATTTCTGAGATATGGACTAGACCTTCGATACCGTCTACGTTTACGAATGCACCGAAGTCGATAACACCAGTTACGATACCTTCTACTTCGTCACCAACCTTAAGTTCAGCGAAACGTGATTGCATATCATCTTTAGTAGCTTCCTTCTCTGAGAAGATAAGCTTATTATCCTTACGGCTAACATCCAGTACGCGTACGCGTAGTGCCTGACCCGTTAGAGCGTTAAGCTTTTGAAGGATCTCGTCCTTGTCAGCGCCAGATACACGGGGGTAATGGCCAGCTGCAAGCTGAGAAACAGGTAGGAATCCTCGGATACCTTCCATCTCTACTAGTAGACCACCGCGGTTTGCGTCATAAGGAGTTACCTCGATAATTTCGCCAGCCTCGAAGATCCGCTGAAGTTCATCCCAACCTCTGTCTTTAACGGCTCGCTTCATGCTAAGCAGAGCGTATCCTTCATCCATCTCTGGGTCTACTACACTGGTAGTAACTTGTTCCCCAATTTCTAGCTTCTGGCCGTGGCCAATCTCTCTTCGGAGTACTACTCCAACACCGTTAGCGCCAAGGTCCAACCAGACCTCGTGCTTCCTTACAGAGGTGATAACGCCTTCAACGACGTCCCCTGTTTTTAGTTGTTTGATATCGCTAGACGCCAATAGGTCGTCCATCGTCACACTTGTTTTTGACATGAGTTACATGCCTCCTTGTTCTGCGGCAACTCGTAAGCTGTGATTCCGATCAGATTTCCTCCGAATTATACACTGTTACGTATCTGTTATCAACTGTTGTAATGATGTTTTCGAGCTTTTGTACATGCCAACAGTCATCTATACTTGGGTGTATGTATTTGGCGGTAGATATCGGGGCTACAAAAGTATTACTTGCTGTTTTCAGTAAGTCTGGCAAGATTCTTGAGCAACGCAAATTCCCTACCAAAGAAAAGTATCCCGATCTTATCAAAGATCTTGTTAGTGAGGTCTCCCAGCTACAGAATAACGACTTCGATAAGATTGCAGTCGCCGTACCCGGCCGCCTCGACCGTAAAGCTGGGGTAGGGATAGCCTTTGGCAATCGCCCTTGGCAGAACGTGCCTATCCAAGCAGACATCGAGAAGAGACTTCACTGCCCCGTTATTATCGAGAATGACGCAAAACTTGCAGCGCTCTCAGAAGCACAACTTATCAAAAGTGAGTTTAGTAAAGTACTTTATGTAACCGTAAGCACTGGCATTAGTGCTGGTCTTATCGTAGATGGTGTTATAGAAACAAACATGGCCGATAGTGAGAGTGGCCAAATGTGGTTTGAGCACAAAGGTAAGCAGATGCAGTGGGAAGACTTTGCATCAGGGCGTGCCATCGTAGCAACGTATGGTAAGCGAGCAAGCGAAATAACAGATAAGAAGGTTTGGTCCGAGATTGCCCACAACATCGCCATAGGTTTAATCGAGCTTATCGCCGTTATACAACCAGAGGTTATCATCCTTGGGGGTGGCGTAGGTTCTCACTTCAGTAAATTCGAGAAGCCTCTAACCGCAGAACTCAAGAAGTACGCATTACCGATAGTGCCAATACCTCCTATTAGACAAGCACAACATCCAGAAGAAGCGGTCATATACGGGTGCTATTCCCTCGTAAAGGGATCATAGTGGCCCAAAGTCTTATACGCACACTTGAGGCTACATACCCAGAAGTTAGTTTTGTTGCCAGCGACAGTTTCTATTGGTCGCCTCGTAAGAAAGTTGTCAACTTCGTAGATGAACTACTTTCGAAAGAGTCTGGCAGCTGGTCGTTACTACATGAAGTCGGTCATGCCCTACTCGATCACACCACATTTACCTCTGACTTTGAACTGGTAAAGCTAGAGCTCGCTGCATGGAATAAGGCCCAGGAGATTGCTAAAAAAGTAAAAATTGAAATCCCTGATAATCACATTCAGGATTGCCTAGACACATACCGTGAATGGCTCTACCTCCGCAGTACTTGTCCTCACTGCACTAGTGCGGGCCAACAGATTAAAACTAGCGTATACAGTTGTTTTAATTGCAACACTACATGGGAAGTTTCTCGCTCGCGGCAATGTCGGTCATACCGAAGAAAGTTAGTTACAAAATAAAAACACCCCTGCTAGGCAGAAGTGTTTTTATGAACAGTAACTAAACTTAGTTAGCTTTTGTGCGTCGGCTAATCTTTCCACCCTTAGCGCCAGCAATTCGAGCTAGTTCACGGTTAGCGTAAAAGCCGCCTGTGCGACCTTTCTTACCGCCCTTTGCGCCGATCTTGGCGTAAAAGTCTGAACCATACTTAGTTTTGTTTGTAGCAGCAGCTGCGCGGCCACCTTCTTTTGTTCCAGCCATAGTCTAGGCCTCCCTTTAGATTATTGCCCCACCCAGACTCTGACAAAGATGTGAAGAAGGCCACCCGCTTCTCTTATCCCTTTCAGAATTACTAGAATATTACCATTCTATTGCGCTAATGTCAATTAATATTGATTATATTTAAGAATTGTTTCAGGAATGAGATATTTAACACCTTAGCCGGTGTAATGGATACAACGTTCACTTCTTAGCAAAAAACACTAACCAATAGCCATCTGGGTCGCTTAGCATGGCCTCCCGCCTGCCAGATGGGTAGTCTGTAGGTTCTGCAGTAAATTCGTATCCCTTGGATATAAGATCATCATATACAGCATCTACGTCATCAACGCTTATGTAGATCGACTGCCCTGAAGGAGCATAGTCACCTTCGTACTCAATAAACTCCATCCAGAACCAATTAAGCCTGAGAGCAAAATGATCCTCTTCATTCTTTGTCGTTAAAAAACCGATACCTTCGTAAAAGTCCGCGGTTTTCTTAAGATCTGTAACTTTTGAAATTATGCCTGATATGCTTACTAGTTTTGTCATGCTTATATAGTATACCCCTGTGAAGAGTTATGTATAATTGAGATATGAGCATGCAAACCTATAAAGATGTAGACGAATACATCGCGCTGGCTCCTGATGCAGCAAAGCCAACACTTGCCAAGCTCAGGAAGCTAATAACTTCTGTAGCTCCAAAGGCCGAGGAGAAGATTAGCTATGGAATTCCGACCTATCGCATTGGTAAAAGGGTTATTCATTTTGGTGGATATGAAAAGCACGTCAGCATCTACCCGGGCGCAGCAGGAGTCGCCACCTTTAGTTCAAAGCTAAAAGACTATGATACTTCTAAAGGGACAGTACGGTTCTATCTAGATAAGCCGATCCCTTACGATCTTATCGAAGAGATTGCTACCTTTTGTATTGGCTCTGAAGATTAAGATGCAGTACGGAAAACTGAATTTTACTGAGGTGGAAAACTCACCCCATCTACTTGCCACTCCAACAAAGGATGCTACTACTGCGAACAAGCTTGGTGAGGTACTAGTCTCAGAAATAGACCCCTCTCTGGCCGACACAGCAGCCTTCTGTGAGCAATATGACATAGGACTCGAGGTTTCGGCCAACTGCGTAATTGTTAAGGCTAAACGCGGCGAGAAGGTCACATACGCAGCAATCATGATTCTAGCCACAGACCAGGCAGATGTTAACAATGTGATACGTCGCACTCTTGACGCCAGAAAAATATCATTCGCCCCTATGGATGAGGCTACTTCGTTAACCAGCATGGAATTTGGTGGCATAAACCCCATTGGGTTACCTCCTGACTGGCCAATTCTGGTAGATACTAAAGTTGCGAACTTAGATAGAGCGATTATTGGCAGTGGACTTCGAAAGTCAAAGATCCTAACTACGGGCCAAGTTATAGCCACACTACCAAATACCCAAGTCCTACCCCTGGCAAAGTAATCATATACTAGATTAAAACTGACCAAACAAAAAGACCTCCGTTCCGGAGGTCTTAATGATAATTCGGCACCTTGCTATTTTCCCAGGGCTTGATGACCCAAGTATTGTAACCGCTATGAGGCTTAACTGCTGTGTTCGGCATGGGAACAGGTGTTTCCCTCACGCTATGGGCACCGAAATTGCATCTGTAAACAGATGTGCATCGATGTCCATAAAGGAGTTCATGAATTATATGTAAATGTGACAAACGGTGGTGTATGTGTTTGATCTACACCAATAACTAGTCAAAATGTCTTTGCTTCCAAAACTTACCCTCCAAAAAGGTAGGTAAATCTTGGATATAAAAAGTCATTGTCCCTATTAGTACGCTTCGGCTCAATACGTTACCGCACTTTCACCTTGCGCCTATCAACCAGATCATCTTTCTGGGGGATCATAGGGAAATCTAATCTTGAGGTCAGTTTCGCGCTTAATATGCTTTC
>CAZTPC010000021.1:0-14665 GCA_964615565.1 uncultured Candidatus Saccharibacteria bacterium
TTAAGAGGAGCTGTTCCGGGGTTAGTTGTGCCAGGTTGAATTGTAACGTTCTGGTGCCCGCCGTTCGCTTGGTCGTCGACGCCATTATGATAGTGTTCCTTTTCAAGGAACTGATTGAGGATATCGCCCCAGACGCCATCGTCACCGTTAACCGAGGGAAGTCGTTGCGGTGTGGGCATTTCCTAGACGCCGTACTTTCCGCCGCCAAATCCAGTGCGTTCTTTCAGGGCCGGCGCAGCTTTGTGGTGGCTCTTTAGTATCGTTGAGATCACGTTGCCAACACCGAGCATCGAAAGAAACATAATACCCATATATCGCAAGAACTCCTTGCGACTCATCGGTGTCTCCATTAGCTTTCGAAGCTGATTATTGGCTGCCACTTTTCCCCTCGTGATTGCCCCAATTATACCACGCTTACGCTTTGTCAACAGAGGAGGCCAAGTATGCTTCAACATGGTATAATTTGGTTATCGCATAAAGAGATAAGAGGGAACACATGGAAATCTTTGGACTTGGCCTGCCGGAATTACTACTGATCGCACTAGTGCTACTACTGTTATTCGGTGCAAAAAAGTTGCCAGAACTCGGTCGTAGTCTCGGTGGTTTTAGCCGAGAGGTCAAAAAAGGCATGGAAGGCGACGAAAAGCCTACCAAAAAAGACGAAAAATAAGTCGCTTTTTAAATCCTAAAACGCTTGTGCTCACCCCTAGGTCGGAGCTATACTGATACTTGACCTGAATAAATAGAAATAAAAATACTTTAAAATCAAAATGAAAACGTTCGCAGAGCATCTTAATGAGTTAAAAATTCGTGCAGCCATTTGTTTGGCTGTTGTTGGCGTTGGAAGCCTGTTAGGATTTCTGATTCACAAACCTGTCGAACAGATATTACAGCGACCGCTGAATCAAACCTTGTACTACAGTAACCCTGCCGGGGGGCTAAGCTTTGTGATGCAAATTGCCCTGGGCGTAGGTGTGCTTTTGGCACTGCCAGTACTGCTACACCAAATTATTCAGTTCACTCGGCCGGCCGTTAAACCAGTTAGCACTCGCAACGTTGTTATCTTAATCACTTGTTCACTAGTTCTGACAGCACTTGGTGTAGCGTATGCGTATACTATTAGCCTACCCGCTGCACTGCACTTTTTGGTGACGTTCAATAGCGACAACGTTAAAGCGCTAATCAGTGTGAACGACTATGTGAAGTTCTTATTCGCTTACATACTGGGTACGGTCGTCGCATTTCAGTTGCCATTGGCATTATTCTTTGCAAACAAAATTCGACGCTTCCCGCCGGGTGCGATATTAAATATGCAACGCCCAGCTATTGTCGGCGCGATTATCTTTGCAGGCGTAGTAACCCCTACGGTTGACCCGATCAACCAAATGCTCGTCGCACTGCCAATTATCGCTTTATTCCAGATTGGGGCATTCGCGGTCTGGGTACATAACAGCGTCAACAAACCATTACCAAAGTTTGAGATCAACGTGGTTAAGAACGCTATACCGATTGTTATCCCGCTTGAAGATGTTGCAATGTCTACTGCGCGTGGGCTTGATCATGCAATAGGTCCAACTGCCGTGCCAGTTCGGCAAGTACGTGAAGTTATCGAGGTGCAATCAAGGCCTGTTGCGCCGCGGCGCATGGGTGTCGACGTTTTTGTACCTGCTCACTAGATCCTCTTTAGCATAAGCGCTCACTGCTCGGATCGTATATAATACCTTGTAAGTATGAGTTACAATCCGCAGAACCCTAATGGCCAAGCGAGCATGGCCAACTCGGCGCCTGTTGTTATCGCTTCTGATCAAACGGCCGTACCTACTACCGGTGCTCCAGACACATCGGCGCTATATGCTGGTTCAACGGCTGTTACGCCAAAGTTTGCAGCAATCACTGCATCAGCATCTGGCGCTACGGTTGTTGTGGCATCGGTTGCTTCTAAGAAGATTCGAGTCATAAGTTATGTGGTAGTCGCTAATGCTGCAGTGAATATAAAGTTCCAAAGTAATGCAAGCGACAAAACAGGGCTACTGTACTTGGCAGCTAACGGCGGTGTATCGGGTGCTTACGCTCCAACTGGTCACTTCGAAACTGTCAGTGGTGAAGCGCTCAACATCAACTTATCCGCTGCTGTGGCGGTTGGTGGACACGTAACCTACGTTGAGGTCTAACACGTGGCAAATAGATATTGGGTTGGTGGTACGAGTACATGGGATGCTACCGCCGGGACTAAATGGGCGTTAACGTCTGGCGGTGCAGGTGGGCAAGCCGTACCAACAAGTGCTGATGATGTCTTTTTTACTGCCGCATCAGGTACAGTTACAGTAACTATTAGTGTTGCAGCAAACGCCCGAAACGTCGATTTCACAGGATATACAGGGACACTTATAAGTAACGCTGGGCTAAATATCTACGGCGGTCTCACACTCTCTTCGTCGATGACGCTAACCGTTAATGGTGTGTTTTGGAGTTTTTTAGCCACAACAGATAATGGTGGAGTTGGATGGCCAATAACAACAAACGGTAAAGTATTTAACTCCGGGCCAGCTAACGCCTATGCCTTTAGCGGCGTGGGTGGAAGGTGGACATTTCAGGACAATATTAACTTTGGGTCAAATGGTACCCTAACACTGACTGCAGGGACTCTTGATACAAACAGTAAAGCTGTCACGGCAGGAAATTTAACGAGTTCTGGGTCGGGCATAAAATCTTTGATATTGGGATCGAGTGCGATCAACTTAGTTTTATCGAATACTCCAATAAACATGGCAGGAACCAATCAAACACTGATTGCCGGGACATCGACAATTAATGTTACGCCGACGGCAAATGCAGGCAACTGGGGTACATCCGTTGGTTTTGTTTGGAATGATGTAATTATGCAAAATACCGGCGCAGCGATTGTAGGTACATTGAGGTGCGCTAACTTTACCCGTACCGGAACGGCCGTAAAGACTGATTCGCTTATAGTTGCGGGAAACGTGATTTGTAGTGGAACTTTTAATTGCACTGGAAATTCCGTGATAAACAGGCTAGGAGTTGCTACCTCGTTGGCAGGCAATCAATACGTAGTTCTTGCCGCATCACACACGGTTACGAACGCTGATCTTATGGATATAGTTTTTGAAACACATACCCTAGGTACCGTTATTACATCGGATTCATTTAACCGAGCGAATAGCTCATTGGGTGGCAGTACGACGGATGCAGCTAACGGTGGAACTGGCATGGTTTGGAGCGCCCCTTCTTCTGGCACATGGAATATTGCTTCTAATCTGGTACAAACTAATCTTGGCTCTTCCCCAATCGCAACCATCACTGTTGATGCAGGGACCAGGAATGTATGCGTAGAGGCAAAGGTCTCTGGTCTTGGAGCGAGTGGAAACTCGTCATGGCAAATTATTGCTGCATGGGTAGATGCAAGTACATTTATTACCGTCAGGATTAATCAGTCGGGCGGTTTGAGTTGCGGTTACGTGCTATCCGGCGTTTATGTCAACCTTAGTACGATTACCGGCGTTACTGTCCTGGTAAATGATGTGATCAGTTTTGAACTTTTAGGCCAGATAATAATAATTCGGCGTAATGGGGCAATTGTTAGTGTTCTTAATTTGAGCCCCGCGGTTAGCGATATTATGGTGGGGACTAGAGTGGGCCTTGGCGGAACCAACAATGGCGGCCCAATTAACCAATTTGATGACTTCAAAGTTTCTAGTATTTCTCCTGCAGCTGCTTTAGCGGGGTGTGGTGATGCGCTCGGAAATGTTAATGCTACTTTCCCAGCAGGAGTAGATCGCTACGCAGTAGCAGCTGGCAACTGGTCATCAACTTCGATGTGGTCTGCTTCAAGTGGAGGGCCCTCGGGGGCAAGTGTACCACTGCCGCAGGATAATGTTTTTTTTAACGCAAGCTCCGGTGTTGGAAATTATAGTGCGGATATGCCAAGGCTTGGCGCAGACATGGTATTTACGGGGTTTACTCGAACATTTACAATTCCAAACTCTGTATCATTTTATGGCACACTCACACTTTCAAGTAGCATGACGTTAACAGTCACGGGCGTGACGCAGATTAATATGAGAGGAAGATCAGCGCATACCATCACGACAGCTGGTAAAACATGGACGGATAACGGTTACGGCACTCAGATAATAGCACCCGGTGGCTCGTACAGTTTGCAGGACAACTGGTTGGGCACTAGCTTCTACTTGTCTGTCTTAGCAGGTACGTTTACTACTAACAATTATGATATTAGTGGATCAGCCTTCCAGTCTTCAGGGTCGGCTGTGCGGACGGTTAACTTTGGGTCAACAACAATTACTTTAACTTACACGACTTTCTGGTCCGTATCTGGGGCGGGATACACAATTAATGCTACCAATTCAACAATTGTAGTTAACCCGAACAACAATGGTTTTAGGACTTTTGGTGGCGGTAATGTTGCGTACGGCACATTACGCCACACTGTGGCGACATCTATGCACCAACTAAATATTAGTGGGAACAACTATTTTGACACTCTCCAAATTGGCCCACAGAGGAGCGTTCTTTTTACGAGTGGTTCTATAAACACCGTAAAGAACTGGATCGCAAGTGGCGTGAACAATGGATATCAAGCTTTTGGATTCGGCCAGAGTGGTACTACGGCTGGCGTGTATGTTGCCGATGCTCCAGTGCTTCGAGTATCAGGCGATATTTCAATTGTTGCAAAGTTAACGATGCCTTCCTGGTCCACGGGCGCATATGGCACCGTTGTGGCCAAGAATAACGTTGCGCTTACCGCAGGGTATGTATTTCGAATCGGTATTACGGGTAACCTAAACGTATTTGTGGGTAATGCTCAAGCAACTAGTAGTGTATCTGTAACAACGGTATTTGCAGCAGGTTCAACTGGCTGGGTAAGGTTCTCATGGTCTGATAGTGCAAACCTTGTGACGTTCTACACATCCCCGGATGGAGTAACCTGGACTCAGTTAGGTACTACTCAAACACTTTCTTCTGTCGGTATACCGACTTCAACCGACACATTATTTGTCGGCCAGCGGAATACAAACGATCCACTTGTAGGGAACGTACATCGTTTAGTGATTTACTCTGATACATCGCTTACAACAAAAGTACTTGACGTAGATTTTAGTACTAAGCCATTTGGTGCAAATACTTTTACAGAAAATTCTACGAATGCTTTGACGGTTAATATCACCGATCCTCTATGTCGTGCTGGTGACGGTCGCGTTCTAGTTTCCAGTCTAACTGCAGCGTCACCTGCCTATTTGGAGCTAAATGAATCAGTAGATACGCTAGATTATCAGACTGTTCAAGATATCTTTAGCTCTATACCGTTTAAGTATTATGCAGGTGCAAACTCAATCGATATTTCAGGTAACAGTAATGTCATCTTCACGGCTCCTGTTGCTCAACCGTATTTAGTCAGGCAATATCAGAGTCAGACTACCACAACTGGCTTTTCTGCTTCGGCAACTTTTCCCTTTGCTCAGTCTGCTTCCGCAGGCAATAAGCTTATAGCAGTTTTAATGTCGACGGGTAACACTGGAACAATGACAGGGCCGGCAGGGTATACATTGATTGATCAGTCCAACGGCACAAGTGGTGTCGCTCAGATTTTAGTATGGGAGAAGACTGCCGTAGGTGGCGAAAGGGGAACGAGTCTCAGCTGGACTAGTAATGCAAACTTTATCTTCCACCTTTTTGAGCTAGACGGATATGTTGGTACGCCAATTGTTGACGTAAAAGATAAGAATAACAGCGTTTCCACAGCCGTTAGTACATTATCTACAGGTTCTGGCGTAACCAATAGCTCCACAGACGCTTTTGCAATGGGATTCTGGGGAGTAGGTACAAATACTATGGGCGCTACAACTTCCGTACCATCTGGCTATCAAGAAGCACGACTGTCCAACACAAACTTGTACGGCAAAGTAGCAGTAAAGCCCTTGTCTGCAATTGGGTTGCAGTCGGCTACCTTAAGCTGGACGACTGCACGTGTCGCGTCAGCCCAGCTGATTATCTTTAAGAGCGGAGCAATAATTGTAATGAGCCGAAATCTATCGATGCTTGGTGTTGGCAGTTAACTTATTCGATATTTGCGGGCTGCAATTAGTAGTGCACCCGTCGCTACGATAGATGCTCCGGCAGCCACCAGAGGGTTATTTCGTATGAGTGAGAATCCAGTATTTGGTACTTTTGGTACTGCAGCCTGCCCTGCTTGTGTGGAAGGAGCGTTGGGCGAATTACCACTTCCACCGGAGCCGCCTCCACCTGAACCGCCAGTTGTGACCTTTGCTAGTGTAGTCTCGTAGGCACCAATATCGTATGCTCCGCCTTGTGGTCGGGCTGTACCGCGTTGGTCATCGCTCACACCTAAGATTGCTGCTCCACCATCAACTGCCGGCGAAGTCGCTAGAAGTGTGTAGACTTTACTAAACCCATCGAGCTCAAATGTATCTAGCCCCGAATCGACATTGTTGAAGTCGCTAGTCTGGTTGAAGGAGGCAGCACAAGTTGTATCGTCTGACAGGTTATTGCCAAGTGACGAAGGGATGGATGCTGCTCCGAATCCCTGAATACTCCCAAGGAAACAGTTACTATCATCGCCATCGGCAGTGTTGTTTGCAAGCAAGGTATTCTGAATGGTGACTTCGCCCGGAGATTGCGAGATATAGATAAGCCCGCCCACTGTCATTGGAAACGCATTAGTAGTAACGCCCACATTATCAGCGATAGTAATATTCTGCAGTGCAACATCACTGTCTGTATTTAAGAATAATCCAGCTGCAGATCCAGTATTTTCTACAATTGTTATATTACTGAACGTTGCAGTTTGGCCAGTAACGCCAATATATACCATTCCACCAAAAATGCAGTCGCCTGCACATCCAAAGTTACTAAGCTCAATGTGGTTTGCACTTAGGTTGGCGATATTTTGTAAATAAATTGCGCCTTTGTCGCTATTATTCCCTATACCATCGTGTACGCGGATATTATCAAGATCTGCAACCAACGTGTCGTCGCCCTCAATCATTAGGCCCGATCCACTTGGTGAGGTTGCGCCTGTTACATCTAAATTACTCACCGTTAATGTAGCGTCACAGAAAATCTGGTTATTGGTTAACGACTCAACTACGTTTACATTCGTGAAGTCGCAATTGTTTGCACTAATATTGAACCCTGAAGATGTGTGGCGGATTGTCAGGTTGGAAAGTATCATTTCGCTGGCCGGACTGTTGTTAACAAGACCTGTATAGGCATCACCCCCGTCAATTATTGATCCAGGACCAGCACCATTTATCGTTAATGATCCCGCCGTTGTTATGGTTGGTAGGTTCGCCGTGAGCGTTATCGTGCCATTCAGTAGTACGATAGTGTCGTCACCATCCCCAGCTGCGCAGTCCGGACTTGTCTGTGCTTGATCATTAATATTCTGGAGTGCTTCGCTTAATGTGCATTGGCTGTTTGCTGTGATAGTATCGTTGCCGGTATTGACTGCCATAGTTGCCGCATGAACGCGCCCGCTACGAACAAATATACTAATTCCAAGGACGGCAAAAAACAGTAATATTTTTTTGTAGTTTTTATTTTTCATACTATTTGCTTCTAGCTTAAGCGTAACAACAGATAAAGTCAATAAGCCTAACAGGGGTCTGATATACTGGACACGCATGAAAGATTACAATTTTACTATCACCGACAAACTCGAAGGATCCATGGCTCGCGCCGGCGTGCTACATACTCCTCATGGCGATATCCAAACGCCAGCGTTTATTGTTGGCGGCACACAAGCAACTGTAAAAACATTGACTCCAGAGATGGTCGTAGCCATTCACGGCCAGGCGGTATTAGCTAACACCTATCATCTAATGTTGCGACCGGGTGCAGGTACTGTCGAGAAAGCAGGTGGATTAGCCAAATTTATGAACTGGAATGGACCAACATTTACTGACAGCGGCGGCTTTCAGGTGTTTAGTTTGGGGATGGCCTATAAAAAAGGAATCGATGCCACCAGCCACAGTACAAAAGGCGATGCCGACCAAGCCAAGCACTCTGCTAAGCAACTAGCCAAGGTAGATGACGAGGGGGTAAGTTTTCGTTCTCACCTAGATGGTTCCGCGTTACGTATGACGCCAGAAAGCAGCATGCAGTTGCAGTGGCAGATCGGTGCCGATATTCACATGGCTTTCGATGAGCTCACCTCGCCCCTCGCAGATAAAGCATATTTGCGCACAGCAATAGATAGAACGCATGCTTGGGCTGAGCGCTGCTTGGTGGAACACGCCAAACAGTGGGAAGAGCATCAGAAACAGGGTCGCCCGTATCAAGCGTTGTGGCCGGTAGTTCAAGGTGCTCGCGAAGAAGACTTACGACGTGAATCGGCCAAGTTCCTAAGTGCGCTCGATGCCGATGGTTTTGGGATTGGTGGCGTGTTTGAACCCGGAGAGATTCCAGAAGTTGTTCGCTGGGTAAACGAAGAATTACCAGAAGATAAGCCTAAACACTTACTTGGAATTGGTAGCGCGGTTAGCGACCTATTTTTAGGGGTTGAATATGGTATTGATACCTTCGACTGTATCGCCTTTACTCGTCAGGCTCGCAACGGTGGCATCTATACAAAAGCAGGTAAGTTCAACATTACCAATGCAAAGTTCAAAGAAGACTTTACGCCAATCGACCCCGACTGCTCGTGCTATACCTGTGCTAATTACACCCGTGCCTATATTCATCATCTGCTTCGAGCGGAAGAGATCTTAGGTCTGACTCTCGCTTCTATTCATAACGAGTATTTTGTAGTCAATCTTGTGGATCAAATTCGTGGGTCAATCAAAGATGGCTCATTCCAGGATCTTAAAGCAGAGTATCTGAAAGTCTATCCGGCCTAGACCTTAGGCTTTGGAAGGTACGGTAATAGCCTGCGACGTTCGCGGAAGCGGGTAAACAATACGCGGTCATAAAAGTAATCGCTGCCCTTTGGTTTTACATGAACCGTAAAGAGCCCAGACACATTGCCCCCGTACACGTCACCGTGCAGCTTGTCGCCAATCATGACACATTCTTTTGGTTTGGCATTGAGGGTTTTAAGTATCCGTTGAAAGAACAACTTGTTTGGCTTTCGGATAATCCAGAGGCCTTTCCAGAAGGGCTGGAATACTTTGGCGTCGATAGAGTTCCCATAGCCCGATAAATCAAGAACGCTGTTACTGGCAATATTTAGCGAAGTGAAGTTGTGGTGCTTCATAACATTCTGCAGAAATTCGACAGTGGCTTGCTCGAGCTTGCGGGTCCGTTTTTGTCGAAGCGTCAGGTCAAGGTCGATTAGAAGGTGTTTAACGCCAAGTTTCTTGATGGCTTTAAAATCAACATCCAAAATGCTGTCTGCAGCAAAATCAGGCACAAACAGTGGTCGCTTGCTTTTGGGTACGCCGGCTAGGTAAAACGCTTGCATGAACATATTGTACAGCACAACGAGGCACGTGTAACACCTGAAGGGACAAGCATAAAGGTATTGCGTAAAGTAAGCAAAAGTGTTATAATGTAGGAATGCCAAAAATTCCATATGTTCACGAGTCTTTACCTGCGCCTATCGTTGGGTATTTAGACCCAGCCAGTCTTTCGGGTGAAACCATGAGACATAGTGGATTCTTCACGATTCGGACTAGAGATGGGGAACTTGATGAGTCGGTTAAGTCTGTCGCCGACGACAGTGTAATAGCTGACCTTGAGCCAATGTGGTCTGCGGTGTCTGCCGACTTTTGTGAGCTTCACGATCTTGGACCTGGTGTTAGACTTGAGCACTCTTTTCGTGTTGAGAATGACGAAGAATTTACGCCATTTTCTGAGGAAGTTTCCGGTAGGCCTCATGACCCTAGACGGACAACGATACGGGCTGGCTTGCCACATCTCGACGTTGAAGAAGTTGGCTTTACTAACTCAAGATATATCACCCACACAACAGCTCCAACAGAATTCTTCTGGGGTAAGTGGTTTCTGCCATACCGTGCAAAAGATACTGGTACATACCTCGAAGTAACGAGAGTGGCTTTGGGGTCTTTGCTGAATGGTGCGTTCATTTACGCACAGATGCCATTTGCAGTACCTTTTCAACCAGAACCAGGTATGGTTACCCGAATTGACCGCCAGATACATCGATCATCACGTAGGCATAGTGCAGGCGCAAATGCCGGCAAACTTATTATCGATGACGTCAGTGTTGTATAATCGGTTCATGGCCACTAAAAGTACAAAGAAAAATGTTGTAAAGAAAAAGTGGAGCTTCGAAAAAGCTTACACCTATCTATTAATTATTGGTTCGGCCATTGGACTACTGATGGCATTTATTATTACTGTCGAAAAGATCCATCTTATACAAGATCCTAGCTATGTTCCGGAATGCAGCATCAACCCAATTATTAGTTGTGGCAATATTATGAAGTCCGAACAAGCTGGAGTCTTTGGGTTCCCGAATCCCCTCATAGGCCTCATGGGCTTCTCGGTTACTCTGACCATTGGTATGGCCATGCTGGCTGGCGCTAAGTTCAAACGATGGTTTTGGCTAGGGCTCCAGTTGGGTACGATATTAGGCGTACTATTTTGTATGTGGCTATTTCATGAGGCGGTATACGAGATTGGCTCTCTGTGTCCATACTGTATAGTCGTCTGGGCGGTAACTATCCCAATGTTCTTGTATACAACTATCTGGAACATTCGAAATGGGTTTATTGTCATTAAGAATAAGACCGCTAAGCAGGTAGCTGACTTTGTCGGTAGACACCATGGCGATATCTTATTTAGTTGGTACTTGCTTATTTTCTTGGCTATTGCAACTCGCTTCTGGTACTACTGGAAAACCCTAATTTAAGGAGACAGCTTGCCCGAACTCACTAGCCAAAGACTTGTTGAGCAAATTGAGTGGGATATAGCTGAACGAACCAACATATTACGTGTTGCAGCTGGTGTAACACCGGCACTGCATATACTCTGCGATGATCTAGACCATGCGCCTTCGCTAAAATACACTGGTTTCAAAAAGAATATTGGCGAGCGATTAGGCATGTACGTACAGGTCGACTTTGTGCGTAGTGAATCCGAACTGGTGGACAGAATTCAGGCAAGTAACGAAGACGCTTCGATGCATGGCATTATTGTGCAATTACCGCTGCGCAGCCGTGATCAGGAACGAACAGACGCCATTACTGCGCTTATCAACCCAGAAAAAGATGTAGACGGGCTGGCTGGCGCAAGTAGTGACTATGAGTCGGCAACTGCTAGAGCGGGGCTGATGTTGTTTGATGAATCAAGTCGGAATTACCGCAAGGAAATGACAGTTGTTAACGGGCTTGGGAGGCTAGTAGGCAAGCCAGCGCTAGATATTATGCAGCGAGAGAGTGGGTTGCATGTTGTTGGCTACGATATCGAAAGCGATAGACTTGACGTTATTGAAGGGCTGAATCATGCACGGCTAATCATGACGGCAATCGGTAGTCCGGGAATCCTTAAGCCCGATATGTTCGTCGACCCACTTATCCCTAGGGTTATAGTTGATGCTGGCGCAGCAGAGCAGGGCGGCAAATTGCGTGGGGATGTGTCGGACGAACTACGTCAGACTGGCTTGGCGTATGGCTGGGAGATAACGCCAGCTGTCGGTGGTGTCGGCCCATTAACCGTGCGTCTGGTCTTAGAGCATACCGTTACTGCTGCCGAAAAGAGCACCTATTAGATCCTCAGCATGGCATAATGTACGTATGAGGGTGGAACTCGAACCTGGCAAATATGTAGTCGCTGTATCTGGCGGTGTAGATTCTGTTGTATTGCTAAATATGCTTCGTCAGCTGCCAGAAGTAAAACTAACAGTAGCTCACTTTGATCACGGCATCCGTGGTGATTCGCATTTGGACAGGCAGCTGGTACAAGATCTTGCACGACAACATGGCCTGCCGTTTGTGTATACAGAGGGTCATTTGGGCGCTGGCGCCAGCGAGGCAGTAGCCCGTGATGCACGGTACAAGTTCTTGCGACAGGTCCAACAGGCTACGGGGGCGCAAGCAATTATTACCGCACATCACCAAGACGATCTCATTGAAACAGCCATCCTAAACATGCTTCGTGGGACAGGACGTAAGGGCGTAACTTCGCTCAAAGATCACTATCACTTGCGCCGACCTATGCTACATCTTCCAAAAGCCCAGATACGACAGTATGCATCAGAACAAGGCTTGTCCTGGCGAGAGGATAGCACTAACAGCGACATGACCATCCTGCGCAATTATGTGCGCGGAACTATAGTGCCTCGGTTGGGACAAAAGGGGAGAGCTGAATTACTGAGTCATATCGGGCATATGTCTGTAGTCAATCGCGCTATGGATCACGACCTTATGTTGTACTTGCATCAGCAACCATCACGTCAATCGCTCGATAAGCATAGCTTTACCCAACTTTCACATGATCTCAGCCTGGAGGTTATGGCCGAGTGGCTTCGAAGCCATGGCGTGCGGACATTTACCGCTAAACAATTAGAACAACTAGTCACTCGTTGTAAGACACTGGAACCTGGTAAGCAGATCGATGTTGATGCTGGCCATCGACTACTTATAGGTAACGAAACAATTGTCCTGGTAAATACAATCGTTGTTTAAAAAATTAGATTTCGGTGGATTCACCGGGCTGCAAAAAGATGAGCTCGCGGGTAGAATCAGTTATATGCGTCTGCAAGAAATGGTGCGTTACATTGTGTCCGGTGTCGTTATTGAGTCCATTATGTGTAGGCAGTAGTTTTTTAGATTTGACAGCGTTGGCTAGGTCAACTGCTTCGGATACTTTAAACCATGGTCCGCTCGTAGGCAGGGCCAAGACTTCTACCTCGTCGTTGATTGCCTGAAAAGTGTCGCTAGGGTAGTAGAGTGCATCGTTAATCTTAACCGACAAAGACTTGCACGGCGTATTCTGATAGATTGGTGCGTGATCTGTTTCATAGAAACTGATAGTAAAGCCACTGTCTTGAATAGTTTGTTTGCCGGTCATAGCTTTGGCTTCAATCTTTTCGGTGCCTAGTGTCTCCACAACTTTAGTTGTGCTGTAGATGGTGGCCGCGGGGCTTTGGTCGAGGATTCTCTTGAGATTATCTAGGTCGTAATGATCGACATGTTCTTCGGTTACGACTACAACATTTATGCCGTGTAGGTCGTCAGGGAGTTTACTAAAACAGCCAGGATCGATAACTAACTTGTTACCGTTATCTTCTAGGAATAGACATGCGTGATCATATTTGGTTATCTTCATATCTATAAGTATAGCAATTGTAAGATATATCACTTGACCGAGTTTAGGACTGTGTACATACTTAGTCATGGCGATAACCAAAGAATTCAGCCGCATCACTCCAGAAAATTTAACCCCTGACCACGTCAGGGGTTTACGTTTAGGAGAGACGACACGAATGTTTGGTACACTTGGGCTCATCCATAGGTTTAAAGACGAAACCGCGCGCAATGGTCTAGCTGCTGAGCCTGACGTTAATTGGTCATATGGTGCGGCAATGACTCTTCATGCAAACCAGCGCAGAACTAACGGACATTACAAAGATCATATCCTGCGGGTCTCATTACGACCGATGGTTTATTGGAATATCGTTGACCCAACAATCACTGGTGGTACTTTATTGCATGACAGCGTGGAGGACCATGCAAAACTGTTCGTCTATATGTGTACTGGCATATGGGAATCGGACGAGCGCATTGCAAGGGAGAGATGTTTTGAACTTATTGCCGAACGAGCAAGTCAATCTATCGCTGAGATGGTCGAGGTAGTAACCAACCCAATATTAGAAGAAGGGCAAGACAAAAACCAAGTTCACTTTGAACATACTAGAGATGTAATTATTCCACACCGGGATGGCAGAGTAGGAAAGGCATCTGACTTTGTAGATAACGCAGTAGGTAATCATTATACAATTGGTGAGAAGCAAGAAAAGGGCGACCGAAAATACTTGGATGAGTATCAGCTACACCAGTCAGGCTTGTTCTTGCCGGACAGCCGGATCGTGGGGGAGCCACGTGATCTACTGCTTGCACAGTTAGATGAAGGCCATGCCAGGGCTCTTGCACGACTAAGTTTGATTGATGCTGCATGAATTAGTAAAAATGCGAGCCGTTTCATCTGTTGTAATCCATAAGCATAGCCTCTATACTTAAGCATAAGAACCGTACATTTTGTGTGGGGCAGGTATATCGTGTAATGGCAGGTTTTGTGAAGCAATTACTCAAGCAAGATAAAGATTTCTTTCATCTCATTTACCGCAAAGTGTGGTGGATTGTTGGTATCTGCGCTATTGTCGTGCCAATCTACCTCATCATTGCCTACATTCATTCTCCTACAAAGGCAGACTCTGACGAAGAGCCATACTCTATCTTTATCTTGGCAGGCCAGTCATTGGCGGCTGGCGTAAACTCCTACCGAACAGAACTAGAACCTGGGAATAGTGCACTAGACAATTGCACAAGTGATCCAAATATGGAGACTGGCACGGATATTACTCAGCGTTGCCATCCAGCTGATTTTGCAACCAATTTTTGGTGGGCGGGGTCGAATGGCCAGGGAGTCGACCAAGCAACCTGGCAGGCTTTGACGCCAGAAGTGAGGGCTTTGTTTAACAGCATTT
>CAZTPC010000022.1:0-9088 GCA_964615565.1 uncultured Candidatus Saccharibacteria bacterium
CTAGTTCGCGCTTTGGCTCTGGAACGAAGTCGTCCATAGCTCGTACGAGTTCCATAATTGCATCTTCGTTTGCAGCATCGCCTTCGAGGGCTTTAGTTGCAGAACCCTTGATGATAGGAGCGTCTTCGTCGAAGCCGTTCTTAGCAAGAAGTTCACGAATATCCATTTCAACTAGTTCAACTAGTTCTGGATCTGCAAGGTCCATCTTGTTCATGAATACGAGAATCTTAGGCACACCAACCTGCTTAGCAAGAAGAACGTGCTCACGAGTCTGTGGAAGTGGACCGTCGTTTGCGCCAACCACGAGGATAGCACCATCGATCTGTGCAGCACCGGTGATCATGTTCTTAACGTAGTCGGCGTGACCTGGCATGTCCACGTGAGCGTAGTGACGCTTTTCGCTTTCATACTCTTGGTGAGAAGTAGCAATGGTTATACCACGTGCTTTTTCTTCTGGTGCGTTGTCGATTTCGTCGTAAGCAATAGGCTTGTTTACAGCGCTAGGAAGCTTCTTAGCCAATACTGCGGTGATAGCAGCAGTTAGCGTAGTCTTACCATGGTCAACGTGGCCCATAGTACCAACGTTAACGTGTGGTTTCGTTCGGTCAAAGTTATCAGCCATAAAGGTGATTCTCCTTGTTAAATTTGTTAGAGCTATTATTGGTGTCTTCGCGATCCATATTTTGACTTGTGCTCAGGCTTCTGCCAAGCATAAATCAAAAAGCCCTCTCGCGAGTTACCGATACATATTACCCTATCTGACCGGTGTTTGTAAAGTATGCACGAAGATGCCCTATACGGGGGCTGGCCAATAAGCAATGCGTTGAATAAGTTTGCCGATTTTTTCCCTGCTGCTAGGACTTCTTCGAAGTCGGTGACGCCAATGGTGTTCGGCTAAGGCTACAGATATAAAGAACTTGTCTCGCCATCCAAATAACTCTAGTTGATTAGCTATTTCAATAATCTCAAGCGCATTATTGTGTGCTGCAAAGGAAGTTTGGTTGTTTAGCCTGGTTTCTGCTTCGTCGGCGAAAGCTCGCCCAATGAGTGCCTTGGTTAGACTTTTACCCATCCCTCCAATGACTAAGGATTGCTTGAAGGCACGGAGCGGCTCCACGCTAGGATGGATAGCCATATCTGTATCTTGGTAGTCTGCGGCCAGCAGAGCTCTGGCGCCGATACCAACGGCACGTTCCTTTGTTAATACCAGAATTGGGTCACGAGCTTTGAAAGCGTTTTCCCAATCCCTAATTACATCGTGTTCGGTATGAAGGTCGTCTGGATGGATTAGTCCCTGCAAGAGAGGTTGCATAATGTCATCCATACGTTCAAATGATCGGGCCGGACCGATACCTCGACCTGTGTAGTTAGCCAGGTCTATAGCTTCGGCAGTAGTGACAGTATGAGGATGATCTGACGTAGCCATATGTATCTACAGTACGACTGCCCAAGGTGCTTGTAAAGGTAGGTCCAATTACTCGCCAAGGCGCGCGTCTTCGTAGACCCGGAGGACACTAGCGGGTCTAATTTGTCCTAGTTCGAATACACCGTCGAACTCCTCTCCTATTTCGAAAGTTTGATCACACAGAACATGCACCAAAACTTTCCCAGACATGTAGTAGTCTTCACCGCTATAGAACGGGAAATCCGAAGGTGCACCTTGGTGTTTTTGGATGTATCCGGTATCAGCTGGTCTTAAAGAACCCGTGTTGTCTTTCTTGCAGCCGCGAATTGTTACCGACACAGTACTTATGTCGCTTGAATCTATAGTTAGTCCGTAGCAAGACATGAGCACTTGACTTCCGACATCTAGATAACGCATACATGATTTTGTATTAACTGACTCGCTACGTTCCTCTTGGGGCTGGTCGGGATCTGGATCGAAAGTGTAGTCAACTTTAGATACCTCACCTTGTGTAATTGGTAACTCAACAACCTCAATGTTGGTTTTGAGTGGTTCGTCTGCTTGACCTGAACAGCCGGCAAGTTCACCAGAAAATAGACAAACAAGACCTGTCGCAAGTACGGCCGCTCTACGCATCTGCAGTCTCGATATCATGCTTGTATAGTTCAGACATCACGGCAATATCGCCGACTTCGAACCTCTTACCAAAATCGTCCTCAAGCTCTACGTCATACGAACAGGTTGTTACGCGGTTTTGGCCATCTATGTTTTCGATGAATGGACCACCTACTACAGGGTAGTCGCTAGGATGTTTATGACTCTCCTCTAGATATTCGTCGTCAGCTATTACTTTTTTGCCGGCTTCGCGGCGGCAACCTAACACCGAAACAGTGATAGTATCTGCCTCGCCAATATACGTAGAACTTACGCTGCAAGACAAGGTTGGGTTGCCCTGCATGTCGATTCCCGGCGTACAAACAGGCAGTACAAGATACTCGGATTCGGAAGTATAAGACAGCGAAGTCACAATACCTTTGGAGATCTTTGTTTCGACCGTTGGAGTGCCGCATCCTGGCAGTAAGCCAAGTGACAAACCTACACCGAGTGCTCTCCGCCTAAAACCCTTTGATTTCATTTACATATTATAACATAAGCTGTAATAGCCGGCAATATATAGAGCTGTGTCTCGGCAGACTTGCTAAACGCCGCTCTACCCCTTAAACTTAAGCATAATGACTACAGATACACTCAATCCTGTGGCGCAACAGTATCCCGAAGTCCAAGCCCATATCGAGAAGATACCACCACATATTGCCGACCATGTTGGCGAGCTTGTAATGCAGCTTGCCCATGAGGACATGTATGCCAAGACCGAAGTCATACCCGAGCGTGGTGACCCGTTTTATAACACTGACTTTGAACAGCTAGTTACCGAGCCTGGGTATGACAGTAGTCTTCTTAGTGCCGAGGCACAGGAGGCAGCGAAAAGAGGTCAGGAAGAGTTAGCAGGCCTATTTACTGATGCTGCCCGGCTGATATCGAGCTCTCATGCTGAGCTGTCGGAGGCGGGTGCTGTATTTGGATCTGATGTTCTAGAAACAGAAGAGCAACTCGAAACTCGTGAAAAAGCGGAGCGCGATCTAGTCTACGAAACAGCCTATAATGCTGCACTCGGTGAAGCGGTTGCGGCTAAAGAGGCTGGGGACGAGGCTTCGGCGGTAAAATCACTAGAGTCGCTTATTCTACTCCGTTATGTGCACAGTACTAACGATCGCCAGATACTTCGTGATGTTGTTAAGGCTGGCCTAGGCAAGCAATTGCTCCCCGCTGCACAGATGTCGAAGAAGTTATACCGAGGTTCGCTATACGATAGTGTCGGAGGTTCATTACTTGAAGCCAAACAACTAATAGAGATGTCTAGCGGCCGCAGGCTGGATTTTGGTCTGAAAGACCAAGGAGAATTAACGACGTTCTCACAGGCTAGTGTTAATCCTGAAGCACTCAAGGATCTAACAGCTGTGCTTGTATCCCCAGACCCTCCTTTTACATTAGAGAATGCCAAGGAGAGTTTTTCCGGTAATGGAACAATGGATTCCATGTTCGCTCTACTGCAGCCCGGCGCACCAAAAGGCGAAAAAGGCTCGATTGAATATGTAGACGAACTATTTAGCTATTCGGCCGAACACGACGATATTAACTCCGCTTTAGACACAACCAGACCAAGAGATGTACTTAAACTTGCTCATGAAATTGGGGTAAGTGCTGGGACGGTTGTTAGTGTGCTCGGTCGCCGGCCCGATGTTATACGGCCATATGTTGTCGAAGATGACGATCTTTTGGCACTTAGTGAAATACATGCTGCCTACCCCGACAGATTTGCCCAGTTACTAGAGGGTTACTACAAGAATGACATGCGAGTGCAAAATGGTTTTGAGCCACGTAAGTTCAAAGCCGGACTAGATGTTATAGCAGAGCTGGGTGCGGACGACGATGAGCTCTTTGAGCTATTGTCTACACAAACCCGTATGACTGAGATTGTGGCAAATAGTCGGTATCTCATCGAATATAGCGTCAATCAAGGATCGAATATTCAAGAAGTGCTCAGGCAGATGAGCAAGTCTGACGTATCTCTGTTTGACATGATCGAGGCGGCTAAGACCTATCCGCCTAAACTTGAAGGGATGATAGGAGAAATACTGACTCAAGGCGAGTTATACGACGAGTATGTTGATGTCATTGAAAAGCTTGAGCCGCCATATGATAAGCGCATCGATACACTTAGTCCATCTGCTCTACCGCATATCACGGAGCGACTTATTGCTAAGGGGTTACCAAGTGAAGTCGTAGACTCAATGGTCAGTACTTGGTTGAGCTATAGCGCTTTTACGAAGTTCTACTTCAAGGAAGATCATTTTGAATTCCCTTCTGGGCCATTACCGTCTGGAGATGTATCAGAAATCGCTCGCGACCAAGTACTGGCCATCAGAAGCCAGTTAAAAGCATTTGAGTCATTTGCGGATACGTATGGCATGGAGACCGTTCAGGGCGTGATATCGACCTTTGGCATCTTTAACTTTAAACGATATGACCCAGCAAAACTCCGTGAGCAACTGTGGCGTTGGGAGGCTGGCGAGCCGATAAAGTCGGTCGTGGTAGAGGCTCGGCACGACTGGAATACCTTTACTGGCGACAAAGTAAAGTTTGCTGAAGAGGTTGGCGACGGAGTGTACAGCTTTGAAGCCGGATCGCCAGCTGCTTGTGCTCGAGTGGCAGTACAAGCTGGTAAACACGAACGTGATGCTGGTCGTGAACCAAGCGTTGATCGCTTTATCATTCGTGCCCATGGCAACCCTGACGGTATGTTGCTGTCTGATACACCCGAAGGATTCCTAAAGACGGCAAACTACACCGAAGCAGCTAGAAAACGCGAGAAGATTGGCTCCAGAGAAGCTAATAACTTTAGACGTCATTTAGGCAGTGGCTTCGAGATTATACTTGAGTCTTGCTCGGTTGCTGGCTATAACGTTGGCCGCATGAATATTGCACAAAGAATAAAAGAGACCCACGATGCAAAAACAACGGGGTCTAAGATATCTGTTGGCGGGCTTACCATCGCAGCCGATGGTAGCGTTACCTATAACAAGGATGGCGCCACCGTCGTTTACGAGTAGTATCTAGGCAGTAAAGTCGCTAGGATCGATCATATCAGTCCAGAAGCCATCTTGACGTCGGAGATCTTCACCAACAAACTCGATGTCTAGGAAGCCGGCAACCATTCGGCTCATCATTGCATTCGTGAGTGCTTCTGACTCAGCTATGCGTGCCTCTCTTTGTGCTTGAGCTTCAGAATCAGGTGCCCCATAGCCAATATGTGCTTGACGCTGCATATCTTCTTCGCCTGGTGCCGCGAGATCGTAAATAGTGCCAAAGTTCGAGGTGACTATAACGAGTCCACTGGCGTTAGATGCCGCTTCGATTGCTGATCGTACCGCTCCGCGCCACTTCGGTTTGTAATCATCAAGAAGAAGAACAGTTCGAGGATTTCGCTCGAGTCCTCTATCAAAGTAGCTTGGGAATATGCTTCCCTTCTCTCGTTTGACTATTTTGTCATCCGTCCCTCGACTTAGTGTGGTTTCGGTAATTTCTTTTTCACCATCTTGGGTTCGGGCTGTGACCTGGGTTGTAGTCGCACCTGCGCTATAGACTGGCTCGAGGACTCGCGGCGCTGTCCAAGCTTGGACTCCTTGGTCGTGAGGTGGTAGATCGGGTACGTAACGGTAGTGTATCTCAGCACCATCGTCGTGTAGAGCGCGAGCTAGTGCAATTGCAGCATGTGACTTGCCAGTCCCAGGCTTACCTCTAAGGTGAAGACCGACAAACTGTTGTCCATGCCAGTCGGCAAGGATTTTTGCTGTTGCGCGTTGAAATAATGCATGACCTCTATTCTCGGGGTCATACGCAAAGCTTTCTACAGTTGAAAACTGATGATCGCCTGGGACTTCGCCATCCCATCTTTCGTATGTAGACAAACTTGAAATATCAGACATGACGTATATATTAGCATAATTATGCTAAATAGTCAATGTCTTACGGAAGGCTAGTTTACTTGGCGTTCTTGGCAATGATTGCTTCGGCAACGTGGTTTGGTACGTCGGCGTAGTGGTCGAGCTCCATGCTTGAGCTTGCGCGACCTTGGGTTGCAGAACGAAGATTGGTTGTGTAGCCAAACATTTCACCAAGTGGGACGAAAGCGGTGATTTCTTTAACACCGGCAGCTAGGTCTTCCATCGATTCGATGCGGCCACGCTTACTGTTAAGGTCGCCAATTACGTCACCCATGAATTCTTCTGGAGTAACAACGACCACTTTCATGACTGGCTCCATAAGTACTGGACTTCCCTTTTTAACACCTTCTTGGAGTGAGAGTGAGCCAGCGATCTTGAAGGCCATTTCGTTAGAGTCCACATCGTGGTAGCTACCATCGTATAGTTCGGCCTTAATGTCTACCACTGGGTATCCAGCGAGTACACCGTTACCCATGGCTTCGATGATACCTTGCTCTACAGGTTTGATGTATTCGGTTGGGACAACACCACCCTTGATAGAGTTGATGAATTCAAAGCCCTTACCAGATTCGTTCTGGCTAAAGCGTACCCAAACGTGACCGTATTGGCCACGACCACCAGATTGTCGCACAAACTTACCTTCGGCTTCGACAGCATCCTTACGGATAGTTTCACGGTAAGCAACCTGCGGTTGACCAATGTTAGCTTCGACGTTAAATTCGCGCTTCATGCGGTCAACGAGGATTTCAAGGTGAAGCTCACCCATACCAGAGATAATGGTCTGACCGGTTTCATCATCTACCTTGATTCGGAAGGTTGGGTCTTCTTCGGCAAGACGCTGTAAGGCGGTGCTCATCTTTTCTTGGTCGGCTTTAGTCTTTGGCTCAATAGCGATAGATACAGGTGGTTCTGGGAAGGTAATGCTTTCCAGGACAATAGGATTGTTCGGATCAGCAAGAGTGTGGCCAGTTGTAGTGCCTTTGAGGCCTACAATAGCGGCGATGTCGCCAGCTTCTACTTCTTCTACATCTTCACGTTTGTCGGCTTGCATACGAACAATACGGCCAACACGTTCTTTTTCACCGGTTGAGCTGTTAAGTACGTAGCTTCCAGACTTGAGCGTACCGGAGTACACGCGGAAGTATGCGAGCTTACCAACAAATGGGTCAGCTGCGATCTTAAAGGCTAGACCAGACATAGGTTCGCTACCATCTGGTTTGCGCTCAATTTCGTCGCCAGTTTTAGGGTGTGTACCCCATGTTGATCCACGATCTAGTGGGCTAGGCATGAGTTCGACCATAAGGTCGAGAAGTTTTTCTACAATCACACCACGACCGTCACCACCGGTTACGGCAAAGAACTTACCTGTTAGGATAGCAGCACGGATAGATTGCTTAACTTCGTCCTCTGATAGGCCTTCTTCGCCAACTTCAAAGTACTTCTCGAGCATGGCTTCGTCTTCGGCAACAGCGTTCTCGATGAGTAGGCTGCGATATTTCTTGGCCTTGTCGAGCATATCGGCAGGAATTTCACCTTCGATGAGTGCTTTGTCGGTAAAGTCTGTATAGGTGTAAGCCTTCATGTTTACGAGGTCAACAACACCATTGATTTCTTTTTCGAAACCAATTGGGAGGTGGATCGGGAATGCTCGCTTAGAAAGTCGGGCGTGAATTGTGTCGAGTGACTTGTAGAAGTCGCCACCAGTTTGGTTGATCTTGTTGATAAAACAGATACGAGGCACACCGTATTTGTCGGCTTGGCGCCATACGGTTTCGGACTGGCTTTCAACGCCCATCTTACCGTCGAAGACAACTACAGCACTGTCCAATACGCGAAGACTGCGCTCTACTTCTACGGTAAAGTCGATGTGACCTGGGGTGTCGATAATGTTGATCTGGCGATCTTTCCAAAAGCAAGAAACAGCAGCAGACACGATGGTAATACCACGTTCGCGCTCTTGAGCCATCCAGTCGGTGGTAGTTTCACCTTCGTGAACGGCACCGATTTTGTGTTTTAGACCGGTTCGGTACAGGATACCTTCGGTTGTTGTGGTTTTACCGGCATCGATATGCGCGATAATACCAATGTTTCTAAGATCTTTGATTGCGTATTTCTTAGCCATTGCTTTCTCCGTGTTACATTAAGTGGTTATTAGTTCTACGTATTCTCGAACGGCTAATGTACGTCCAGCCATTGAACAGCTTGCGCACTCGTCACGAGATTGTTCTGGTCCAAATTCTGCAGCATCTGAAGGAGATGTACGTACAAAAACAGGAACTTCTAGAGCATCGGCTATCGATGCCATGTCGTCACGAAATGCTGCGCGAATATCAGGATTCCCAGTAGCCGACAGATAAACTGCACTTGTGCATGATATACAGCCTATTCGGGCAATAGCTTCGCCTGACATGACTTTTTCTACGCCTTGAGCAGGGCGTTCGTGGAGTTGGTGAACTGCCATATTAGAACCGTGCGAAGTGAGCGAAGGCTCGGTTAGCCTCAGCCATTTTGTGCGTGTCTTCACGCTTCTTAACAGCTGTACCGGTGTTGTTGTAGGCGTCCATAAGCTCCGCAGCAAGTCGGTCGCTCATTGGCATGCCTTTGCGTGCACGGGCGGCGGCTACGAACCACATGATTGTAAGGTGATTCTGGCGCTGACCTTTAACCTCGAAAGGAATTTGGTAGTTAGCACCACCAACACGGCGAGAACGAGTCTCTACATGAGGTTGAACATTCTTGAGAGCTTGCTCAAAAACGTCTAGAGGGTTGTCCACCTTAAGCTTGCTAGCAGCTTTTTCCATGCCAGCATATACGATCTTTTCAGCAAGTTGTTTTTTGCCGTCCAGCATAACGCGGTTGATAGTTTTCTGAACCATAACGCTGTTATATACGCGGTCTGGCTTAATGTCTCGAACTAATGCTTTGGTTACTTTTCGTGGCATGATTACTTACTGTCCTTCTTTGCACCGTACTTAGAACGGCCGCGCTTACGATCGGACACACCTTGAAGGTCAAAGGCGCCACGAACAATGTGATAACGAACACCTGGAAGGTCTTTTACGCGACCACCACGTACGAGAACTACGGCGTGCTCTTGAAGGTTGTGACCTTCGCCGCC
>CAZTPC010000022.1:9098-11852 GCA_964615565.1 uncultured Candidatus Saccharibacteria bacterium
TGTAGGCCCATACTTCGTGACCGTTAGAAAGACGAACACGTGCGACTTTACGAAGTGCAGAGTTAGGCTTCTTTGGTGTCTTGGTCGTAACTTTTACACAAACACCGCGTTTAAATGGAGCGGCTTTTTCGTAGTTACGAGTTTTTAAGTTGTTTACCACACGACTAAGGTGTGGTGACTTAGACTTTGGGCTCGCTTTAGCGCGTGGCTTGCGAACCAACTGGTTAATTGTTGGCAATGTGTTTTCCCTTATTGGAAGCTACCGTCACGACGTTGTCGCAGAAGGCTATAGACCAGCACGATCTACCTTCCCACTGTAACGCGTCGACTCGACTTCCATTACGTTGTAATGAGTGAAACTCAACCGATATTGTAACAGATTAGAGACAGAGGCACAATGGCTAGCTTTTGCCTAACAAAAAACCGGCCTTTCGACCGGTTTCTTGTAGCTTGTTGGTTTATTAACCAAGCATCTGATCTTCGTCAGATTCGTGGGAAGCGGCGATTGCCTCCTCATCCACGTAGCCGGTACCAACTGGGATACGGCGACCAAGGATAACGTTTTCCTTGAGACCGTATAAGTGGTCGACTTTACCGCTAGTTGCAGCTGCAATAAGAACACGAGTAGTGTCTTGGAATGAGGCTGCACTAAGGAATGAATCTGTTGAAAGTGATGCCTTGGTGATACCAAGTAGCAACTGGCTGTACTTAGCTGGCTCTTTACCGTCTGCAACGAGTTGCTCGTTAGCTTCGACAACAGCAAGCTTGCTTACGACGTCACCAGTAACGAATTCGCTATCTGCAGCATCTTCGATCTGTACACGGCTGAACATCTGACGCACGATGATTTCAAGGTGCTTGTCGGCAATGTTCTGACCCTGGCTTGCGAAGATACGCAAGATTTCGTTCATGATGTACCGCTGTGTAGCTTCTACACCTTGAAGCTCGATGAGTTCGTGAAGGTTGATCGAACCGTTTGTTAGGCGATCACCAGCAACAACTTTTGCACCATCTTTAATTACAACTTGTTTGAAGCTTGGGATGTCATACTTAACGACGCTTTGCTTAGCAGGAGTAATGATGACCTTAGTCTTACTGATTTCTGCTTTACCAGCGATTGGGGCGATAAGTGGATCTGCGCCTTCATCACCGCTAGCAACTACGTCACCGATGGCAACGTCACTACCGCTCTTGACGTGAGCTGTGCGGCCCTTAAGGGTGAGTTCTACTTTAGCGCCTTCGTCGGCTGTGATCTGTACGACGCTTTGGTTGCCATCTTCCCAAACATTAGCTGTACCAGCGATTTCAGCTAGGAAAGCTTGACCCTTTGGTGCACGTACTTCGAAGAGTTCTTCGACACGTGGCAAACCTTGGGTGATATCTTCAGCTGCTGCCGAACCACCACCGTGGTATGAACGAAGGGTTAGCTGCGTACCAGGCTCGCCGATACTCTGTGCAGCGATAACGCCAATTGGGTGGTGATCGTTCACGAGGTTACCAGTAGCTGGGTCGATACCGTAAGACTTGCGTCCTACGCCACGTACGTTGGTGCTACTGAGGGCGCTCATGATACGAACGTTATCGATTGACTCATCTTCGTCGATTGCCTTAGCAATTTCTGGAGTGATGAGTTCGCCACGCTTGATGTATTTGGCTACGTTCTCTGCTGTAAAGCGACCCTGCAAACGTGAGCCGTAGCTTACGCCGATTTCGTTAGCGTCAGCACGGGTCATTGGGAATCCTGGATCGTCGTCGTCCTCGGTGATAGTGAAGACATCTTGTGAGACGTCTACAAGTCGACGAGTAAGGTAACCAGAGTCGGCAGTCTTAAGTGCGGTGTCAATCATAGTCTTTCGAGTACCACGGGTTGAGGTGAAGTACTCAAGAGGAGTTAGACCCTTCTTATAGCCAGACTTAATTGGAAGCTCAATTGCACGACCAGTGGTATCCATGGTCACACCAAGCATACCAACAGCGGTCTTAACCTGGCCGATGTTACCACGTGCACCAGATGTAACGGCGATAGACATTGAACTATCTTCGTTAACGAATTGCTCACTTAGAGCGGCTTGTACTTTACCGTCAATCTTAAGCCAGTTTTCGATAGTTAGTCGGTAACGTTCGTCGTTGGTAATGAAACCTTCGTCGTATTGTGTACTAATCTTAGCGGCAGTGTCGTCACCCTCATCGATGATACCTTGGAGGCTATCAACTTCGTTGAAGTCGTCCATACCCATTGAAAGGCCTGAACGAGTTGCATAGAAGAATCCAGCATCTTTTAGATCGTCGGCGATGAGCGCAGTAGTTTGCTGGCCATACATTTGGTATGCCAAAGCCATGGCTGCAGCTAACTTCTTCTTGGTCATTGCATCGTCTTGGAATGGGAAGTCTTCTGGGAAGATTTCGTTAAAGAGGACACGACCGAGAGTAGTTGTGCGAACTTCATTACGGAATGGAATGCGAACTGGGCTCTGATAGGTTAGTAGACCAGCGTCGCGAGCCATGATGGCTTCTTCGAGGCTTGAGTAGCTCTTAGGCTTGCTCATGTCAGTACCAGGACGAGTGTAGGTTAGGTAGTAACAACCAAGCACAATATCTTGTTCGATGTGAAGGATTGGTGAACCATCAGCTGGCTTAAGTAGGTTCATGTTTGCAGCCATGATGTTCTTTGCTTCGTCCTGAGCGGCGTCAGAAAGTGGCAAGTGAACAGCCATCTGGTCACCATCGAAGTCGGCGTTGAAACCTTTACATACC
>CAZTPC010000023.1:0-11221 GCA_964615565.1 uncultured Candidatus Saccharibacteria bacterium
TATGAACTGGGCATACTCAAGTAATACAGGTGGAACTGCTACCGAAGATCCGGCGATCATAAATGACGGCACTAAGAGGCTCCAGTCTAATCTGAATGGAACCCAGGTAGTGAATGCGACCGCACAGGCATCAGGTTTGTTTGGGTCGGAGTTTGGCATTGCCAGGCAGCTATACAACATGGGACGACGAAAAGTAATTATCTTAAAAGTTACCTATGGGTTCCAATCGCTCGCACAGTCCGATTCGCCACTTATTCCTTTTGATTGGAATGTTAACTCTACTAGTGCGCCTGGTGCTCCGCCAAAAAGTTACACTCAGCTCAAGAATCAGTTCAACGAGCTGACGGGCTACTTACGTAGTACGGGCAAGAAGTATACCGTCGATGGAATCTTTTGGATGCAGGGCGAGACTGACACTCTGCAAAATGAGTATGCTGCGGCTTATCGCCAAAACATGGAAGATCTGGTGAGTCATGCAAAACAAGATCTCCAACTTCACCCATACGGCCACTTTGTAATTGGTAAATCAAATATGAACTACTGCATCATTAATTCTTGGCCACGAGAAGGAAACTACTGCGACTACCCTTCGGCCCAGTCAATTGCACCGCCGACTTTCGTTAATACCTACCTAGATTTTGTTATTAACCCCCTCATGTCTTTCCGCAACGATCAGGTCCGTGCGGCTCAGCAAACAGTAGCCGACGACGACGCCGGAACAACGCAAAAGGTTGATATTTTCGAGACCGGAGACTTACCACGAGGCTACGACTTTACGCACTTAACGGCACCCGGCCAGATTGAGCTTGGACGACGGTTTGTGACCATGTATAAACTACCGACTCGCGACAACAATCACCCAGATGACTACGACCAAGACGGAGTGTTAAATGGTGCCGAAGACACAAACAATAACGGTAACCTAGGTGATGATGACAGCGACAACGATGGATACCCTAACTATTTAGACAAGATTAACGGCCCAGGAAGCGGCTTATGACATACGGGCAATTCTTGCAGATGCGCGTGCATCAGCTACTGGCTTGGGCTAAATCGCATCCAAAGCGAGCGACCGTTATTGCTGGCCTTGGATTATTACTAGTGACAGTCATGTTGATTCTCATCATCTTTTCTGCCCAGCAAGAAACGGCCGTGTCTAACGACGCGGCATCGATTGACGTTAACTCCCAGGTAGCAACAACTGTCGGGCAATTGTCTGTAGTAGATCCTACAACAGGGGATACAACGATGAAGTGGATAAAAAGTCCGAGTATAACCGACGACGATCTATCAGTAAGTGGTGATATCATCGAGACCATAGATGAGAATCAGGTATTCACTGGCGAACTAAGCTTGCCACAAGGGTGGACTGCTCAATACTCAACAGATAGTCGAGACACAGCCGAGGGCAGTAAGACGTATATAACCTACGACACGGCTAACCCGCCTTCTAATCTGAGCAGTATTACCTTTCTAAAGATCAAAACCACAGTTGCCGATAACTTTAAGCCTTACGCCGCCTCACCACTAATCCGGCCAATGGATGCTAAGCGAATTATTACTGACGATCGACTGCCAGGCACGCCAATATTATTCCAGAATAAAATCTATACCATTACTCGTGGCTTCAAGGCTGCAACAGCAGATAATGCTTTGGACTGTTTTGACCTACTTACTAATGAGCGTTGTGTTGTAAACGGAAGTAGTAGTTTCTTCCCAGTAAAGCTATCCAGCACTGGTGCCTCGTCGACTTCACCGACTGCGCTCGGCACCGGTACCGAAGATATTAACACTCCGCTCAATTATCAATACGTCATGGACGATGGAACATATGGCCACAATGGGCGGGTGTATGTTCCTGGGCAAGTCGGCAATAATTACGGAGTTGCATGTGTAGACCTGGGAACATTACAGAACTGTGGCTTCACTACTCAGGGCTCTGCAGCAGCGCCAACTGGTGCTAACCCTTCTTGGCTTGTTGGCTTTGCACAGAGCGGAAGCAAGATTTATGGTCATGCAAACGATTCAGATACTACAAGGCAGACGGTCACTTGTTTTGATATCCGAGATCCAGCAAGCGGCGGTGGAATCTGTGCCAGCTATACAAGCTCAACTGTCGCTGCAACACTAGTACAGAATAAGACCGAGCATGGTGGAGATTACGATACACCAGGTGGCATGGTGCTCGACGGCAACAGGTTGTACTGGACGGTCAACTATCGCACCGATAACTTATATCTAGCTGATTTTTTCCCGCCGACATATAACTTTGATGGATTTGGTAGTTCGCAGCGCGATTATGGAACAGTCTTCACGTGTTTTGATGTCTCTACTCGGCTAACATGTACAGACGATGATCCAACCTATAACTACGGCCAAAACTGGCCAAGATTCTTCTATGACTCCAACAGCGGGCTATCTACCAACAAGGAGTATATGGGCAATATATTTGCCTGGAAGAACAGCGACGGGACGACCAGGGCAATCTGCTATATTGCGAACAATGTTAGTCTTGGGCAAACATCAGATGTTGAGTCTCGAACGCTCTGCTACAGCAAAACAGGCGCTAATTTTTATTCAGGATCTCCTGGCGTACCGGCTACAACCCCCACATCACCTGTCTGGCAGGGTTGTTATCTGACAAATGCAAGTTGTGCAGCATTTAGGGCTGGACCAAACTCGGCAACTATCACCGACTCAACAGACGGTCATAAGAAAACGTATTACCCATACCAATTAGGAACGGCCTCTACTCGCGGTGCGATGATTTGCTTCGACTGGAATACTCAAGCTGCTTGCTCTGGTATCCCCGCCAAGAAGTATTGGTATTCGACCACCGATGGAAGTAGTGCAACTTTGAGTGGTGACGAAGGGTATGTATATGATGGATCGTGTATGTATGGCCTTAGCCGAAAAGGATTCTTGTGGTCGTTTAATCCTAGGACTGCTGAATCGCCATGCCGCGTGAGTCGCACCACATATACCGCTTCAATCAATGCCAACAACTTCTACTGTGATGGTCAGGCGCATGCTTTCGACTGGAAGTCTGCAACCGTTGCCAACGCTAATCTCTATGACTTTCAGAACTACGATGTCCAAGTCTACGACATAACTGGAGGGACGCTCTTGGGGCAGGGTGACGTCAAGACGAACGGACCGCTCGATATCTCGAGTAACACCTTTACAAGTCGTAACTCTCTCTTTATTAGTGTTGATGCTAATTCCTGGAGTGTATCACCTTGGGCACATACAACATTGCCGTATGCCAAAGTTAGGACAAGTGGTAATGACAGTGTCCAGTATTGCTATAAAACAAGAGCAAAAACGTATGTTGAGAATATTGCCTGCGATATAACAAAGCTGCGAACCGTTTCAAACGCCACCTTTGCGTCAGAAGATAATACCTTTACAAGTAGTAAGAATTCAGACATTAACTTTACCCAACAATCTAATAAACAATGTTTCAAAGACATCAAAGTTAGAGTTACGACCGACAAGACAAGGGTCGTCAACGGGCAGCAGGTGACATATACGGTGCATGTCGACAATAAGGCCAACCCCGACACTAACCATCGTGGTGATATTGGCGGTTTGTACAATCCAAAGTCAGCGCGCGTCGAGGCTACTTTGCCACTGGGGATGACATTTGTCAGTGCTTCTGATGGTGGAACCCTCAATAATGATGGTACAAAAGTAATCTGGGATAGTCAGGCAGTTCCGGCACTGCAAACTATTGACCGTACAGTGGTGATGCAGGCACCTGGCCCAGTAGCAAGCGCTCCTAAGAAGCAAGCACTTCTGGCTGCAAGTACCGAGTACCCACTGACTATGGATGCAACCGCTATTTATGATGACGATGTGTATCAATCGGACAACAGTACATCTAATAATATGGTCACATTCGAAAACAATGCTTCGCCAGTTGTGAGTGACCTAGTGCAAACTGTTGCCTCGCCACGGGCTCCAGCTACACTCCACTTTACCGTCACTGCTACAGACGACGCGGCAGTTGATCATGTCTATCTGCTGGATGGGGATGGTCTGACCATTGGAGAGATGACACCATCTGGTACTGCTGATCAATACGAATATACACTCAATAATTACACCAATGGAGAGTACGAGTTTCGTGCTTCAGCCGTTGATGCGGGCGACCCGATACTAACCACAACTAGCGATCCAATATCGGTTACTGTCCGGCCGGCAAATATTGCTCCTCAGATTACTAACTTTACACAAACGAATACGAGCTTACATGACCCGGCAAACCTGACGTTTACCGCGACCGTCACCGACGAAACAGGTCTTGCCTCGGTACAACTAAGAGAGGGTAGTAGCACCGTAGGGACAATGACGCCTACCAGCACGGCAAACCAATATACCGTAACGCTCAATAACTACCATGAAGGGAATTATAGCTTTACAGTGCGTGCAACCGATGATGATAGCCCGGCGCTAACAACCACATCGAGTGCTCTGGACGTGACTGTTTTGCCTAACGATGCCCCAGTAGTCAGCAACGTGACGCAAACAACCGCCAACCCACGAGCGCCGGCAAGCCTGAGCTTCACTGCCACAGTTACTGATGACTTCCAGGTATCCAGTGTTAGTTTGCTAAAAGACGACACGGTAGTTGGTACCATGACGGCGACAAGCACACCTAATCAGTATGCAATTACACTGTCCAATTACGCAGCAGGTACGCATAGTTTTAAAGTTCGAGCCACAGATAACGGTAGCCCAGCACTCTCTACTACCTCATCGCCAATCTCTGTGGTCGTACAGCCAAATCTTGCACCAACTATTTCAGGGTTGAGCCAGAATGCAAACTCACCACAGGCTCCTGCCACTTTAAGCTTTACGGTTACGGCTGCCGACGAAGGTAATATTACTTCCGTAAAATTGTACAGCGGAGACACTCTTGTCGGCACTATGAGCCCAACCGGGACGACAAACCAGTATGATGTAACTATCAGCGGCTACGGTGCGGGAACCTACTCCTTTAAGGCTGTTGCCACAGACAACGGTAGCCCGGCACTAACTAAAGACTCAGATAGTATCAACGTGACTGTGACTGAGCCACCAGTGGTTACCCCACCCGCAACGCCGACTACTCCTACGGCCCCGACTACGCCCACAACACCAGCAAATGCTCCTCCGCAGGTGAGTGATCTAAAAGTGTCGTCTAAGAGCGTCGAAGCACCTGCCACACTCGGCTTCAGTGTTACTGTTAAAGACGACAGTGGTATCGGCAAGGTTGAGCTATTGCAGGAGGGTGAAGTAATTCAGGCAATGCCAGCAACCACAACAGCAAATCAGTACGCATTAACTCTTACTGACTATGCTGTTGGAGACTACGAATTTAGCGTTCGCGCAACCGATACCGGCAACCCTGCACTAAGCTCGACTTCTCAAATAGTAGCTGTTATCGTCAGAGCTGCTGCAGTTAGCCGTCCAGAAGGTGGTTCGCCTACCTCACAAAACCCAACACGAACGTATACGCCCGTAGCTCTAAGAGACGTAGTGCCTAGCGCATTAACCGGAACGGTCGAAGGTGCCTTTAAAGTAGCTGATGCAGCAGTGAAACCAATCCCAGTGCCTGCAGCCAAGGCATTACCATACACGGCTATCGCAGCCTTGGGTGGATTCGCACTATTCTATGTGTACTTGGCTACACGCCAGACTAGAACTCGGGCACGTATCAAAAATCTCTTGAGTCGATTCAAGCAAACCGAGGAAAACCGAAAGAACTACCTCAACCTAACCTCACACTACCTAAATACTCCACTGGCAACCATGCAGACAGCAGTAGAACTATACGAAGGGCAGAAGTCGCTGCCAGCAGATAAGATTGCCCGTACCAAGAAACGTCTGGGGCAGCTTTCTAAAGACATACAAGGTCTTCTCGATGATTCAAACGAGTCGGTACATAACGCCGAACGTGTTGCTTCGGTGATGAGTCGTGCTGATGCCACGAAACTAATAAAGAATATTGGTGTTGTCGGGCCGGTTGTCGGAGTGCTACTCGTCGCATTACTTATGAACTTCCTGTTCGTGTGGTCCCAAAAGTATAGCGCCAATGCCGTTAACTTTATCGTTCAGACAAGCCTGTACATATTAGGCACAATTGGCTTTGTGGCGGCTTACTCATTCCGACAGCGCGAACAACTGGCTATGGCTGCGGTCAACGAAGAACTCCATCTAGAACAGTCGATAGCCAACTCACAGTCAAGCTTTATTCGCGATAGTGGCAGCCGTTTATCAACAGACATTGTCGGTCTCCGAGCAATTGCTAGTGATGTAGAGCATGTTCCACACGGCAATGTGTATACAGATGGGCTACGATCACTCGATAAGATGGTAGATAAGTTCTCTTACCTTGACTCGCTCACTAGTAAGGCAACTGTAACTCAGCAGCCGATCTCTCTGGATATTTCAGTACAAGTTGTACTAAGGACCTATGCTCCACTAGCCGAAGAGAAGAAGATTAAACTAACTACCGACATCCAACCCAACGTTCAGGCACTCATTGATGAGGACGGCTTTAGGCATATACTTGGGTCCTTGCTCGATAACGCAATCAAGTTTACCGCGGAGGGTGGTAGCGTCACCGTCTCTCTGCGTACTAAGTCCGATAAGGCGACCCTGAAGGTTCGGGATACTGGCGTAGGAATACCAAAAGACAAGATTGATGAGCTGTTCCAACCATTCTCAAGGGGTACCGGTACGGAGCAGTTTAACTACGAGGGCCTAGGGATTGACCTATATATGAACAAACTTATTACCGACCGTTGGGGTGGGACTATTGGGGTTACTTCAGAGGTGGGCAAGGGTACAACCGTTACGACTACTTTAAACGCTAAAGCCGAATAAGGTGTAACTGACAACAGCTTTCTGTGGTGTAGGCCGAGTATGTTGGTTATAATAGTAGGACATGGATAAAAATTCGTTCAAACCTAGCAAAGTTTCTGGTGGAAGTGGTGGTCGACGAGCGGGCATGAAGAATGCAGGCTTTGTCGCATTATTAATCTTATTCGGTCTTGTTATTTACGCTGGTCTAAACCAGCAAGCTCCACTCAAAAAGGTAGCGTTATCAGATGTAGTAGCACAAGCCAACGCAGGTAAAATCAGTAAGATCGTCATCAAAGGCGACAAACTCGACATTACTAAAAAAGGCGAAGAAAAGGCTACCGAAACATCTTATAAAGAGTCAGGAAGTACTATCTACGAGCAGGGTCTAGAAAAAGGCAAGACAACTGTCGACCCTCAGCAAGAGTCTACGAGCAGTAGCTTTTGGGTACAGCTAGCCAGCGGCGTTATCCCAGTGATCCTCATTAGCGTGGTGCTGTTCTTTATGCTGCGAAGTGCCCAGGGTCAAGGCAACCAGGCCATGAGCTTTGGCAAGAGCAAGGCACGTCTGTATGGCAACGAAAAAGATAAAGTAACCTTCAAAGACATTGCTGGCTCTGACGAAGCCAAGATTGATCTACAAGAAGTTGTTGAATTTCTAAAGTACCCTAAGAAGTTCGAGTCTGTCGGCGCCAAGATTCCAAAGGGCGTACTTCTTGTGGGGCCTCCAGGTACAGGAAAGACTATGTTAGCTCGTGCCGTCGCCGGCGAGGCAAACGCACCATTCTTTAGTATTTCTGGTTCTGAGTTCGTGGAAATGTTTGTTGGTGTCGGTGCAAGCCGTGTACGCGACTTATTTGCTAAGGCTAAAAAGAATGCACCGTGCATTATCTTTATTGACGAAATTGATGCAGTTGGTCGCAAGCGTGGGTCTGGTATGGGTGGTGGTCACGACGAGCGCGAGCAAACCCTCAACCAAATCCTTGTCGAAATGGACGGGTTCGAACAGGGAACTAACGTTATTGTTCTTGCCGCAACTAACCGTGCCGACGTACTCGACTCTGCATTACAGCGCCCTGGTCGTTTCGACCGCAAGGTAAATATTGGTCTTCCTGATCGTAAAGATCGCGAAGCAATTCTTAAGATTCACTTCGCTAAAAAACCACTAGCCAAGAATGTCGACCTCGACGCTCTTGCAGCTAAGTCTGCCGGCTCATCCGGTGCTGATCTGGCAAACATTGCCAACGAAGCTGCTATTATTGCCGCTCGTAACAACCGAAAAGAAATTATCGCCGACGACGTAACTGGCGCCTTCGAAAAGGTTGCTATAGGACCTGAGCGAAAGAGCAAGGTGATGAGCGAGCACGAAAAAGAGATGACTGCCTACCACGAAGCAGGACACGCTATTGTTGGGCATGTTTTGCCGCACAGCGATATGGTGCACAAGGTTACTATTATCCCTCGTGGTGGAACAGGTGGTGTCACCTGGTTCATCCCGCCAGAGGATAAGAGCTACCATTCAATCCTAGAGTACAAAGATATCTTGGCACGTATGCTTGGCGGTCGTATTGCCGAAGAAGTTGTCTATGGTCGACCAAATGTCACTACTGGTGCTGGAGACGACTTGCGCAAGGCAGCAGAACTTGCACGCGACATGGTAGTCAACCAGGGTATGGGCAACAAGCTTCGCGACCAGGTCTTCCATGTTGACGAAGGTATGATGATGGAACGCATGGTTAGCGAGCGTCAGTACAGTGACGAAACTGCCAAGGTCATCGATGACGAAGTTGAAGCCCTCATTACCGAAGCAGCACACCGTGCACGACAGGTTATTAAGGCTAACAAGTCTAAGCTCGACAAGCTCAAAGACGAGCTCCTCAAAAAAGAAACCGTCGAAGCCGAAGAAGTTCTAGCTATCCTGGAAGGTTCAAAACTTCCTACAGAACTAGCAGCCTAGCCACAGCTACCCTTGTTACGGTGCAACGCTTATGCTTTACTAATTAGTAATGCGTTTGTATAAAAAACAATTGTTTCTCGGTCTTGCTTCTCTGATAATTGGTCTCGCTATATTTAGTTTGCGCGGTGGGGAAGCAAGCGCAGCTACGCTGACGGTAAGTTCGGGTTGTACGCTTTCTGAAGCGATTCAGGCCATCAATGGCGCGCAGGATGAGAACGGTTGTACTAACTCTGCAGGTGATAGTTATGGTGCGAACGATGTAATCACTCTACCGACTGGTACGATTACGCTGTCGGCTGATCTACCCCAGATAACAGCATCAACTGATCTTAAAGTTTCAGGTGCGGGTAAGACACAAACAATTATAGATGCCGATGGGCACAGCGGGTTCAACAGTACTGACCAACCTGAAGCTCAACGAAAATTTGAAAAGTTCAAAATCCAAAATGCCTCAAACCGAGCTTTCGCACTTGGTAAATCAAAGTTAGCAACTTTTGATCAGCTGGAAGTGGCTAATTCCACCGCCGGGCTAATGGTTTTGGCCGAAACTATATCGGTAACTAATAGTTATATCCACGATAATGTCGATACTTCTAATACAAGAGTAGGTCTAGATCTCAGTACTTTTAGTTCAAATCCTTCAGCAACACCTTCTATAAACGTTACTGATACTAAAGTGAACGGTAACTCTGGCGTGCAATGCTCCGGCATATATATCCATGTAAACCAGGATGAGGCGGCTGGGCTTGAACTGATACTTGTACGTACGACGGTCATGAACAATATTGGCTTACACTCGTCAGGGGTGCAGGTGAATTATCAAGATAACGACGCCCTAGCAGATGTAAAGATCGATGCCGTAACAGTAGCGAACAACGAGACCCATCCAACGACAGCTGGTGCAGAGAATATCTTTGATCCAGCATATATTAGCGGTTTCATCCTCGGTGTATCTAATTTGAAGCCACAGTTGAATCTCACTAATGTCACAGTTGCTTACAATAAGTCTATTAACACTGTAGATAACCACGTTACAATTGCTGGGTTCTTCGGTTTATTAATTGATCCGCCAGAAAAAATTAACCTGACAAACTCTACAGTTGTTGGTAACGAAGCAGTGCAATCGATTAGCGGGCCTTTTGGTAGCTACGCAGCCTTTTTCCTGGTTGCACCAATACTTAACGGCGCGCAGACTCCTTCTTCGATTATTTCTGGCGGTTCGGCGCAGAATAGTCTTATCGCAGGAAATACGTTTAACGGACAAAATGGTAGCTGCCAACCAGCTATTGACGGTTCAGCTTTTGGTCTCGGTCAGACCTACGATTTGACTCCGATTAATCTTGGTAATAACCTGTCAGATGACACAAAATGTACTGGCTATCGTCATATCGCAAATCTGTATGACACCATTGACCATGAGGTAAAAGATAACGGTGGACCAGTGCCCACGGTTGCTATTCACGATGACTCTCCAGCTGTAAACGCAGGTGGACAGGTACTTGGAATAACTACTGACGCCCGTGGTGTTGCCCGAACCGGCTATGTGAGCGTAGGTGCTTACCAGGGTAGGTTGCTTGCAGCAAGTACCAATACTACAACGACCGGGACGCTTGCAAAAACTGGCATCGCGGTTGTCTCGGCTTCGGCTGTAGGCGTTGTCTTGCTGGTTGTCATGGCGTATACATATTTTGACTATCGACGACACCGTAAACCGCTGGTCGAAGCTGATCCTTTTGCGAGACAGACCTATACATACGGTCATCATATTAGTACGGTAACCCTGCCACTGCTCAAGTATCGAGTGCATATCTCGTTCAGTCGCAACCCAAGCGGTATTAGCAAGTTCTAGCCCTCTCACCTCTTGGAGAAGCACTCCGCTTATGCTTTACTATAGGCATATGCGTTTAAACAAAAAGTACTCTTTTATTGGATTATCAACATTTGTCATTAGCCTGGCGGTCTTCGGACTCGTTGGCGGCGGAAAGGCAAGTGCGGCAACCCTAACGGTGAGTTCTGGTTGTACATTACCAGAGGCAATCGGCGCCATCAACGCGGCCCAGGACGAGAATGGCTGTATAAACAGCGACACAGACAACTACGGAACAAGTGATACGATCAACCTTCCTGCCGGCACAATAACAACAACTGCCGATCTCCCAACTATATCTAAGGCAGTAAAGATTGTAGGTGCCGGTAAGGGTTCCACGACAGTGAACGCTGATGGACATATCGGTTTTAAGGCAGATTATTCCGGTAATTTCCAAGAAGAGATATCGTTTAGTAACTTAACTATTTCAAACGCTGACCCACTAGCCATAGATATTTTGTATCCACTTAGCACTAAGATTAGCAACGTCGAAGTAAAAAATTCACATAGAGCCGTACGAATTGAATCAGCAAAGGTTGTTGTAGATG
>CAZTPC010000024.1:0-11038 GCA_964615565.1 uncultured Candidatus Saccharibacteria bacterium
CAAGAGATAGTCTTTGGTTGGTTCTTTGATCGGCTTGAACGAATCCGTAGCTAAACCGTGATAAATGTTGGCAATCCAGTTTGTGTTTGCTGGCATAGCGGCACGTTGTGATAGAGACATGGATATCCAGAGGGCATTGGCATGTTTAGGCATGATGCTTCTGTATTTAGTGCTGAAGTTGAATGGGTCATGATGTGTGAAGACTACTGGTTTGTTGCAAAGGCTGCTAAACACCAAGCCCTGCTCTTCCTCATTCATATATACATGAACTAGATCGAAGATATTGTCGTTTGCTTGTTGAAACGCCTTGGCGATGAGCTCCCCTTGGACTTGTCTAGCAAGACTAATAAATGTAAGTGGGTGTTTTTTTAGTAGTGCAAGCTCATCATCGCCACGGGCATCGAGTTCTTCCTGAAAGAGTGTTAGATCTGCCGTTTGATTCTTGGCTTTTGTTGTTACCTCTCCGGGGGTAAACAGAGTTACGTCATGACCAAGTTCGATAAGTGTATTAGAAAGATCTAGTGCAAGATACCCAGGGGAGAAGATTACTCGGTCCAATAGCTTATCTTGCATAAAAACGTGCGGTGCGACGATTGCGATCTTCATGCTTTCTCCAATAGCCCGTGTTGCAAGAGCAAAGCTACCGTGCGTCTGAAGTGTAAGTTTTCTTTAAGTGATTCGTAGGGACTATGCTTTAGAAACTTATAATAGTCATACATCAAAAAATACTTAACTAGTTTAGCAATTTCGCCTGTGTTTGGCCGTACCCCTTTACCACGCTTTATGTACCCTGAATCTAGAAAGTACTTATAGATCTGTATATTCGTTTTATACCTACTATCAACGAGTAGAAACGCAAGCGTTCGAGCTATATCGTAGACAGGGTTACCATAGGCGACTTTCTCGAAATCGATGATGCCACTAACTTGTACCTTACCTACTACCCAATTATTGTCTTTGTCTAAGGTATTCTGAAACAATACGTTCCCTCGAACGAAATCCATGTGTAGTAATTGCGAATCGTCTTGGCTGACTTGGGCTAGTTTGTGTAACATTGATAACACGGATTTAGAAACATGTAGTTTTAACTTCGTGTTCATTGCACGTACGACGCCATCGTCTGCGAAGTACCGCTGCATGCTCTTTGCTTGTTTGAAGCAAACGTCCTGTATATATGGCTCATCCTTGCGTTTCAAATCTGCCGCAGCCAGATGCATAGTTGCCATAGCAAAGCCAAGTACTTTGAGGTGATCTTGAGTATATGCCTCCCACGCAATGGTTGACCCGGACAGACAGTTATAAAGCGCCGCATACTGAGTAGTATTTGCGCTGGCAAGCGTGACTATTCGGTTGTCCAGACTGTGCCTTACATATAAACCTTTAGTGTGAAGGTGGTTTGAAAGCCTGTTGGCCTGACGAATCTTAGTTAGTATTTCTGGCTCGTTCTTATATACTATGACGTTCGCAGATTGGGTTTGGTTGAAGTGGCCGGTATAAACTTTGTTACGGTACCCGCCCTGCGGCGGATCGATCTTGTGTGGTTCGATGCCATAGGCCTGGAAGACTCTTTGGATAGTTTGCGGCTGCATACTAGATAACCAATCGTCGTACTTCCAGCCCAGCTTTTTGTAGTAGTCGTACAGCGTATCCATCGGAGTGATCATGCTGGTAGACGATCTCGGTTATCCCAGAAAGTACTAATACCCTACTGCATACAGGACAGGGCAAAAGATTCACAAAGATGGCTGCGCCGTCTAGCTTTAGGTTATTGCGCTGCGCGGACAATATCCCCTGTACCTCTGCGTGAACGGTGTCATAGTGGTTTAGGTCATTTGGTGGGCTAAAGAACTGCTCGCGCGAGGCACCGTGGTGCATGGCAAAAGTTTCGTATGGCACAATTTGATTGTATGCAGTCGCAAGTAGCTTGTAGTTACTACCTGACTTCTTTGCTAGCACTGCACCTGTTTGAAAAGTATGGTCAAATGATTGCTTAGCACTTTGGTCGGCGAGCTGCATGAGTTGTTGTTCTGTATAGGTATTGGGCTTTGTGGTGCTAGTTGGCAGAACTAGCGCTTTACCTATTTCGTTCTGGTAACTTACGGCTGCTATTTTTGCTTCGTTTTCGTCGGCAAATGGTGATACGAACTTCGGCTTTTGGCCACTGTTTACTAGTGCATAAAAAGCAGGTGTTGTATGGAATGACTGGCGCCATGAACCATTTACCAGCACGACATGTTTGAACGGAACTTTCTCTAAGATAAACGGTAGTTCCCTTTGGCTGTAGTTGAGTATGTATAACTTACTTGGAATCTTAGCTGCAGCGATTTTTTCACTGAGGTCTTTCGCCGGTTGTATCTGTTGCATTTTAAACTGTGGCTGACCATCAAAACCATCTACGTAAGGCTCCTTGCTTATGCCGAGTACTACATTGCCCTGCATTAGGTATTCCTTGACCAGGCCAGTGAGCCTGGCTTTAGAGAGTTCACGTGGCGCAACGATAAAGGTGGCGTGTAGTTCACGTAGCGATTTTTTACTGGCAAAAGCAAAATCGCCCCAGTCTAGAATATACTGGCTAGCCACGTCTCAGCCTTGTGATCAGATCGCGAATACCCGGAGAGATTTGGGGATGGTCTTTAGCTTTGGTCAATGGAACCCACAGTAGTTTAGCTGCATCATCACCGGCCTTGAGCTTTACGTTAGGGTCTATGCCGCGTAGAACGAATGTATTCCATACAAACTGATCTTGTTGGTTGTACTTTACGCGAAGATGTTCCGAGAATCGTACGCGTTGAATATCTCCAATCTGAGAATGTAACAACTGCAGATCTTCTTGGTTTACCCTTAGACCAGTTTCCTCAAAGACTTCTCGAGCTACTTCGTGAGCAAACGTAGTATCAAAATTTTGGACCACGCCACCAGGAGGTGTTAGATAGTTATCGGCAAGCTGACTAGTACTCACCCGCTCTTCGAGCAGCAGCTCGTCATTGTTGTTGATTATAAGTGCATCGCAAATAATAGGCAGGGCTATTGGTTGGTGATATTTTTTGTCAAACTTGGCTGCAGTCTCGATAATCTTTTTTCTAGATTTTTTATATGTGGCAACATTTTCTAGTGGAGTATTCTGAAGCTTCTGGTAGTTCCAGCTACTTAGCTCAGTATTGCCAAACGGAATGCAATGAAAGTGAAAATGTCCTACTGTGCTTTGAGCGTCGGCGCCGTCTTTCTGTACAAACTGTACGCCGCGTACACCATGTTTTTTACGCATAATTCGCTTAGCAATGTACATGAATTTACGCATTGTTTCCCATTCTTGTTGAGTGAGTTCCTTTGCTGTTAATACATGACGACGTGGCACAATCATGGCATGACCATCGGTATAAGCGTATAACGTAATAATGAGAGCAACGCCGTTTTCTTCGAAGATAATGTACTTATCACGCAGATCGCAAAATACGCACTTACCTACGGTTTGCCAGATATCGTTATACTGGTTAGTAAAGCGAGCGTCGCGGTATGCAATTTGTTTTTTTTGATCTTCGGGACTAAGTTCGGCCATACAAATGCTCGGGGGCTACTTCTCTTTGAGTGGGTCTTTGCGCAGATCCATGAAGTCTTTGAAGATGTCGCCCAAGTGCCCGCCGATGGCACGTTGGATGATCTTTGTAGTAGACACTGCGGTTGATTGTCGGTCGACCACTACAACTTCGCCACCGTACTTAATTACAGTTTTGTATTCTTTAGATTCTTTGAAATTTTCGGTCCAGTCTTCTTTTACTGTCACATAGAAATCAGGACGAAGTAGGCCGAGTGATGGTTGGCAGCTTGGTTCTGGAATAATAGTAACGAAGTCGACGGCACTGAGATATGTGAGGGTCTCTGCACGTAGTTTTTCGTCTAGTACTGGCTTATTAGGCCCCTTAACACGGCGAATAGCGTCGTTGCTACTCACGCCAACCACAAGTATGTCGCCAAGTTTTTTGGCTTCTTCAAGATAGCGAAGTTGCCCGACATTGACCAGATCCCATGAGCCCGCAGTAAAGACAACAGTTTTGCCTTTTTCTTTTAACTTCTCATGCAGGGTCATTAAGTCACTCTGACCAATCAAGCGTTTTTTCCAAGTAGCTGCCATTGTTACCCTCCAGCTTATTCTCTGCTGCTTTCTTGTGCTAAGTATAACAAAAACCACCCTAGTGAGGGTGGTTTTATGTACAACTATTTAGTATCGCTACTAGGAAGCAGTAACTTTGATGCTTGGGCCCATGGTTGAGCTTACAAACATAGACTTAATGTAGTTGCCTTTAACACTTGCTGGCTTCGCACTACGGATGCTTGCCATTACTGCGTCGGCATTCTCTTGGAGCTTTGTTGTACCGAAAGATACTTTGCCGATTCCTAGGTGGACGATTCCTGTGCTATCAACACGGAATTCTACACGACCGGCCTTAGCTTCTTCTACAGCTTTGACTACGTTTGGTGTAACTGTACCGCTCTTAGGGTTTGGCATAAGACCACGTGGGCCAAGCAAACGAGCGTACTTACCAAGTTGTGCCATTTGAGTTGGTGCTGCAATAAGAACATCGAATTCGATGTTGCCCTTATCGAGCGCAGTAGTGATTTCTTCGATACCAGCAATCTCGGCACCAGCCTTCTTTGCTTTTGCGGCATCGTCAGCTTCGGCAAAAACTGCAACACGAACTGACTTACCAGTACCGGCAGGAAGAACTAGATTGCCACGAATATTCTGGTCAGCGTGACGTGGGTCAACACCAAGACGAACATGAACTTCGACAGTAGCATCAAACTTAGTTGTGCTTGTCTTTGTTGCTAGAGCAAGTGCTTCGGAAAGTGAATATTCCTTGTCTTTTTCAACAAGCTTTGCAGCTTCTTTAAACTTCTTACCTTTTCGCTCTAGGAGGCTTCGAGTCTTTGGAGCTGGGGCGGCTGGCTTTTCTTCGGCTTCTTTAGTAGAAACTTTACGATCTTCCTTAGCCTGCTTTTCTTCAGCTTCTTTGATCGCTTTTTCGCTTCGCTTGCCAGCTTTGGCAACAGTTTTCTTTTCTACTTTTTCTTCGCTACTTGCTTGACTCTCATCAGTAGTATTTTCTTGAATAGCCCCATCCAAAACCTCGCTTTCAGTCGATAGTTTTACGTCTTCGTTTGTTGCTTTCTTTTCTGCCATGTTGTTCCTTTCGTGGTGCATGCGACGGTTACCGTCTCCCACAAATTAATTTGCTTATTTAGCCTTCGATCTCAACACCCATAGAGCGTGCAGTACCAGCAACCATTTTCTTAACAGCTGGGATATCGTCGGTGTTCATGTCATGTGCTTTTGCTTCGGCAATCTCTGTTAGAGCTGCATCGCTAAGCTTCTTGCTGACTTTCTCGCTGTTTGGCTTGCCAGAACCCTTCTGGATACCAAGCTTAGCTCGGATAAGGTCGTCGGTTGGCGCGCTTACAACGCGGAAGTCCATGGTGCGGTCATCATAAATAGTGATGTGTGCAGTAACAGTTTGTCCCTGCATTTCACGGGTTGCATCGTTGAATGGGTTAATAAAATCCATCATGTTTACACCGTACTGTCCAAGAGTGCTACCAACTGGTGGAGCTGCACTTGCCTGACCGGCACGAATCTTCATTTTCAGGTTAGCTTTAACCTGCTTTTTGTCTGCCATAAAATCTCCGTAGAATTATGTTTAGTAAATTGCTTAGTCGGTGAAGCGTCCGACATGTGCGTAACTGAAGTATTATACTATACGTCACCTCTGTTGTCTATGTTTAGTAACTAGACGCGCTTAACTTGGAGACTGTCGAGTTCGACAGGAGTTTCGCGGCCGAACATGTTAACGAGTACTTTGAGCTTGCCCTTTGCTGGGTCGATCTCGTTGATGGTGCCGTCGAAGCTCTTGAATGGACCGTCGACAATGTTAACCACGTCGCCAATTTTATAGTCGATCTTGTGCTTAGGTTGCTCAAGACCCATGCGCTTGTTGATCTTTTCCATTTCGTCGTCGTCGATTGGTGTAGGTTCGGTGCCAGTACCGACAAACCCAGTTACACCTGGAGTGTTACGGACGATGTACCAAGCATCTTCGCTTAGTTTCATCTGAACAATAACGTAACCCTGGAAGATTCGCTTCTCAACAACTTTACGCTTACCGTTTTTGATCTCGATCATCTTTTCTTTCGGTACAAGAACTTGATAGATCTTATCCTTCATGTCTAGACTATCGGCACGTTGGCGGATACTCTCGGCAACTTTTTCTTCGTAGCCACTGTATGTGTGGATGGCATACCACAGTTTGTTGGTGTCATATCGCTTTGTCATAATATTTCCTACTGTTCCTTACTTAAGAATGATTTTCTGTACTAATTTTTCAAGACCATAGTCGGTTGCGGTAATCATGGCTCCAAAAATAACGGCAAAGACGAACACTGCAAAAGCTAGTTGCCAAGTTTCTTTCCGATTTGGCCAGGTGACCTGACGAACTTCTTTCCAGGCGTTACGGAAGTAACGAAGGAAGAAGATTGCAGCAAACACGCGACCAATGAATCGTGCCGGGCGAGTTTTGAATGGCCAAAGCAAGAAGCGAAGTGGTCGTACGATTTTTACGATTCCCCGTCCGATGAATCGGAAAGGAGTTGCAGCTTTGCCAGCAGTCTTACGGATAATACGTCGTTTTTCGACGGGTTGCTGTTCACTGCGCTCTCGAACAGTCATTGTCTTCTTTGCTTGCTTCTTCTTATCAGCCATTGTTGGTTTCCCCGGTTAACCCTTGAATTGTCTCTCAGATCACTACAAATTAAAAAGCCTACAATAATTTGTAGGTCAATGAGTCAAGTATAGCTCAGATTTTTATCTATGGCAACAGGGGCTATTTCTTTGGTTGGTTCGGGATAATGATAGTAAAGGTTGAGCCTTTGTTCACTTCACTATCCAGCGTAATGTTGGCTCCAAGCATTTCGGTAAGCTTGGCAGTCACGTAGAGGCCTAGTCCTGTTCCGTTGTGTTGGCGAGTACGGAAGTCTTCGGATCGGAAGAATTTGTTAAACACTTTGTCTTGATCGGCTTTAGCAATACCTATACCACTATCACGAACCGCAAACTGAACGCCACGCGCAACCGGCTTGGCACTAAGTGTCACGGAACCCTGGTCGGTATACTTAATCGCATTGGTAATAAAGTTCTGCAATATTTCGCGGACATATAGTTCGCTGGTGTGTAGCAACTCTAGTTTCGGATCGATCTCAACATGAAAGCCCAGGTCTTTTTCTTTGGCTGCCTGTTGGTATGCCTGTTCCAAGGTTTTTACAAGGTCATGAATATTGATGTCGGTTGTCTCCATGGCAAGCTTGCCGCGCTCAGCACGGGAAAGCATGGAAAGGTCATTGATCATACCGGACAAGAACGTAACTTGGTCGTACGCTTGCTGCAAACTACCTGTAATGTCATTAGCTTGGGTGTGTTTTTGAGCGATGAGTTGCGCATTACTCAGGTTGCCTTCGGCGATTGCTACAGGGGTACGAAGCTCGTGACTAATAACACTAATAAACTCGTCACGTTCTTCTTCTAGAGATTTTTCGCGGGTAATATCGCGCAGAACAATAACATAGCCTTGGTCAGAAGCTTTGCCATACCCAAGGTGAACAGGCGCAACGCTGATGTATAAGTTGATCCGGGTTCCATCGCCGTATTCGATAAGATGGTCACGTGAGTTAACAGGTGATGTCGCCTTACTAATAAGGTGTGACACGGTAACATGTTTGTCATCTTTGTCGATGAGTTTAAGAACGCCTGAAAGGTCGGAGCCCTCCTGTAGGGTGTGCAGGTCGAGCAGGTCTAGAGCTGCCGCGTTGTATACAATTACTTTGAGATTTTTATCGGTTGCGATAACACCGTCGGTCATGGTGTTGATAAGGCTGGTTAGACGTTCACGTTCGACTGATGCGACAGGGGTTGCCTTGAGTGTAGTTGTTTTTGCTGGCTTTTTCTTTGTGGTAGTTTTGCTTGTAACCATAAACACCATTATGCCACACTGGCGAGTCGATATGTGGGTATCCGCATCAAACTCGACAATTACTGGATACTTACTTATAGTAAGGCATTCGTTATGTCGTTGATCTTACCCGCAGGAAATGAATATGCTCTACACGAGCGTTTAGTCGAATCTGGAGCCGATGTGCTCACTCCGGAGCAAGCTGCACACCAGGATATCCGTGAAATCCGAATCGCATTCTTAAACTTAATGCCAAGCACCACCTTTGAAGACACCGAAGTAGATTGGCTGCATTTTATGAGCCGTTCCTCTGGTATTCAGGTTGAGCCAATTCTGTTTGGATTTGACGATGACCCAAGAAGGCAGACTGGCGCGAGCCGAGCTGATATGTTGCAACACTACGCGACATTTAGCGAAGTAGCTAATGGCACGGTTGATGGTTTAATAATTACTGGCGGAAATCTAGAACTTCGTTGCGACGCCAAGGATGGTCCGCCAGAACCTTTACCGTTTGACGAGGTTCGTTTCTCCAAACAACTTGGCGAGGTTATCGACTGGGCGCAAGCTAATGTCTATTCCACGTTATATTCTTGTTTTGCTGGGCACTTTGCCTTGCACCATTTGTTCGAGGTTGAACGAGAGGTTGGTGATGCAAAGTTATTTGGAGTCTTTGAGCACGATGTTGATCACAATATCCCTAGCGCTCTAACTGCTGGAATGGACGATGTTTTCCGTGCACCACATGCGCGGTGGGGTAACGTTCCCGAGAGTTCACTTGTAGACGTGCCCGTAGAAGTATTGGCAACCAATAAAACGGCAGGATGGTTATTGGCACAGTTTGCTAACGACGCCGAAGGAATGTCGTTTGCCCTGCAAGGACACCCCGAGTATCGACGTAATGCATTAATGTACGAACATCAGCGAGATGGTGGTTTTGAGGTTCACGATTTGCCAGGGTATTATTCGGCGGACAGACAGCCGAAACTCACCTGGGCAAATGATGCTCAGGTTCTATTCGGTAATTGGCTCCGGTATATCTACGGTGGCATTCAACCTGTTCAGAAATAGGCTTTAATTGTTGGCTAGTGTGCTTCGAATTGTGGTTTGTAATTCTTTAGGGCTTTACGGCGTTGCTTGGCACCTGGCAGAGCAGTTTCGAAGATGCTCCAAAATTCAGGACCGTGATGGAGGGCTTTGGTATGCGTTAATTCATGAAGCAAAACGTAATCGATTAACTCCCAAGGTAATTGCATAAGAAAGAGATTCAGTGTGATTTCTTTTTTGCTATTGCAACTCCCCCAGCGAGCTTTGAGTTGTCGTACACTGACGCTCTTGAACTCGAAGTTGTGTTTGTCGGCCAGATCGCGCAAACGTTTGGGTAGTAAGTTTTCGGCTTGTTCACGCAGGGCTTTGATCGCGATCTTGTTGGCTGCGGCTTGGACATCGGTAGAGTCCCACCGCAAACTATCCGGATAGGACACGATTAGTTCACTGCCCTTACGCCGACTCGTAACGGTAGCATTTGTGCTACTCGACCTAAAGTACAGATGGTGAAACTTCCCTACCGCCGAACCATCTTTAATGATCTCTATTGGTTCAATATTTTCTAAAATCCAATCTCGTTTACTTCTAGCAAACGCGGCACCGGCTTGGTATGGGACGTACGATGGCAAAGTAACTTTGATCTTGCCGTTCGAAGCAATGGTTATGCGAATAGAACGTGAACGAGCATGCTTAATAAGCTGGACTTCACCAATGTCGGGCAAGACAATGATTTTCATACTACCTAATAAGAATGTTTCGGCGGCTATTGTCTACACGCCCACCTTGGATAGAGCCTGGCACGAGGTTGACGAGCCCTGGCTTAACCACATTTGCGCTCGCGCTGTTAGCGGCAATCAGACCAAGTTCGTACAACTTCTTTAGTATGGCGCTGCGCTGAGTATTGAAGGTATGTTTTCCGCTGATAACCATGTAGTCTTCGTTCTTCGGATTCTGCATTGCCTGGATGACAGCTTGGAATGATTCACGGGTATGCGGTGCTGCATACTTATCATCCAGCTTGCGACGGTCGCGGCGTGATAATCGGACGTAGGCACTATCGGTATCTATTTGTAGCCAAACAAGCAGTGGTTCGGCTTTGGACTTACGAGCAATATTGCGTAGTTCTCGGCGTTCGCTTAAACGTGCCACACTAGCATCAAAAATGACACTCATGCCTGCATTTAGGAATTCTTCGGTCATATAGAGCATTAGGTGCTTAACGATTTCGTTCTCCTGCTGGTCGTACCGCGGCTCTTCAAAAAGTTCCCCGCGAATACGGTCGCCATGTACGTGTGCAGCGCCGAGCGTATCTGAAAGTTCACGAGCAAAGTGTGTCTTTCCAGCGCCTGGATAGCCATACAACATTACAAGGATTGGTTTCGTTGAAGTTACCTTACTCATCGATGTGAATATTGTATAACAAACTTGCAGATTGTTGAAAACGACAACACCGTGACAGCTCCTTGCAAATCGAGTATCATTCTACTAAAGCTTATGAACCCATCACTCGACGTACCAGCACCAACAACTCCACCTGCAGGTCAACCTCTCCGTTCGGAGCTTCGATCACGAAGTCTGGACGAAATGCACTACGTCTTTAGTGAGCTAGTCAAAGGCCGCCCAGGGTGGTATGAAAATAAAGATGAACAAGAGTGGTATTTCTACCCCGATCGAGTCGGAGAACCTGTGACTGATCAGACTACAACTTTCAGTGAAGCAGACTATGTGCTGCCGCAGGAAACCCCACAGATAGACGCATATCTTGCACCGATGTACCGCGAAGTTCAGGGGATCCTACAAAGCCAGCCCAATTGGCATTACGATGACGAGGAAAAAGCATGGGTCTTTGAGTCGCCCCTCGCCTCCGGATTCAAGGCCAAATTCGTGAGCTGGTTACGAAACCTCTGGTAACATCCTAAGGTGTTAATTGCGTGACAGAAAAAGCATAATACGGTATCATAACTCCTGTTCTAGGGGCATAGTACAACGGTTAGTATAAA
>CAZTPC010000025.1:0-10617 GCA_964615565.1 uncultured Candidatus Saccharibacteria bacterium
TGGTATTCTCAAATTAGTTAATCAGTTTACTTGTCTTGGCTGCATACTCGTCGGAAAACTATCTGGTACTATGCAGCGGCTTCGACTTTACCTGGGTATAGTACAGTTACTTGTCCTGAAGCAAACCTCTCCACGTCGAGGGTAATAACTGGGAAGATAATCTGACTATAGAATCCTCTTTCGTTGGGGGTGTCGGAGTAAACTTCGTCAGGCTTGTCTGACCAGACACTGATGGTGCGGTCCCCAATGTGGCCATTATCGAACGTAATCTGAATCTTACCATTATTCTCACCAGATTTGCGTAGCCTATCATCGCCGAACCGGCGAGGGTCGTACGTTGTAACTGGCTCGCCCGCGGCAACAGCCTCGAGAAACTCATATAGCTTTAGGGCTGTGGTATTGAAGGTCTCTTGATCGGCAGGAGCGGTCATCATTGCTAGTATGCCAGCCATCTCGAGTCTTTTATCGTTGTCTGCTTCATCAATGAAGGTCTCTTGATCGTGAGTGAGTCGTGCCCAACAGCCAACATCGAATTGTAGTTTACGAAACGCATTGCGTAAGCCATCGGCAAAACCGGTGCCTAGCGGGAAGGATTCAGAGATACCGTAGCCAGCCTCTATTTCTTCTGGCATGCCAGCTAATGCATGGGGCCTGAAGTCAATTGCTGTTAATCCTTTGTGGGCTGCAGCTAAAACTTCAACTTTCTTGTCGAGCTGTTCGTGTGTAAGACTTGGCATACGTACTCCTTATCAATCAATAGTTGATACTTATACGCTTTTGAGTGTGGATTGCAAGCAAAAGCATCTAGGCGTAGTACTGTGCTTCGGTTTTTACGTTGGTGCCCCTTACTTCGATACTTAGGATCTTCATCTTGTAGTTTGCTGGGGCATTTTTGAGCTTATTTGACACAAGTTCACTGATCTTTTCGACAGTTTGGAAAGAAGGAATCTTTGCAGCACCATTAACAGTTGAGCTCACGAAGTGGTCTATGCGCTGATCTTCATCGAAGGCAATAACTGCGGCGATCTCTAGATCATTACTGGGCCCACCTGCTCCGGTATATAGGGTGTCGGCAATCTCGTTGAGGAGCGCTCCAAGGTTTTGCGGAATCACTAGGCCCTCTTGGTTTACATACTTCTCTGATCCTGGAATCTTCTGAACATTCTTTTGGACCTTGGGGAACTTAGTAAAGAGACGAGATAATAAAGTCATTAGCTCTATTGTAGCAACATTGTCTACTAGTACCCTGAAAATTGATTATACGGAGTAAAAGTTATATAATATAGTTAATGATTGATCCAGAAGCCAAAGAACGGCTATTAAGAGATGGCTGGGCTGTTTTTGATGTAGCCTGTGGCGAAGAATTTCGCGCTGATCTTGACGAAGCTTGTCGTGACGCTCGAACAGCAGCCGATTCCTTACTAGACCTCCACGTTGCGCGCGGTTTGCCGGAAGAAGTTATCTACTCTAAGAGTGTTGTTACTGCAGGAAGGCCTGCCGTCGAGGAACTTCAGCTCGTACAGGCCCAACGCAACCCTAGGAGTGAGAAGTTTGGAAGAGTTAGCACTGAGCTAACTTTTGCTGACCAGCCCTTCCAATATGCCGGTGATGAAGACGAAGAAGTCCGCGCGGCACTTAATGATCTACGCAACAAGTGCCTAGTTGCAGGTGATCTTACGCTTGGGTTTTTTGGTATGGCAGGCTATCAACCGCCTCTCGCAAGTACTCGCCCAGCAGGGTTCCACCGAGCGCAATTTATGCACACGTGGTATCAACCTGGAGGCTATTTGTTCGGTTCTGGACCATTTATGAAGGGTCATACTGACACTCCTTATGCTGGTGCGACTCTTGCAAGACATATCGACCCCGAGTCGGTTGCAGAGTGGACTATCGAGGGAGTGCGTGGTCGGCGAAAGATCACGCAGACTGGTAATCAAGTAGTCGCTATGACGGGCAGTAAGAACCCATACCATTTAGTTGAGGTGCACCGTAAGGCGAAAAGTCGGCCAGCCGCCCTTCTCCGTTTAACTGGCGAGCCGCTAGCAACTTTTTATCAACGCGTACACTAGGTAGTGCTGGGTATCGACAAATCTGTGTTATATTTTGCTATATGGCATTGAATGAAGTAGATGTAGCAATTCGCCGCAAAATCAAGACTGGTTTTACTGATAAAGACCGCCCATGCGCTATGGAGCTGGCGCAGCTCGCCACATCTGGCGAGTATTCTGGCTTTGAAGACCCTAAGGTTGCAGCCCAGGAGGCATTAGAGACTGCCCACCGACAGCCCTGGCAAGCAGGCAAGAGGCCGGACTTTCTTGAGTGTGAGCGCGATGGTTGTGAGAGTGTTATACGTCTACGCGCAAGGTATGATGGTTTTTTGGTTGAGGTAGGAACTTGTGCTCTTGGATCCTTTTGTCTCGAAGAAGCTTGGGATGGAAGTAGGAAGATCCAGAAGTACACCAGGGTGAAGTTATGAAAGAAGGCGTATTCTTCGCCGGTAAACAAAGTGCTGGAAATTTTTGCCCGCATGTTGGCTGCAATTTTAGTTGTGGCTATAGCATAGATGCGATTCCCGGCAAGACTGGCGAATGTATGAATGAAAAAAGAGAGGTCCCGGAGGACCTCCCTGTGACTACAGTTGTTGAATAGACTAGGCTAGTTCAACAGTTGCGCCAGCAGCTTCTAGAGCTGTCTTAGCGGCTTCAGCGTCATCTTTCTTTGCCTTCTCAAGGATGGTACTAGGAGCGCCATCTACTAGAGCTTTGGCTTCGCCAAGACCTAGACCAGTTGCGTCCTTAACAGCCTTGATAACGGCTACTTTCTGAGCACCAGCGTCCTTAAGGACTACGTCGTACTCGCTCTTAGCTTCTTCTGCAGGAGCAGCGTCAGCAGCAGGGCCAGCAACAGCAACAGCTGCAGCAGCTGGCTCGATGCCGTACTCATCCTTAAGGATGGTAGCTAGTTCGTTTACTTCAAGAACAGTTAGACCTACTAGCTGTTCTGCAAATTTCTTAAGATCTGCCATATTAGTTTCCTTTCGATTAATTAGCTTTCGCGGCGATGCCGTCGAGAAGCGCGTGTAAGTTACCACCAAGACCACTCATGACGCCGTTTACTGGGCCATTAAGGGTATTGATAAGACCAGCGATGAGCTGAGCCTTGCTTGGTAGGGTGGCGAGTGCTTTGACTTCGTCGGCGGTAATAAACTTACCATCGGCACCGATTGCTCCAACGAATTGAAGGGTTGGGTTAGTCTTAGCAAAAGTAGCAAGCACTTTGGCTGGAGCTACTTCGTCGGCCGAGCTAAATGCGTAAAGAAGCTGACCCTTAAGTGCAGATGTATCTACATCTTTAAGAGTTTCGTTAGCTTCGATAGCTTTAATAACCAAGCGGTTTTTGATTACTTTTACCTGGGTTTCGTCGCTTTTAGCGTCACGGCGAAGTTGCTGTAAGGCTTTAACGGTTGTTCCCTGGTAGGCAGCAACAACAGTCAACTTAGAATCGGCCAATAGACCTGCTACTTCGTCAACAACTTGCTGCTTCTTGTCTTTTGTTAGTGCCATGTTGGCTCCTATAAAGTGTTTAGTTGATCAATCGACCCCTAGAGTATGCCCTAGGTTGATCTTCGTTACCGCTAAACTAAAAAGTCTTTGGCGCTCGGGCCAAAGACTTGAAAGAGTGCATGAAACGTAATGTTTCTACCTCGGTAGCGGATTAAGCGTTCCGTAGAATGTCTATGGTTCGCGGCTACTGTCTTTGGTAACGATAGCTCTATTTTACGCTACCTGACCTCTGTTTGTCAAACCAGTTCTAAGCTTGTACTTCTCTATTCCTACGCGTGGGGTGTCGATATGAACTCGTAGCGGTCCAAAGCCGGGTGCGTTATCCCAGGCTACTACAGTCTGGCCGGTATTCAGTAACCTTCGATCTCTGGGTAGTCGGCGAGACTTCCTTGGGAATTCGCGGACGATGCTAGTGTCTTTTGAAACGCGAAACCCTGGAGTGTCTAAGACTAGACTATGCACTTTGTGATCCTGAACAGGAATAATAACTTCTGAATGTGGGAATCCAGGAACAACGAGCCACTTTGGCGCCTGCTGAGCAAAGTAGTGCTCTATATCTCTCTCGAGGAGTTCTTCTATGGCAAGTTGCGCGGCAGCAAAGCAGTTGCCAGCCCCATGCTCTACTGCCGTGTCTGGATCAGGTTCTTTGACATTGAAGTGCGGCAACAGTGCGTTGACGGCTGCCGCAACTTCTAGCGCGATCTTTCGAGTCGGTTCAAGCTCAAGAAGTTCTGTCATGGATGACACTATACAAGTAAGTAGCACTATTTACTAATATGTTGCCGACCTGCTTTCCCTTGATATCTGCCTTCTTCGTGCCTGGCATCAGTTGGGTGGCCCCAGAATCGAGGATCCTGAGGGGTATATATGCCAAAACCACCCTTGATGACGCCGTCAGAGTGAATACCCGAACGGTGGGTATTTATGTCATCACCGACAATCGGGTTTTGCCTATGCACTTCCATATTTCCGTAAGCCATCACCTCTCGGGCGATTTGGTACGAACGGCTTGGGTTAAACTCCCAAACAATCGGAACTGGCATTTCTTTGGCAAATTGGAACAGGCATGCCATGACTGGGAAGACGTCAGTATTGCCAGCACGTTCGCCTATGCCGCAGATGGTTGTCTCGATCTGGATCTTTGCTTCTTGACCAGTACGTTCAGCGTGGTCTGCTGCAGCCTGAACAAGCATTAAGCTACTTGCTGTCGAAAGACCTAAATCATGGTGGTAGTGGGCCGATAAAACTACATTCTTGTTGGTTTCGGCGATCCACTGTAATGCTTGCGCATAGAAACGGTACATCCACATAGGATTGCGTTTATCTACGGTTCCTGGCAAGTTAACTATGTCCACTCCGTGATCGATCACGGATTTAACCACTCGTTCTAGATACGCCATGTCTGTAGTTGTTGCCGCTTCTGCAGAAAATTCAACGCTGCCGTCGCGGCGACCGTTCATTACTCTGCGGGCGTACTTGACGGCGTCTACCCCCATGGCTAGTACGGTATCTGGTGACTTACCCGGGAATTTAGCGGCCATATGCTCTGGATCGGTTGATATGAAGGTATGAATTCGGGGCCTCATCGCAGGTTGTACTGCATTCCACCCTGCTTCGATATCTTCTCTTGTTGTCCGACACAATCCAGCAATGATTGGTGCCCGGGACACGGTGTTTATTTGATCACCATCCTGCCATACTGCAGCCTCAAAGTGGGTATTTCCTACTGTTTGTGCAACATCAGCTACTTCTAGACCATCTCCAGGTGTCCTGGGGAATCCTGCCTCAATTACTCCTATACCCAACGAGGCAATCTTGGTGGCAATGTTGGGCTTTGCTCCGGCTGGGAACTGTTTCGCCTCTGGTAAGGATTGCGCCCCATCACGCAATGTTGTGTCAAACATCTCAATAGTAACTTTTGCGTTACTCATAATTATTTCTCCGTAAAATTAAAAAATCAGGCGGTGAAGCCTGATCGTTACGGCTGTACTAAAGCTTACAAAAAGCTCAGGCTTCAACCATGATGAAGCACAGCCCACGAAGGCTGAGAAGGAGCTGCATCTGGTGAATAACCTTATTCATAAGAACTATTATATCATCTTGTCGTCGTTGGCGCTACTAGGCCAATCAACTTTCTCAAACTTCACTCGTGCAGCACGACGATGAGCCGAAATAAGCGACTGTGTTACACCGAGTCGTTCGGCGACTTGGTATGGGCGAATCTCGCCTTGTTCTTGGAGCACTTCTTCGCACCATTGTTTATGTTCGACAGGAACGTGCTCTATTACCCCCGCTAACATTGCAATAGATCTTCGCTCAGATTTGGAGAGTTTAGCAGCTGTGATTAACTCTACTGCTCGATCTTTTGCAGTATTGGCGATGCGCTCGATATTCTCATCTGGAGTACCAGCTAGACTATACATAATTGAGGTTGTAGTATGGTCGCTGTCAGTGTCGATTTGGCTATCAAGCGACACGGGGTTAAACTGCTGTGACATCGCCCTAGCAGAAGCCACTGTTTCTGGTTTGAGCTCTAACTTGGTAGCAATTTCGCTGTCAGTTGGTTTTACGCCAAACCTAGTGTGGTCTAGCTCGAATTGTGTAATACGTGCGGCGATGCGGTGAACTCTGCGTGTAACTCGAATGCCGCCATCGAGTGCACCACGTTGCCTGTCGATCATCGCACCACGTGCCCTGAGAAGAGCGTATGTCGAACAACTATTCATGACGTGTTTTGTATTTGCACCGCTAATGTCCCAGTTCTCTATAGTTTCAAGCAAGGCTGTCATGCCGTCGTGGATATACTCTTGTAAGCATGTTGGATCCTGCCGAGGGGCTAGCTTACGAGCTAGTTTTACAATACTCGGCATGTAGTAGTCACTAAAGTATCGAAGGATCTTAGAAGATGTAGCCTCCGTTAAAGCGATGGCTTGATCATCTTTACCTTCTTGATACTGTGAACGCATAGATCGGAGCTGCTGATAATCGCCCACAAGGCTGATCCTGTCCAGGGTATCCACTCTGCCCGACAAAATAGAAGAAGTTCCCCGGGCAATTATATGGTGTGTGTCATCGGTGGGTACTTCAACAGCTGGTTCGATGACCTCTGGCTTGTCAATAATCGCAAGCATAACAATATTAGGGCGCGGGAACGTTTGTTCACGCACATCAGTAACACTTAGGTTAAGGTTGGGTAGATCAACATTAGGAATAGAATAATTTACTTCCATAGATTTTCGTCACAAGAGACGCCTCGGTTTCGCTACTTGCTCCCCTAAAGTCCAAGCGACCAGATTACAGACAATAGGATCATCACACGACGTACATACGTCGACACTATACTAACAGATAATAGCTAATTAGTCAATAGAAGGTCGGAGCTGTTCAAGGAGTAACGGGTGTGTTTGGCGAAGCTTCAATTCCAGTTGCTTCGAAAGAGGCGCTAGTACAGATAGGTGTCCAGCACTTATTGCCGAAAGTAAATTGATTGCCTGTGTGCCAGATTGCTGGAATGACCAACGAACTTTATGACCGAGGAGTGTTACATACTGTGCTTCTTGTTCGTATCCCGCAGCAACTAACTGGCTGTGAAGTTGCAGACTCAGATCGAAACAATCTTCGAACAAGTCGCTTGCCCCGGCATCTTCGATGATCTTGGGAACTTCATATCCATAGCGTGGAGTTAGGAGTTGATTGTTTAGTTGCGTGTAGAGGCCGCTTTCTCGTAGCGCGGCTAGACCGAGAAAGCTATTCAGGACATCCCAACTATAATATACCTCTTGTAAGATCGCCGAGCGGCTAGCCCCAGATTGGAGTGCTTCGAGGTACGTACTAGATTTCTTGGCATAACTCCAGGTACTGATTTCTTCGGCTAATTCGTCGATTGATAGATGACTTTGAGGATATAGCGCTGTGCGTAGTAGCTCGAGTTCATTTCTAGGGCTAACAGAGACTAACCGCAGGCTGTCGACCTGTTGCCCATATGTGCCAGATATCTCGCTGGGGGTCGGCGCGCTTGGCAGTGGTGTATCTCCATGAACGGCCACAGGCAGCGCTAGATTAAGCGCGTTCTGGACGACAGGCAGATCGGCAAGCAGTAGGTTTTCGACGGCATAGTTTGTAACGGTATCTCGCAAAGCTACATGTTTGGTTAGTAGTTGGGTTACTCCGTTTTGATACTCGTCATGCAGCTCGGCGGGCAACGTCGAAGGAGTGACATAGTTGGTCGGGGTCTCGGCGAACGAGCCGCTGAACTTTGCGCTAGGGTTTACGCTTGGACGTCTTGCAGCAAGTGGTGGTGGCAGTAGTGGCGACATAGCTTCCCAAAGAATTTCGATTGTTGACTCTTCACTAACTGGCTGGCCACTCCGAACTAAATCAAGAAGTTTGAAGTCTTGAGGAAACAGCTGACCAAGCTCTGCGTATGTAGCTACCACGTTCTGTTCGGCAGTAGTATCGTTCAATACAAATGTCTGTGTTGGACGAGGTACTTTGAGCATGATTGAAACCATATTATCGAGCCAGATGTAAAAACCTCGTCGCTCTTCGTCATGGACAAACTTTTTGCCATGTAATGCCATGGTCGAGCTGGTATAGTGTTGGGCGATAACAATCCCCCCTTGCAACAGTTGGTTCCGAATGTCGGTAGCTGCATCAAAAAAGTCTAAAGCTTCAAACATTGCTTCGGTATATGGGCCGACTTCGTTTTGTGGCCCGTATGCCCCACTGCTTAACTGACGAGTGAAGTAACTTGCTTGGCTGCTCTTTCGCGGAAAATTCAACTCAAGGACGTCAAAGTTAGCTGCCTCTAGTCGTGAAACTAGGGCCTCAATAACTTTTTCTGAAACTAAAGATGTGGACTCAAGAACAATAAATGCACCTTGTGGTTGCATGTCTACCCCAATTCTGCCCACCATTACACCTATTTAGTCATACCCTGCGACTGATTGCAAGGTTGTTACTGCTTAACCTTGTAATGTAATAGGACTGTTTGCTCGTTAAGCATGGATTGTTCCAGTAGTTCTAAGGTAACTGAACTAGGTTTGCTAAATAGAGGTACGCCCTTGCCGAAGATTACAGGTTCGACCGTGAGGTATAACTCATCCACTAATCCTGACTCAAGGAACAGGCTGTAGATTTGCCCGCCGCCGCAGACTGCGAGCGAGGCAAAACCCGTCTTGGCCAGCCTTTTGATTAATTCTGCTGGAGATTCGTTAGTTGTCTCGACATCACCGTCTATATCTGCAAAATCGCTTGGCTTCGAAGTGTAGATAATAGTTTTTCTATCGGGTAGTGCGCGGCCAATGGTCCTGAAGGTAGTAGAGCCCATAGCCATTACCCCTGCTTCTTTAGTGAGCCGTACGAATAGCTGCTTGTCTTCCTTCGATGTCCAATCGGCGGAGTGTGTGCTGTCTTTTCCAATAAATCCATCGGCGGTAATAGCGGCAATAATAAAGACCTTCATGTTGTAATAGTAGCGCTATTAGCCTGCACGGGCAAAATGATATACTAACAATGCAAACGCTAACGGAGGGATAACAATGGCTGAAGCTGAAACCGATGCATACTATGCTGATGATGCTGCTAGTGATGACGAACTTGATCTAAGTTTTTTGGACGACGACGAGAAATCGTAGGTTCCAGTATGAGCTCGCATCCAGAATACCAATACCTTAAGCTGATGGCTGAGATCTTACAGAATGGTAAGAGTAAGCCTACTCGGGGTATCCATGGTATTAAGTCAATATTTGGCTACCAAATGAAGTTTGACTTGCGCCATGGCTTCCCAATGCTTACTACAAAAAAGATGCCATTTAATTTGATGCTACACGAAATGCTATGGTTTATATCTGGCAGCTCAAATATCAAGTATCTTCAAGACCACAACATCCATTATTGGGATGATTTTGCTGATAAAGATTTGAATCTTGGCCCAGTCTACGGAGTTCAATGGCGACATTGGAAGGATGCCAATAATCCTGGCCAAGAAATTGATCAGCTGCAATGGGCAATCGATCAGATTCGCAATAACCCAAATTCCAAAGCTATTATTGTGAGTGCCTGGAACCCTGCGGATCTGGAAGAGATGCGCTTGCCACCTTGTCATACGATGTTCCAGTTTGATGTGACTAAAGGAAAACTGCGGATGCAACTGTATCAGCGATCTTCCGATGTGTTTTTGGGACTACCATTTAACATTACCCAATACAGTATGCTACTCATGATGGTCGCCAAGATAACCGGACTTGAAGCGCGCGAGCTCGTTGTCTCTATTGGGAATGCGCATCTGTATAACAATCATCTAGACCAAGCCAAAGAGCAGCTTAAACGAAAGCCTATGCCCTTCCCTAAACTAAAGATCACTGGTGACGCAAAAGAAATCGACGAATTTACTGCAGAAGACTTTGAACTTACCGACTACGAATTCCACCCTCACATCAAAGCGCCGCTAGTAATTCTCTAATCACTCATTTTTCGAGGTATATCTAGGCAGGACTGGTAGGCGTTTGCATGGTCTTTGGCCATACGTATTAGCGTGAAGCGATTCTCAAAATCTGCTCGACAGTCTGCTCTATGTATTTCGGGTAACTTTTGAATCGAGGCAGCTAGGTTATGTACGGTCTCGGTTTCGTTAACATCTTTGCCATCCATAACCTTGTGGGCTACAAAGCCTGTACGATTATTATCTACAACTTCTGGGATTGCTCCACTATCTAGTCCTATAATCGGTGTGCCACATGCTAATGCCTCGACCATAACAATGCCAAAAGGTTCATCAAAGATTGATGGGAGGATTAGTGCCGCGGCATTAGCGATGAGATCGTTTTTGGCAGGGTTCTTATTCACAAACCCCACGTACTCTATTTCTTCCCCGTCGATACTGGGCAGTATCTTTTGCCAGTAATCATCTTTTGGCCCACTATAGTGTTTGCCAGCGATCTTTAGTTTTATTTTTGTGTCATTTGCTTGGTTGTATTGCCGAACTGCCTGAATAGCTAGATGGACTCCTTTAGATTCGATGATTCGGCCAATGTACAAGAGATAGTCTTTGGTT
>CAZTPC010000026.1:0-9515 GCA_964615565.1 uncultured Candidatus Saccharibacteria bacterium
CTCAGAAGGCGACATCTACTACCGAGACTCATCTGGCAACTTTACCAGGTTAGGTATTGGGTCGACAGGTCAAACATTGCGAGTTGCCTCTGGCCTGCCTGCATGGGGACAGGTCATTGTAGCCACTGCAACCAAAACCAGTAGCTATACACTTGTAGCCAGCGACAACGTCATCCTGGGTGACGCTTCTGGGGGTAATGTTGTTATCACCCTCCCTCTAGCTTCAATTGCAAGTGGATACCGATTCCAGATCAAAAAAATCGATAGTTCCAGTAACACCACCAGTCTGCAGTGCTCTGGCGGCGATACAATTGACGGCTCAACTACGGCGGTTATCTCTGTGCAGTATCTAAGTATTACAATTGTTTCGGATGGCTCAAACTGGTACATCGTTTAGCATGAAGCTAAGCAAACTTACGCGTCGAATACTTGTAGCTGTTTTGGCTATTTGTTTATTTGTGACAACCTTTAGTGCTACCAGCCGAGTAAGTGCTGTAGAAAATAATCTAGCTAAGGACACCGGTCTGCGGATCACACCGTTGCGTAGCAAACCAAGCCAAAAACCAGGCTCGACTACGTCTGGGTCAATTACCATAACTAACACAACCAGCGCACCTATGACCGTAGCCTTGAGTGTGGAACGATTTCAAACCATAGATGAAGATTATAACTACAGCTTTTCTAAAGGTGAGCATACCGATTGGGTACGCCTTACTGACAAGTCAGTCGTGCTGGAGCCCAAAACATCCAAAACCGTACCATACAGCTTGGCAGTCCCGGTAAACGCTCCTCCGGGAGGCTACTACTTTGCTATGTTCGCAAGTACCGAGAACAAACCATCCTCAACTAACTTCACCGAGGTAAAACGCGTGTCGTCATTAGTGTATCTAGAAGTTAGCGGCAAAGTGAAAAAGTCAGTTACCTTACTAGGCTCGGATGCCTCCTGGTTACTGGTTAAACACAATTTAACCCTGGCCACTCGTTTGCATAACGTGGGCAATACCCACTACCCTTCTCGCTTCAGAATAGACGTTAAAGGGATGTTCGGCTGGCCAAAGACCTCCAGCCAAAAAGAGGCCCTAATCTTGCCAAGTACTATCCGCCGCGTGGTTGCCGATGTACCATTCCCCTCTGTGCCCGGGGCCTACACCGTTACTGTCACCTTCGCACCCCCTCAAGGTGGCCCAAACGAGACAGCAAAAATAAAAGTACTCTACACACCGATTTGGTTTATTGCCGTACTGACGTTAGTACTGTCATCACTTGCCTATTGGCTCATCGGAAAACGTCGGGCTAGTCGACATTACTGGCATACAAAAACTAGTTAGTCTGTCTGCGGAGCTGCGGTGTAGACTACTGAGCCAACATAATTACCCGCAGGTTTTTGGTTATCTACCTTTACTCCATAGGTAAACGCTGTTTGATCACCAGAAGAATACGGTCCTGTGGCAGATTTGACCAGAACATTGCTGGTAGTGATACCAGTAAAATTTGTTGCTGATCCGACAGTGTTATAGCCCCAGGTATTTACCGCGAGAGCAGCGTTAGAGATGTTAGCACTAGCTGGCAGACTAGCCGGGCCGTTGACCATCGAGGAGTTACTGAGTGCACGGATATATAAGCTGTAACCAACGACATCCGTAGAAGTGACCGTAACAGTATTCGAGCCTGTGCCTACAACACCCACATCGGTTGGCGTTACCTGGATCGAAACATTACCACCAGTAGAAATAGACAGGCTTGTCTGGGAACCATAGGGAACATTTGCGCCATATACCCCTTTCCCGTATGGCTGCGCAACAACCGCACCAGGAAACACAATAAGTGTAGTCATAAATAACACAATAACGGCTATGCCGCGCCAACAGTGTCTCACCATATATAATGTTTGGCTTTCATGCTTGATCATTGATATCATTATAAGCATGATTAGTTTGAAGGAGAAAGCGAGGCGAGTTTCGCTTTGGGTGAGCACTTTTGTTCTGACCGGCGTTAGCTTCTTCACAATGGTAGCAACGGCAAACGCTGCCCAGATTACTGGCAGAAGTCTAACACTTGGCAGTTCTGTTGCCTCGACTGCGACTACCTATACCTTTAGTTTTACGTTGCCATCATCAACTGTATTGCAATCTGCCGAAGCAGTTATTTGTACAACTGCAAGCGGTACTTGCACGACACCTTCTGGATTCGTTAACAGCTCAGCTACATTACCCTCACAGCCAACCAACTTGGGTGATGCATCTGGCTGGACCGTTAACAACTCGACCGGGGGTAGCTTACGCCTAAAGAAGACGGGCAACTCTGCAGCTCCAACCGGCACTACATCTATAGTCTTTGGGAACGTTACCAACCCAAGTGCAACCAACAGTACTTTCTACGCTCGACTTGCCACATATTCGGGCGACGACTGGACTGGCTCTGTTGATAGCGGCGTTGTTGCATCATCTACTGCTGGACAGATCACGGTGACCGCTAGTGTGGATGAAACTCTGACTTTTACGCTTTCTAGCGCTACTGTGGCCCTGGGTACAATCACACCAAGCACTACCGGCTCTGGGACTTCGACTATGAGCGCATCAACCAACGCTACAAGCGGGTATGCCATCACTGTGAATGGCTCAACGCTTACTTCAGGCGCCAACACCATTACTGCACTAGCTTCAAATACAGCATCAACCCAGGGAACAAGTCAGTTCGGTATTAACCTAAAAGCTAACACCACACCAAGTGTTGGATCAAATGTTAGTGGTGGCGGATCTGGAACCGCTACAGCCAACTACAACACTGCCGACTCATTCCGTTTTGTATCTGGAGACACTGTTGCCTCATCTAATGCGCCGACCAACTCGAATACCTACACCGTTAGCTATATTGCCAATGTTGGCGGTGCACAGGCGGCTGGTTCATACAGCACAACGCTTACCTATATTGCGACCGCCACATTCTAATTTACAACACCGTTTTATAGGGGTGGCGAGCCAGTAGTAGTGGTACAATGAGGTAACCACATTTGGGGTTGCAGGAGACACGTTTTTTGAAGCGAAAATTATTAGTACGCCTATTTGCAGTTCTTTCTATACTGTCTGTGTTTACTTTTGTGATTGTTGGCCAAGCTCGAGCTGCAGACACAGCTGGGCCTGCTCAAGGTATCCAGATTTCCCCAGTGCTCATTGACCTCAATGCCAATAAAGGCGGAGACTACACACTTAAAATCACCGTTACCAATGTCACGGCACAAGATCTTGTCCTTAAAGGTGCAGTTAATGACTTTAAGGCCAAAGATGAAACCGGCACTCCAGAAGTCATTCTAGACGACAGCGAGACCAGTAGCGGCTTCTCGTTCAAAAGATGGGTTAGCCTACCGCAAAACATCCCACTCAAGACCAAAGAGAGCAAAGTAGTATCTGTTGATGTCAACGTCCCTGCCGAAGCCGAGGCTGGTGGTCACTACGGCGTTGTACGTTTCACCGGTGTTCCTCCAGGCGAAGAGAATAGTAACGTTTCTATTGCAGCCAGTGTAGGAGTGCTAGTACTAGCTCGAGTCGACGGTACAATTACAGAGAGTCTGCAACTAAAGGATTTTTACATTGCCAAGAACAACAAACGAACCAGCCTGGCACAGAATGGACCAATAGATATAGTTGAACGAATACAGAACAACGGTAATGTGCATGTTAAGCCAGAAGGCACAATCACGGTGAAGAACATGTTTGGCAGCACCGTAGCCAGTCTTCCAATCAGCAAGCCAGCTCGTAATATTCTGCCGGATAGCACTCGTAAGTTTACACAGACTTTTGGCAAGAAGTGGATGTTCGGCAAGTACACTGCCAGACTCGAAGCCAATTACGGCTATACTAACAAGACACTAACTAGTAGCTTCACCTTTTGGGTAATCCCGTACAAGCTAATACTTATTAGCCTACTCATTATTGTTTTGCTATTCTTTATCCTCCGCAAAGGCCTTAAATACTACAACAACAAGATTGTCCAAAAAGCACTCAACGGCCGGCGGTAAAAACTCATGAGGACAAAACCAGCACTCGGGGGCAAAGCTTTCTTCGTCTCGTTACTCACCGTCTTGGCAATCATCCTATTGCCAGCTGGTGTGCTGGCAGCGACACAGTCGATGAATCAATCAGTCAACGTTACGGCTATCGTACCGGGACCTCCGCCAAGCACACCAGCGATCATTACTTCCCCAAGTGATGGTACAAACGTGGCCGTTGGCCCAATCGTTATTAGTGGCACGTGTCAGCCGACTCTTGTCGTTAAGGTCTTCAATAACGACATCTTAACCGGTACGACAACCTGCGCCAACGACGGCACCTTTACTATCAACACTACACTCACTAATTCTCTCAATGTTTTGTCGGCCCTTAACTACGACAGCCTCGACCGAGCCGGGCCAGCCTCACCAAAGGTCAACGTATACTTCCCGTCCCTGGATAATCCAAACGTATCAATTCCTGGCGGTACTTCGGGAGGCACTGGGAGAAAACCTGGCAATGGTAACAAACCTAGTTCAGGGACGCCTGCAACACCATCAACACCCACTCAACCTAACAAAGATACCGGCATCAAAGATGCATTAACCAATAGCGTAGCTGTCGCCACACTACTATCATTTTGGTTACTCAGTGTTGTGCTAGTTATCTGTCTGTTACTTCTCAAGAGACGAAGAAAGCGCTCCTAGACCCGAAATAACATCGAATGGAGTAAAAAATGGAATACGTTTACAAAATAAGCATACTGTCGCCGTAGCTAAGGAACTGATAGTTCTCTTGTAGTGCGTGGTTGTAGGCCGGCTTTAGATGTTGCCAGCCTGCAAAGGCAGCTGCCATCATAAGCACTGTAGAGTGCGGTGCGTGAAAGTTAGTGAGCATACCGTCGACAATTGCAAACTCGTAGCCGGGGTATATAAATATGTCTGCTTCGCCATGAGTTGGTCCTATCTGATCACCTAGTAGGTACTCTTTTGCATACTCTAGTGTTCGGGTAACAGTTGTACCCACGGCGATCACACGTCGGCCGTCTCGTTTAGCGCGACGGATTACTTCTACGGTATCGGCGGGAATCTCAAAGTATTCTTGGTGCATTTTGTGCTTAGTTACATCATCTACCCTAATTGGCATAAAAGTTCCTAGCCCGACATGTAGCGTTACTTCGGCCACTTCGATACCGTGCATCTTTACTCGATCAAGAAGTTCGTTGGTAAGGTTAAGACTGGCCGTAGGCGCAGCAACAGAACCTGTCTCTTCGGCAAACTCGGTCTGGTATCGCTCTTTGTCTTGCTGGTCATCTTCGCGTCGCATGTATGGCGGCAATGGGATATGACCTTGCTCAACTGCAAGCTCCCAAAGATCAGTATCTGAACTAACCTGGGCCGTACCATTATCGAAAACCTCATCTACCCGGATAGACGTCTTGCCAACAAGTAATTCTTGGCCGGGTCGAATCTTGCGTCGATACATAACAATCGAACTATGGTGATCATTCTGGTTGCCGTGCTTCTCGAGGAGTAGTAATTCTCTGTCAGCATTTTCGGTAGTCTTGGCCAACAAACGTGCAGGCAGAACTTTTGTGTTGTTAATAATAAGAACGTCGCCAGCTTGTAGGTAGTCGTCGAGTTTTCTGTACAACCCATCCTGGATTTTTCCGTCTTGCCGGTTTAGTCGAAGCAGGCGAGTACTACCCCGCTCGGTTGGCGGATGAATGGCTATTGCCGATTCTGGCAACTGGTAGTCGTAGTCGGTTACTTTCATCTGTTCTAGTATAACGTTTGAGATCTATGTCACGCTTTATTTGTAAGAAAATTCATAGTCATATTCTGCCCTGCAAGACTACACTGAAAGTACTAAGTTAGTTTGCTAGCTTAGCTCCTACAAGTCCCACATCGGCCGAATAACTCCTGCGCTCCACTGGGCTATGAGAGATAAACCCAGTCGTATCAAGCTTGAGCAGCGGGAGTTATTTTAAATTATGAATCGTAGATTACAAAAACCCGGATACCCGGGTTGTTTTTATTCGTGGTGCCGGTGAGTGGATTTGAACCACTGACCCCAGGCTTATGAGTCCTGTGCTCTAACCAACTGAGCTACACCGGCATGGTGCGTTTCGTATAACGACAGAGGTGATTCTAGCATATTCCTCTCTGTTTTACTAGATTCAAACAATAAAAAACCTGAGGAGCGACCTCAGGTTTTTTGCGTAAATGGTATGAGTGTTAGCTCAAGATATCGTCAAATTCGACAATGTTACTATCCTGTGATGGAAGTAGTTCATAAGCAAGTAGTTTGCTGATTTTCATGTTGTTTTGTTACCCTTTTATCTTCGATTTATTTTTATATAGATTTTTGTTTTATTGATCATTAAAACTAAGTACTATTATACATAACTTTGCGTATTTGTCAATATGTTTCTATTAAATCATGTTCTAGTATGGATATTGCTAATGTTAATTAAGTCATTGTGTTATTTATAACAAAATGGTTTAATGTGTTTGCAGGTTCTTATCGTTCGATGCTCGCAGAATGTTTCTTGGTAGATAACCAGTAGACGGCCAGCAAAGTAGATAGGTAAAAGGTCGTACCTAGCGGTTAAATACAAGGAAATATACATATGTACAAACTATTTGTAGGTGGTCTGCCATTCGCAACTACCGACGAAGAATTGGCCGAAGCATTCGGTCAGCACGGTACTGTAGCATCTGCCGTGGTCATCAAAGACCGCGAAACCGGACGCAGCAAGGGCTTCGGCTTTGTTGAGTTCGAAAGTGATGACGAAGGTAAGGCAGCCGAGAAAGCTATGCACAATGGCGAACTTGGTGGTCGTACCATCACAGTAAACGAGGCTCGTCCTAAAGAGGATCGACCTCGACGTGACTTTGGCGGCAACGGCGGCCAAAACAAGTGGTAAACTAAACCGCAAAGAAAACTCCGGTTGGAAACAACCGGAGTTTTTTTATTTGTCCTAACTACTAGGCGTACGGTTAGGTTCGATTGGCGACCATTTTGTAAACGCCCAGCAATATGACTGCACCAAGGATCGCAACAAGTAAGCTGCCAAAGTTAAAGCCGGTTACACCTGCTCCACCAACAGCCCGAGCGACAAATCCTCCGACCATCGCTCCGACAACACCAATTATCACATTAGCAATTGCGCCCTGCTCTTCATCGGTATTCATAATAAGTGAAGCTACCCAGCCGGCAAGTGCACCAAATATAATCCATGCAAGTATTCCCATGTAGTTTCCTTTCTTTTATTATCTACAACGCCTAGGAGGCGTATTGTAAGCCGCGCACTCGAATGCGTGGTTCCAGGGCGGAATGGATCAGGTTAGTGGCTCGCTCTTCTGCCTCAAGCTCACGTGTGATCTCTGCAACTGACCTATCTAAATCGGGGAACTGCTCGTTTTTGCGTTGTATAAATCCGCTGATTCGTTTGTCTAATATTGCCTGTTTCATATCGCCTCCTTAGTTTCTTTACGACCTCACATGCATCATAGCGCGGAAGGCTGAAAGGAATCTGTAATCTTCTTCATGCAAGTTTTGTAATATATCTAACTCTATCTGATGGTGGGGCCGGTATACTGGTGGCAAGATGTTTAGGAATGCACGAAAACTTGGCGCGATTTTATTGCCTTCTACACGCGTATACATTACTGCGAGTATTGTCGTACTTCTCACGTTCTTGAGCGTAACCATCTGGACATGGCGAAATGCAGTAGATAACCTAGACAATGACTTCCAGACAAATCTTAATAGCGGTACAAAGTCTGCAGCGGACTTAGTACAAAGCACTGTGGGGACCTATGGCGAAGTACTACGTGGGGCGGCAGGTCTGTTCAATGTCGATCCAAACCTGAGCGAAAAGTCTTGGCAATCATATATAGATAATCTGCGCTTCGAGCAACGCTACCCCGGGATGCAAGGCATATCCTATATTCAAACCGTCCCATCGGACCAGCTAGGAGACTTTCTGGCCAACAACACTACGTCTGATGGGCAACCGTATGTAATCAGCCCGGACACTCCTCGTAATACATACAATGTGACTCGCTACATCTCACCAAACACTCCAGAGCAAAGACCATATATTGGCTACGACCCGTCCACAGAAAATGTCCGTGGCACAGCTATGAACCTGGCGCGAGATACAGGTGCTCTTGCCGTCTCCGGACGCGTTACCAGGATCGTAGACAAGCAACCGGGCTTTGTTCTATATGTTCCTGTCTATAAAGAAGGAATGCCGGTACAAACCGTCGAGCAGCGTCAGGCAGCGATAAAGGGATATGTCTCCGCGGGCGTACGGATCCAAGATCTTATTAATGGTCTATTCGGTAAACTCCTGAACAATAGTGCTGCGGTCGAATTGTATGCCGGAAAGTTTGCCGATACAAAAGCTAATGTCTACCGCTCGAAAAGCTATAACGAGGTAATAAAACGACACAACGCAAGCTCGGCGACACAGTTAATAACCGTCAGCGGCAACGACTGGCTGCTTGTTACCCACGCGGTGCCAAACTACTCGCCACAATCTCAACATAATTTATCTCGGACGATACTATTTGGTGGAATCGCACTAAGCGTTCTGGCTTCGGCACTGATATTCACTATTATGGTTAGCCGTGGACGAACTATAACTGCAGAAAAGAACCGCGAAGTACAAGAGGTAAAAGACAGTCTGATTGCCCTGGCTTCGCACCAACTTCGGACACCTGCAACTGGTGTAAAACAATTTGTGGGGATGGTACTCGAAGGCTACGCTGGCCCTATCAAACCTACCCAGAAAGAAATGCTAGAAAAAGCCTACCTCAGCAACGAGCGTCAGATAAAAATCATCAACCAAATATTGCATGTTAGCCGTGCAGATTCAGGCCGCTTGGTACTAACGTTTAGTAAACTCAACCTGACCAAGACCATAAAAACGATTAAGGCCGAGCAAGCTCAAATATACAAGGACAGGGGACAGAAGCTAATTTTGAAGCTGCCAAAGACCGATGTGTTCATTCATGCCGACGAACAATATATTGCCATGGCAATAGATAACTTGTTAAGTAATGCTAGTAAGTACTCTTTTCAGCGTAGCGCAATTACCGTAACCCTACGTCGTACACGAAACGAAGTCGTGCTATCTGTTGCCGACAAGGGTGTTGGCATCGATCCAAAAGACATGCACCTACTCTTCCAGAAGTTCTCGCGAATCCACAACGACCTGTCTATCGCCGCAGGTGGAAGCGGTATCGGCTTGTACTTGTGCCGAGAGATTATCGAACTTCATGGGGGCACAATCGAGGTGGCGTCTGAACCCGGTAAAGGTTCGGTCTTTACCGTCATTGTTCCTCGTAAACCACCATTAAACTAAGATTTACACTGTAAGAAAAATTACATTATTGCGCACAAGTCTGTTGCATCATTATCCAGGTAAACGACCACAAAGGCGGTTTGATGGCTAAGATTTTAATTGTTGAAGATGATACGATACTTAACTATGCATATGGCATAATCCTAAAGAAA
>CAZTPC010000027.1:0-1746 GCA_964615565.1 uncultured Candidatus Saccharibacteria bacterium
ACATTAGAATCTTGAATATCTGGGTTGATAGTATGTAAGAAAGTTGAGGCTGGAAATCGAGCTTCTCTAAGCCAATCTTCCATAATGATTGAGCCAAAACTATCTGGAGGGCTGTCAGAATTCCGAGTACATAAAGCATATGCCTCATATTACACTTACTCATTGTAATTTTATAGGCTTCTTTGCGCGGAGTACTGTAGGTGCGTTACTATTGTACGAATGAAAGTATCAAGAAAATTCGCCATTGCTGTTCAATTTATTTTAGACGAGCTCGTTCCACCAATCATTAGAGACAGCCGAGGGTTTATGTACCTGCCTATGAAGCTGGTTTTAAAAGATGCCTCTGGTGATTTTATGGAATTCAAAAACTGGGTCTTTAAAAAGTCAGACAAAGAATTCGGAAAACTTTACGAACGCACACTTCATGTACAAGAGCTTCAGGGAGAAACAGATCTTAACGAAGAATGTACGCAAGCTATTCTCAAAGCAATAAAAGGTAAAAAGGTTCTAGAGGTGGGATGTGGTAGAGGATATTTAGCAAACAAGTTATCCGATAAAAACAAAGTTACCGCATGCGACATAGTTGTAGCCGACTCCCTAAGAACAAAGTACCCAGCAGTAAAATTTGAGGAAGCAAATATAGAGAAGTTGCCGTACAAAGATAATTCTTTCGACACAGTAGTAACCACCCACACGTTGGAACATGTACGTGACCTTCCTAAAGCTATTGCAGAGCTTCGCCGGGTGGCCAAGAAGGAACTCATTATTGTCGTACCCCGCCAACGCGCCTATAAATACACGTTCAGTCTTCATACCCAGTTCTTTCCATACGCCTGGTCGCTAGAAGCAGCATTTGGCTACAAGCAAGGTTCTACTAAAATAAAAAATCTGGGTGACTGGCTCTATGTCGATAAATTCTAGTTATAAAAAAATTCGGGCTTTTACTGCTAAACAGCCACTCCTAGCCTTGTACGCCCTATCGGGTATACTGTCGTTTGGCTTTAGTAGCTGGTTTATTTATGCCCCTTTCCTGGCACTGTCTTGGTGGCTCATTGCGAGATCGTTTAAAAGAAGCTTTTTCACAAGTGTAATCTCTGGCATGGTTTTTGGCTTTGCTATTTCTATATCTGCCATTACCACTTTTAGCGCATTATCATGGATGATTGGCAATCCATTTAATCTGGTTCAGATCGGAGTTGTTGCCAACGTTTTGCTTATCTGCTCTGCGTTAGTATTTAACTCAAAAGGTCCTAACTTTCCCCAGAAGCTCGAGAGGATCTTCGATTTTCACGACATCAGCGCACTTCTTGTTGTTGTATCCTTTTTGGGAATCTACGCCTATAGCTCCGTCCTTGCTAATGGTAAGCTGGCGCCAAAAATTGAGGCAGTACAAAGCGTTACCAAGGCATATGATGATCAAAATCATTTTACAATGTTCAGAGAGACTGTCGGGACAAACAAGGGGCTGTTGCTGGGCAACAACAGTATCTACAAGCCGGATACCCTACCTGCCGTTTATCCAAAGGGTGCGCATGTGGCAGCTACTGTAATTTCTGAACCGCTCCAGACCGTCCCGGGGAGTAAGGATCGTAATACTCCTGGCACTATAGATGAGCTATACATTTATAGCGCCACAAAATTACTTTTCTATATTGCAGCAATTTTCGTTCTGGTCAGATTCTCAACCGAATTTGCCAGCAGATTACTGGCAGACAAGTTAACTAATCATGCAAAGGTAATAGCAAG
>CAZTPC010000027.1:1756-9384 GCA_964615565.1 uncultured Candidatus Saccharibacteria bacterium
CATCGTGAGCGCATTATCAGGACTTTATATTATTCTTATATATTCACTGCCCCTGTATGCTGATGGTGCCTTCTCCTTTTTACCGGTATTCATGCTTACCCCGCTGTTCTTGCTTTCCTATGCGGATGTGACGTTCCAGAAAAAACAAACAAGCATGATTATATTGCTTGGCACCATAACAGCTACAGCAATGCTATCGTGGACTATTGCCGGGATTCCATTATTACTACTGTCAGCCTTTGCTGTCCTGCGAAATCTAATACAGAATACCGATACCCGCTCCAGAATTTTGGTAGCTTCTGCTTTCGCCGTCTCTACCATTGCAGGACTGGTCCAAATATACGTCCAATTAACTCTTAAGGTAGACGTCTTGAGTGTAAACACCCCTGGCGGATTCTATACCTTCCCACTACTCCTCCCACTTGTGGTCTCCTTGTTCTTCCTTTATGGGCGTTATCGAGCTGCCGGTAATGATCTACTCGGTGACGTGATTGGACGTGCCGGAATCAATCTTATGGCAATTTTGGTATTTATTTGTACCGTAATTAGTGTCATTAACTTCAAGAAGTATGGGGAAGTTCAGTACTACTTCACTAAGTTTCTCTACCTACCGATGATTATTGTTTCGTTCCTAGCAATTGGGGTGGGCATCTATCTTATCGTAGCGGGGCTTAGTAAGAGAACCGTCAAAATCAATTCAATATCGATTATTGAGTCGACCGCCAATACAACAGCTTTATTGGTATTTATATTCTCTTTACTCTTTATATCATTCCCACCAAACCTAATGGTAGTTGATTACCTACTCAAGGGTTACCGAGTCGTAGGAACTAGCAATGCAGCAACACTTACAAAAGTACTCTCTGATATCAAAAAAGATAAGGAAGTTGCACGATTCATCCTATCAGATGGAGTATCCATCAACGACAACATCATGACGAGCAATGCGTTAAATATATCTTCAGACAGTAATTACTGCCAGGGCATTCATTTTCAGGAAATGAATAAAGCCAAGTCTATCAAGGTCTTTAACGACAAAATCATTGCGCAGTGCATTAGTCATGGGACTAGAGAGATTCAGATCTACACCAGCTCGAATATTTTTGACGCACTACCTGCTACCTATGCAGGCAAGATAGACATACAGATCAAGCAGCCCTAATTCCATTTAGACTATGTGAGCATCTATCCATGTTTCTGTAATTGTGGTATTATACTGCATATGCTTAAACAAAAATCCTACAAAAAGAATGCTCACAAATCCCCTCGCTCTAAGCGCCCATTTGTCATCGGAGCCGTCGTTTTGGTATCGGGGATTGTCGCCGCCACTACACTATTTTATAACCGCTCAAACGACAACACCAGCCCAACGCCTATGGGGACGGAAAAGTCTACTGACATCAACTACAATCCCCCCACAAAAGAAGAAATCAAAGAGACCGAAGATCGAAAAGAGCAACTATCTGATCCTGTTACGCCGCCCGTAACTAACACCAGCGGAAAAGTCGTAGTCACACCTGTTGTTACAAACTCCAGTCAATCGGAAGTTAGAAGTTTTGTAACTGGGGTATCTGAGGACGGCGGTACATGCACGGCGACATTCACGCATGAAGCATTATCATTCTCGAAAACTTCGACAGGATTCAAGAACGTCAGCACTACCAACTGTGAGCCAATTAGTCTGAGTCGATCTGACTTTTCGGCATCCGGAAAATGGAGCGTTACAGTTAGCTACTCTTCAAATACTTCTGAAGGAAAATCTCAATCTACCACATTTGAGGTGCAGTAATGAAGCTTCGATCTGCATTAAATCTTGTATTATCAGCAGTGATGATTAGTACACTCGTGTCCTCCGTCATTCTTCCTGTTAAAGTTCAAGCTTTGAATAGTAGTGATTTTAAGCCGGGTCGAATCATTGACGATGCAATATTCTATAATCCTAATTCAATGTTTGCCCAAGACATTCAGAATTTCCTTAACAGTAAGCTTGCATCTTGCGACACAAATGGGCAAAAGCCATACAGCGGCAATCCTTCACTAACGCGAGCCGAATGGGCAGCACAGAACGGAAAACCAGCACCACCCTATACCTGCCTTAAAGATTACTCACAAAATGTTCCGGCCATGGCTCCTGATGCATATTGCACAGGTAATGTAACAGGTGGCGTTAAGTCTGCGGCTTCGATCATCAAAGACGTCTCAAACGCATGTTCCATTAATCCACAGGTTCTTCTTGTACTCCTCCAAAAAGAACAGAGTCTAATTACGGATGATTGGCCGTGGCCTAGGCAATATACTGCAGCTACAGGCTTTTCTTGCCCCGATACAGCACCATGTGACCCTAGCTTTGCAGGGTTCTTCTATCAGGTTTACTACGGAGCACGTCAACTACAACGCTACGCAAAGCAAGCCAACTCTTTTAACTACCGGGCCGGTCAAACCAGCTACATTCTATATAATCCCAACGCTGCATGTGGTGGAACAAACGTCTACATCGAGAATCAAGCTACTGCCGCTCTATACAACTACACCCCCTATCAGCCGAACGCTTCTGCGCTGAACAACTTATATGGCAGTGGTGATGATTGTGGAGCATACGGTAATCGCAACTTCTGGCGTATGTTCAATGATTGGTTCGGAACGACGCTAAGCGACAGACCATTGGCTAATGCAAATTGGAAATTCGAAAACCTAGAGGGCGGAACTAATGGCTTAAAACCAAACTCTAACACTGTCGGAATAACCCCAAAGTCTATTACGTTCGGAACCAATCTGTATATCTTCTACTACGACAGCACTTTGCGAGCATTACGTATGGCAACTGCCGGAAATGCAGGATGGACACACGAAACACTCGATGGGGTCAGCACCACAAACGGTAGAGTTAGTGCGGACGTTGGTAAGGCAACGGCAGCCGTCGTCTTTAATAACATGCTCCACGTTTACTACTACAACACTACAAACGGATCCATGCGCCATGCTTGGTCTGCGAACGGTACCAGTTGGAATTTCGAAACACTTGATGGTGCATCTACGGCAGTATCAGGAGCTGAAGGGGATGTAGGTATGTCCAACACTGCTGTTGAGTATGGTGGTGAAATGCACGTATTCTACTATGATGCCACTCGGGGCAACATGCGACAGGCCTACTATTCGACTACTAATGGATGGAGATTCCAGAATCTTGATGGTGACTATGGCTCTTTGGCTGGAATAAACAGTGTCACGGGACAGAACCCAGATGCTACAACTTTTGGTGGTTCACTGCAGCTATTCTATTACGACTATAGCAACGGTAATTTGCGACATGCATGGTTCGTCACGGGACAAAGCTGGAAATTCGAGAATATCGATGGTGACTATGGCTCAATTGGTAGATACAACAGTAATCTTGGTCAGGACCCGAGTGTAGTCAGCCACAGTGGCTCGTTGCAACTTTTCTACTATGACGTAGGTAACGGTAATTTGCGACATGCATGGGTCAACCCAGGGCAGTCCTGGAAGTTTGAAAACCTTGATGGTGACTATGGCTCAATTGGTCGTAACAATAGCAATGTCGGATCAATGGGCAAAGCGCTCAGCTTTAAGAATTCACTATATGTGTTCTATCGCGATAGTGACTCCGGTATAATTCGATACGCATGGGCAGATTCGGCGGGCTGGCACTTTACCCCATTAGAAGGATCTACCTATTCCGTGTCTGGTAACAGATCGAATACCGGCTTCTGGCCAACTGTAACTGGATATGGCGACTCCTTGCAGTTATACTACTTTGATAATGACCAACGCTCACTACGACACGCATTCGGCAACCCTTACTGGTAAGACCTTGGAGCTTAAATGAGTAAACATTTACTATCCATTGTTGTTCCCGCATATAATGAATCTGCCAATTTAGCTCAAACCTGCAGCGATATTATTAAAGCTGTTCCTGATAACTACAACTACGAGATTGTTGTAGTTGATGATGGAAGTACCGACACAACAATAGAAACCGTATCCGCACTACATGCTACTAACAGCAAAATCAAGCTCGTAGTACTGTCTCGTAACTTTGGCAAAGAAGTCGCCACCACAGCCGGCCTAAAAACAGCCAGAGGTGATGCAACTATAATCCTGGATGCCGACGGTCAGCATCCACCTGAACTAATCCCTAAGTTCCTCGCCAAATGGGAGACGGGATCCAAGGTAGTCATTGGCGTCAGACAGAGCAACACTAAGGAAGGAGTTGTTAAAAAATATGGCTCCAAGATGTTCTACGTCATGCTTAACAAGTTTGCTGGGGTTAATATGGTTCCCTCATCTACTGATTTCAGACTTATAGATAAAGAGGTTCGTGAAGTATTCGAGACCATGAAAGAGTCCAACCGAATCACCCGAGGCTTAATCGATTGGCTTGGATACAGCCCCGACTATCTTCCCTTTCATGCCAAAGCTCGCCTTCACGGAGAAGCCGGATACAGTACCAGAAAGCTCATCAAGTTAGCACTAAACAGCGTCGTGTCGCTGAGTCTTCTACCACTTTATATTTCAAGCTATATGGGAATTTTCATATCGGCCCTTTCCTCAATTACAGGCATAGTGGTGCTTATCGAAAACTATATTCTCGAAGATCCGCTTGGCTGGAAAATAACCGGCTCGGCATCACTTGGCATCTTGATTGTATTTTTGGTTGGTATCTTGCTTATGAGCCAGGGGCTGATTGCTCTTTATATTTCCAGGATTTACGAAGAGAGTCGTGGCCGCCCACTGTATGCCGTTAATAAATCTCGGTCACTTCTTTAGGTACGTTTGGTTTAAAGATTATTTTTTTATAGATTACATAGTTCCATAAAATAGTACATGCAGATGCAATTAGCTTGCTGAATCGAGGCTCGACATTATAACTATGCTTGAGCCATTCAATAAGCAGATAGGTGAATAGGCTATTGAAGCCTACAAGAAACACATAGTATGTAGCCTGACGGACTAGATCTTTTTTCTTGATTTCGTGATTACTGAAGGACCACATTTTATTTATTACAAAGTTAACAACAAGTCCAACTACAAGGCCTGCAGGCGCCGCTATGGCAGTACCGACTCCAAGTGCGTAGTATAAAATGAGGAAAATAGAGTAGTCTGCCATCAATGACCCGACACCAACGACAAGATATTTAATAATACTTGGGGTAATATAAGTTCTAAGTTTGTGAATATTCATGCAGTTAGTATTATACTGTTATAGATGTCTTTTCTACCAGAATTACGTGCCACTCTAGTGCGGCATAAGCGACCATTGCTACTCGGATTCGTACTATCCATCCCAATTTTCTTATTCTGTTTGCGGATGCTAATGACCGGGCGAAACCTACCAACTGGTGATGCGGATTACTTAATTCAAACCGTTCAGGCAGCACGCATAAGCATACTTGATCATGGTCAGTTCCCTTGGTGGAACCCTTGGATTTCGGGCGGCGTACCATTGTTTGCCAATCCACAGTTCGGTCTATTGGCTTTACCGACAATACTTGGTCTAGTATTTGGCGCTGTGATCGGATACAAACTAGCGATCCTAGCCTACTTCCTGCTCGGATTTTATGGGCTTCTCTTGCTCTTCCGTAGAGGTCTTCGAACACCACTAACAACTTCCGTCCTCTTGGCATACATATGGACTTTCGGAACATTCCTGACCTATCGATCATTGGGGCACTACACGTTCCTGACCATCCAGTTTCTTCCCTACATGCTATATTTCTATATTGCCCGAGATAAAATACGTTATAGCTGGCTTTACTTTGGGTTGTCGGCAGCATTAGCAGCTCTAGCTGCTGCCCATAATATGACCATACTCAGCTATATAGTTATCGCTTTCTTCATTGTTTTTGACATTGTTACATTAAAGCTTCTAGGTCTCAAAGCAAAGAATAAATCAGTGAGCCTAGAGATTACCGTCGTAAAGAACAACCTGGTATTTCTGGTTAAATCAGGAGCAATATTCCTACTTTTAACGTCTTATCGCTTGATGTTTACCCTCGACTACCTAAATGACTATCCACGCAGCCAGCTTGATAATCCAGAGCCTACCGTTGGAGTCCTCAAGGGACTGTTCGCTATCGGTGGACCATTCCGTCAGTTTACTGACCCTCCTAAGCATCCACAGTGGTCATGGATGGAAGCAAGCGCTTACATTGGTTTTACGACCTGTATTGCTGCCATAGTAATCGCTACTGTTATATGGCAGCAAAGAAAACGTGGCAATTGGAAGAAACTATTCAACTATAGTCCACTTAAGCTGCTCTTAACCGGATTAGTGTGCTTTGCTTTTGGACTTGGTAACTTCATTGGATCGGTCTCCCCATATTCCTTACTTCGCCATCTGCCGATTTTGTCATCAATGAGAGTTGCCAGTCGCTGGTTCGTTTTCTGCTCACTGCTCGTACTTCTATTTATTGCCGCATACAAGGGAGCTCGTTATCGAAAGATCATCAACATACTGTTACTAGTGAGCGTGCTCGAGCTATTCCTTATCTCAGAGCCACAACTTGCTAAGCCGTACATGTTTAGTTCTACAAAAGATCCAAAAGCTAGCACCTTCCAACAGAAATCCCATTACAACACAATGCGTGGCGGCGTGACTTACGACGAAAACCTTACCGACGCGACTTTCAATAATTACGGTCAGATTATAGCCGGGGATTCCCTGATAGACACACGTCCTGGCTCGCCTAGTCAGTTAGTGTCGAGTCGATGCTCCGTAGACGATGGGTGTAATTTTGTTCTGAGCGACAATGCAGTAGTTAGCTCATGGACGCCAAACAAGATAATACTCAAACGAACAGGCACTGGAGATATCGACCTGAATATGAATCCAGGGCGAGATTGGATGGTGAACAACGTATATGTCTTTGCAAAACTCAGAATAGTCGAGCCCAGTGTCGACTTTACTATTACCGACGAGTCTCAGACAATTGAGCTACGAATGCTTCCGCGATATTCAGTCGATTGGGTGGCATGGAAAGTGCATCACTAGAAAATCTTATGGGCAAAACAAAAAGTCGAGCGCTACAATTCAGTGACTTTAAAACATCATGGTACCAACGCTGGGCAACTGAGCTAAAACAGGATAATGATCATCTTGATGGTTTTATGCTGAAATCAAACAAGTTTTGGCAGAATGCCGCAATCATTCAAGCATTGTACGAACACAAACTATTACAAGAAGGTACCAGTGGTCTTGGATTCGGAGTTGGAAACGAGCGACTTCCCGCGTTGCTTGCAAAGTACAATGTCGACGTCACAGCTACCGATCAAGACTACAGAAAAACAAAGGCCCTGCACTGGTCAAAGGGTGAGCTTGCCACCGGCCTAAAATCCCTCAACAAGTACGGTATCTGCGATGACGGCCAACTAAAAAAGCATGTTTCCTACATGCCAGCCGACATGAAGAAAATTCCTCCAAGCTTTAATGAAAAATATGATTTTGTTTGGTCAAATTGCGCTCTCGGCCACTTAGGTTCGATAAAGGAAGGGCTTAGTTTTATCAATGATAGCCTATCGTGCCTCAAGCCAGGCGGTTGGTCTATTCACACCACCGAAACCAACGTACTTTCTAAAGACTAAACTGTCACTACGTGCGAAACAGTACTCTT
>CAZTPC010000028.1:0-2927 GCA_964615565.1 uncultured Candidatus Saccharibacteria bacterium
ACAACTGTCGAACGAAAGACAGGGTTAACAACTTGTACTTCTGTTTCTTTATCTAAATAGGTCATATACATACAGGTATTGTACGCAACTAGACCCCCCTAAGCACAACCTAGTTGCCAGAAGGGAGGATACCAGGTGTAATCTGGTCCATAATATAACCAGGACGGAAGAGTATTTCGTTGTGATGAGCATCTTCGATTACCGCAACGGTAATGTCGTTATCGACAGCAGCCCTGATATCCGCCGCTACATAGAAGCCAAAAGTGTCTTGGTCACCGTGAACTATAGCGCGGCCTGCTGGAAAGTCTGCAAACCTTGCAGCCAGGTCACCAACTGCTGAATAGCCATTGTGCCCGATCATCTGCAAAGTCCTAGCGCTAGAGATTGGGCTGCGTGCTAGCTCGAAACTTGCTTTAGCTAGATCAACACAACCGGTTTTAACAGCCCCGGGTTCGGGAGTGATCTCGTCTTCTCCGACTGCCATTGCGCGTCTGATTAATTCAATCCTACCATTCACCGGTTCAGGAGGGTTAAATGCGATAATCTGAAGAGCCTTAGCTACACGAGATACGCCTGCGGAGTGAGAAAGAACGGTCGCATCTTCCATCAATTTTCGAACTGCAACTCGACCGAACTTACCATCTGCTTCGTTAAGCGTGACGATATCTATAGTTCTAAAGATTCTACGAGCATCGAGTGTTGACGCCCATAGCTCACCAATTTCGCGTCGCTCACTATTGCCCAGAGTTATAACAGCCCTGTCTGACTCAACCGTAAACCTTGGTCCAAGAAGTGTTGTGCTCATAATTACGCTACTATACCATAATTATTGCTGTGCGCGTTCACCAAGTATGGAGGTAGCCGCCTCCGCTACAAATGCCATGCCCTGGGACTTTGCATCTTCAAGCGTTAGCCATAATGGCTTATCACCTTCTTCAAAGATCCGTACATTGTCATCACTATCATCAAATTCTAAAAGAAATGCATGCAACCTGTGGTTGTCTGCTCCTGCACTACAAGAATCACCGTCGACATCCGAGTCACCAACAGCACTCAGTTTCCCTGTTAACCCAGTCTCTTCTTGTAGTTCACGTTTCGCCGAAGTCTCTGGATCTTCGCCAATATCGACGTGCCCGGATGGGATAGTCAGCTTAAAGGGGAACTCCGTACGGAGATAAAATAGGTACTTTCCATCTTTGCGACGGACAAAAACAACTGCCGATTCGTGCCACAGCTGCTGCTGATCATCGAGCCAACATTTGTGCTTATCAAAATACAATGCCCGCTCGTTGTCCTCGCCACAAGTTTCACAGTGGTAAGTAATTATCCCATCATGCTTAATCCGTGCTACTCCGTCAGCGTTACAGCTCAAACAGTATCGGTGCATTCTACCATCGGTCGGAAGCGGAAAAGTAACCTTCATTAACTTTGCATCCATGCGGCACTATACTTGTCGGTCTGCAATAGCTTTTCGATATCAAGTTTCAGTTCGGCAACATCTTCTTCGTTGAGGGGCTTGAATGAATCATAGAAGCCAGTTTCCCGGCGCGGCAACGAAACTGCTTCTCCATACTTTTGAATGGTTGCAGTGGTTGCTCGTCCAAAGACCTGCATATGTAATGTAGGACCTTCGGGCCTGCCAATTCCCCAGTTACCCATGTCTTGGTAATTGATCAGGCCAATATCTACGCCTCGGCGTGCCATCGCAGAAACGAGCGCTTCGCCCACGACCATCGACAACTTCATATACTCAATAGCTAGCTTAGGGGAAAGCTGGGTGCGGTCCCTCAGAGTAACTTTTGGAACAATCAACAAATGGCCGCCTTCGGCTCGGTCTATAAATGGCCTATCGGCCGTCTTAATAACAAAATCATCTGTTTCATAAATAACAAGTTTCATGTGCTAACTATACCAAACAACGATTCAGCACCTAGGAAGCTACCAAAAACACAACGCCAAATGCAGCCGCAGTCAGCAAACCAATGGCCAGTGACTTCTTTAGACTAAACAAATCTTTTCCGGTGGAGCCACGAAACTTCTGTGCAACCTTACCAATTACATAGATTATCAAGCCCAGGGCAAGTCCCGCAAAGACCAGAGACCCGACCACCATATATGCGATATTTCGAACCGCATCATCTGTAAAAATATCACCAGCAAAAAGAGTTAGCATATCTACGAAATAGTATATCTCAAATAGTGATAAGTATTATCGAGTCGGCGGCGTGCCAACCAACTCTGTTTGTATGTCTGTCCACATGCCTCCAACCAATTCTATCTGCTCGGGGCTATGCGTTAATGTAATGCCAATATGGGAACTGCCTTCTTGACCATCAAACTTCTTTAATGAGAAATTACCAGCTGCAGTTACTTCGGCTCCTACATACGAGCCATCTGGCAGTCGTTCACTAAACGAACCGAGCACCGTAGCGCTCACACCTGCATACCCCGCTTCGGGCCCAGCAAGTTGTTGTTCTAAGGGGTTGTCGATTACTTCTAGGACTTTGTCTGGGCTAACTACTACTAAATTCCTCTGCCCCGTTTCTGGGTCATGATGGAAATATACGCCAGCCGACTTCGTCCCCTCTGACATCAAGCTAGCGATAGTTGTCCTAACGATTCCAGGACTATCATGTATCGCACCAAAATCTCCGAGCGGTTGCCCATCTGCCTGACGCTGCTCAACATCATCCAGTAACCCTCTTACAGAGAGAACCAACCCGTCTCTTGCGGCTTTAAATTCATCCGATCTATCCTGTTCCCCCGAGGCACGCATAGCATTTCGTGGGATATCGTTTCCATTACCTTGTGTCATATCAAGAGTATACCAAAGAAAAACTCCTCTGGATGAGGAGTTTAGACATGTCTGAAGTGGAGGGCCAGGAGGGACTTGAACCCTCGACACCCTGCTTAAGAGGCAGGTGCTC
>CAZTPC010000029.1:0-2243 GCA_964615565.1 uncultured Candidatus Saccharibacteria bacterium
TTAGTTCTGGACCAGCAACAATTACTGAACGACCAGAGTAGTCAACACGCTTACCTAGAAGGTTCTGACGGAAACGACCCTGCTTACCCTTGAGCATGTCGCTCAAAGACTTAAGTCGACGCCGTTGGCCTGTAGCGGCAACAGCACGACCGGATCGGGCGTTGTTGTTGTCGATAAGAGCATCAACAGCTTCCTGAAGCATACGCTGCTCGTTGCGACGGATAACTTCTGGGGCATTTAGGTCGATAAGCTTCTTCAGACGGTTGTTACGGTTAATAACACGTCGGTATAGGTCGTTTAGGTCGCTAGTGGCGAAACGGCCACCAGTTAGCTGAACCATAGGGCGAAGGTCCGGAGGAATCACTGGAAGAACACTTACACAAAGGCTTCCTGGCTCAATTCCAGCTCGGTGCATACTTTCGAGTAGTCGAAGTCGCTTCATAAGCTTCTTCTTACGCATACCCTTAGCATCTTCAGCATCTTTAGTTAGATCATCGATGAGCTTGCTCATGTCAACTGCATCAAGGAGATCCTTAAGAGCTGTACCGCCCATTCCTACAGTTACAATGGCACGGAGTTCGCTAGGTAGCGCACGATAGTCAGTTTCGTTAATGAGGCTGAGTGGTACGAGTGAATCAAGCTGAGCTTTGTTCTGGTCGTATTCTATTGCCAATTCTTCAAGTTCTTTAGTTTGCGCTTCTGCAAGAGCTTTAACATTAGCATCTTCGGCCTTAGCTTCGTTTTCGTAACGAATGCGGATAGCTTCTTTTGCTGCGTTAAATTCTGCTTCGCGGTCGGCTAGTAGTTGATCGCGCTTTTCGGTATCTACTGTCTTAAAGATATAGCTAGCAAAGTATGCAACACGCTCGAGGTTCTTAACAGTGAGACCAAGAACAAGTCCCATAGCACTTGGAGTTCCCCGAAGGAACCAGATGTGCGCAACTGGGCTGGCAAGTGTAATATGCGCCATTCGTTCTCGACGAACGATAGACTTTGTAACTACTTCGCCATTTTTGTCGACGGCAGCTTCGCGTGAGCGAACTCCCTTGAACTTAGCGTCGTGAGGACTAATGTCTTTTACTGGACCGAAGATTCGCTCACAGAATAGACCGTCACGTTCTGGCTTCTGTGTTCGGTAGTTGATTGTTTCTGGCTTGGTAACTTCACCATGGCTCCATTCAAGGATGTCAGCCGGGCTGGCTACGGCAAGTCGTACAGCGTCAAAGTCTGCAATATTTGTGCCTGAAGAGTAACGTCGCATTAGTTTGCCTCCTTTTCGTTGTCATCTGCAATATCGTCGGCAGTAATCGCTACGGCGTCGTCATCGCTTGAAGTATCGTCGTCCCCATCGTCTGAAATAGCAGTGCCACTCATAACGTCGTCGCTGGTTGCATCTTGGATGTCCATAATGCTGAATTCGTCAGCAACGGCATCGAGGGTAACGTCGATATCAGAAATGCTAGGTGCAGGGACATCTACGGTAGATTGATGACCAGCTTCATCCTTAATGTTTTCTGCTAGTACATCTTCGGCGTCAATTGCTTTACCAGAACCGATAAGGTCAACCTTAAGGTTAAGACCTTGAAGTTCCTTAACAAGCACGTTAAAGCTTTCTGGAACCTTAGGACCAACAATTTCAGTGCCCTTGATGATTGACTCGTAGGCCTTTGAACGTCCGTAAACATCGTCAGACTTAATAGTAAGCATTTCTTGAAGGGTATTAGAAGCACCATAGGCTTCGAGGGCCCAGACTTCCATTTCTCCAAATCGCTGACCACCATTTTGCGCCTTACCACCAAGTGGCTGCTGGGTAACCATTGTGTATGGACCAGTAGAGCGAGCGTGGATCTTGTCGGCGATCATGTGGTTGAGCTTAATCATGTACATACTACCAACGGTAGTTCGTTCGCTGAAGGCTTCGCCAGTGCGACCATCGTAGAGTTGCTGTTTACCATCTTCTGGCAGGCCAGCTTCTTTGAGTAGCTCGCGGATCTTGGCAGTTGTTACACCGTTGAATGAAGGCGTAGCTACTTTGATACCAAGAGCCTTAGCAGCCATACCAAGGTGCGTTTCGAACAGCTGTCCGACGTTCATACGACTTGGAATACCTAGCGGGTTAAGAACGATATCTACTGGAGTTCCGTCTTCGGTGAATGGCTTGTCTTCAGCTGGCAAGATTCGGGCAATAACACCCTTGTTACCGTGACGACCACCAAGCTTGTCACCTACAGATATCTTTCGCA
>CAZTPC010000030.1:0-1254 GCA_964615565.1 uncultured Candidatus Saccharibacteria bacterium
GTTCGGTCATCAAACCCGCCAGGAGAAGCTTGCTTCGATGCCGGGTGCAGATATGCGTTTGCCTTCCCCCCGCTCCCATAAGCATTATGACGTTTGTAAAAGGAGGTCTTTCCTTTTTGCTCATGCTTGCAATTATGTATGTCTTCTGGCAGCATACATCTCATGGCATTCGAAGAAGCACTAGTAACCCCACCATATGAAGCAGTAGACAAGTTGCTGGGGCAGTTACTCGTAGGCGGCGAGACTTTTGAAACAATTGAAAGACAAACAGGAAATCCGCTTGAGGCAGCAACGGTAATCACAACCTTGGTTACAGGTACCTTTACGCATGGTTTATATAAAGAATTTGGGCCAAGACAAGGAAAACATGAAGAGGCTCTTTACCTATCACGTTTGCATAGAACCGCCAAGAAGCGGTGTTCTGAGTTGTACTCCGAACTGAAAGATGAAGAACCCACCATAAGCAAAGAAGAACTAAATCATGATCGTGAGCTGCTCATGCTAAATGGCATTAGGAGAGGTGTCCACAGGGCAATGGTTGAGGCCAACAACAGAACTGTTTAGAGTAACCTTTCTGAGAAGAACTTTGATAGCAAGGAGAAGATGGAGTTGACGCTACTAGAACCCTCGTTTCACGCGGTCAGTTCTAGCCCCGGCTGCCAGAGTACCGTACTTGAGGTATTACCACTAGAAGTTGCTTCCATCTGAGTAACCCATTACAGATCAGGGTCCAATTCGAGTGTACTTGGGCTACCATAAGCATAATCACCTCTGTCATTTTTAGCAGAGATTTTTTGTTTGTCTAAAATCTTAAGGTGTTATCAGGTTCGAGTCTTTCCTGGTGTTTTATCTACTTCAATGTATAGGTTAAGCAAAGTTGTTTATGATATTGTAAAGCTATCGAATTAGTTGGGAGGTATGTAAAATGTTAATCGATAACGTAGGTGAACTAGCCCCGGACCAAAGAATTATCATCGCTTACGATGACATGAGCCTAGACGAAGCAGCAGCACTTCATACGCAGTTTAACGAAGCTGGACTCCACCCGATAGCTAAGGCGAACTCACTAGCAACCAGGCCAGGTCTTGATGCTGTCATGGCTCGCTTTAGTGGTATGGGCTCAGAAGTCATGTTCGACCCAAAGCACCACGACACTGACGGAACCATGTACAACTATATAAGAGAAGATGTGGATGCCGACCCAGTACAGCCACTGATGGTGACACTACATGCCTCAAATGGTATGGCTGCCTT
>CAZTPC010000030.1:1264-2188 GCA_964615565.1 uncultured Candidatus Saccharibacteria bacterium
AGGGCCAGAAACGAGTCAGAGGTTACAAACGGCAAAGCTGTTAACTTGTTAGGTATTACGGTACTAACCTCGCTAGATGACGAAGATGTTATAAGTATTTTTGGAGAAGGTGCAACTGCCGAGTCTAAGTTTGTTGAGTTTGCTCACCGTGCCCAAGAAGCCGGACTACAAGGACTAGTATCTTCAGGTAGAGAGCTTGTTAAGGGCTATGAGTTTGAGGAACTAAATGGACTACTACGAGTAATTCCTGGTATTAAACTACCTGGCACTGCGGGTCCATCTGGTCAGAAGAGACTTTACACTCCAGACGTAGCAATTAGCGAGGGTGCTCACTTTGTGGTTATCGGCCGAGCAATCACCAACGCTGAAGAGCCAGTGGCAGCCCTAGAGCAAGCAATGGAGCTGGTCGCAAAGGCTGCATAATATGGCTTACGAATTTGAACACCTAGAAGAGTTAGTAGTAGGCCTGTATGACCGTGGGGCTATCCGGTTCAGTAACTTTGAGTGGGTACTAAAGTCTGGTCGAAAATCGCCATTGTTCGTGAACCAAAGACCAATTACGTCCTTTAAGCATGGTGTTGATTTGTCGATAGACCAACAAAAACGTATCCGAGATTTAGCAGTTGACGCATACAGTGGAGGCATTGATGCACTCGATAAGCCATATGAACACCTTTACGGCATCCCCCAAGGGCTTACGCCACTTGCTGCGATGGTCGCCGAGAGGCGTGGCGACTCAATACTCTGGGGACGTGTTGGTGATAAAAGTTACGGTATTCACTCTCAACTCGAGGGAGACTATGTAGACGGGCAGTTTGTCGTTCCACTTGATGATGTAGTTACCACTGCGAAGTCGAAGTTCGAAGCTGCGGATGCTCTTGGGGAAGCTAGCTTAATGACTGCTGGTTTCGTAGTTATGTTTGA
>CAZTPC010000031.1:0-2048 GCA_964615565.1 uncultured Candidatus Saccharibacteria bacterium
CTAGTGTAAAGCGCCAACTGCGTAGCTACTGGATTGGTTATGGCTTGGCGGCAGGACTTTGCTTGCTTCTGACGTTTTCACGGAGCGCACTACTTGGGTTAGGCATTGCTTTGGTAGTTGGTGTTATTGCAGCTGGCCAGAAGCTTGGACTCCAAAAGTATGCTAAGAAGATTGGTTATGGATTGACCGTCCTTTGCATAATCGGCATAGGGGGCTTTATTGCCGCCCGTAACACGTATTTTGTGAGCAATGTTATCTTCCACGCCGACGCCGCAACTGTCGAGGAAGACCCTAATGAACTGCGTGTCCGTTTTGTGCGAGAGTCGTTACAGGATATTACCGGTGACCCACTCGGAAAAGGTCCCGGAACTGCTGGTCTAGCCTCGATCAAAAACGATATACAGGGCACAAAACTAACAGAGAATTACTATCTACAGATTGCCATAGAGGTTGGTATTGTCGGGCTGATTCTGTTTGTTGTAATCCTGGCACTTATAACTAGGAATTTATGGATACAGCGAGTCGACCTATATGCAGTTGCCCTGCTGGCTAGCTTTGCCGGCCTCGCGGTAACCAACTTGCTCGTCCACATATGGTCTAACGAGGCCGTGGCCTACACCTGGTGGGGTCTGGCCGGCCTGTTGATGAATATAAAACAACGGCCTAGAGTAAAACATTAAAGTTATAATAGCCGCAAGTAATTGGAGGTTCGGATATGTCATCAGGTGAATTTAATGTCGAGAACCCTGGAAGTTTTAATGATTTTGCTGCAACAAGGGGCCTAGAGGGTGATCGGGCCGAAGCGCTTACGCGATATACGGAAGCCCTAGGAGAGTTTAAGGGAAGTATTATTGGTGAGCGATGGCATCCAACTCCAGAAGGAGACGCAACTCAACCTCCAGTAACAAGTGAAATTCATCAAGGTGGAGATGTGCCAGTAAGCGCCTAGCGCCTATCTATTGTGTGTTCGGCAATATGTTTGGTGAGTTCTTGGGCGTTCTTTTGCCAACTCCAATTTTGGGTTTTGGCTGCCTTTCTGGTCGAATTGCCTAGTGCGGATTCTATGGCTTTAGCAAACTCCTTTAGGTTATTGGCATCACAGTATGATGCATAATCACCTGCGACTTCGTGAAATACGGGAATCGAACTAAGCAGCAGTTTTCGTTTATAATACATGGCCTCTAGAAGCTGCATACCGAATCCTTCGTAGTGTGATGGAATACAAACAAGCGACGCTTGCTGGTAGAGATAGTCTCGGTCCGAGTCACTAATATAGCCCGTTAGTGTAAGATCAATTTTATCTTTTGTTGATTCTATGGCGGATAGTATCTTTTCGGTTTTCCATCCCATACCACCGGCAAAGACTATTTGTGTTTGTTCGCGCGTCTGGGTACTCGTAAGCGCGAATGCATTTAGTAGGCCGTCAAGGTTTTTTCGAGGCTCGATGGTGCCGACATAAAGGATGAATGGCTTTTTAGACAGTGACTTTATGGACTCCGAGACAGGCCCACTATGATCCGGTTTTTCGTAAGGAATTGGCAGAACAAGCACGTCGCTCGGACTTTTTCCGTATATATCAATAATTCGTTCCTTTGTGAAGTTAGAGATTGTAATAACACTTGAGCTACCAAGTACAGAGCTCTTAACGAATCGCTCGAGGTACACTCGATTTCCGTCAGATATATACTCTGGACAATCTACAAAGCCCATGTCGTGCACTGTTACGGCATAAGGTGTTTTTCGTAAGCTTGGAACGGCTACGAAGTTAGGAAAAATCATGTAGTCATATTTCTTAAGACCCAGGAAGAACTCAAGCGGTAGCTGTAGGTGTAAGCGGTGCAGGATTGCAAGCACCTTGGTTGGTAGAAACCTAACAACTTTATATCGTATTACTCCCTCGCCCGGCAATTCGGGGGTTGGTTTGCGACCAAGAAAGTTAAAGTAGTAAGCCGTTTCAGAAGGTCAGTTGAGGGAAGCATGGGGAAGGACACAAGCCTCCGGTACGTAAACGGGCCAATGCCGCGTTTGTTGACGACCATTGGAGTGGC
>CAZTPC010000032.1:0-1819 GCA_964615565.1 uncultured Candidatus Saccharibacteria bacterium
TCCGTACCGGAAGGTGCGGATGGATTACCTCCTTTCTAGGGAGAAAACTAGCATGTGAGCGAAGCAATTCCTCATAGAGCTAGGTCGATCTTGGTACATTGTGATATCAGTACTGACAATGTACTTATCCGGGGCAACTCGGACAAGAAACCAGTTCTGTAATAACGATTGACGTTCGATTTGCACTATTCAGTTTTTAACTCCTGTAACCAGGAAAAAAAAGAGCCCCAGTATCTTGCGAGGGGGCTTTTTTATTTGGGTACAATTTTGAGTTTTAGCACTCGCAGCACAATACGCCCTACAAGTATGAAAGCCAATGAAGCTACGATACAGATGATAAAGACGCCGATAAATTGGATACCATCTCCAGCACACATTCCTGTGTAGCCATCTGGACTTACTGTGCTGTGTGGGGCGCTCTCGGGAATTCGCCCCCATGCGTCTGTAAAATCAGGACAAGACTTAGCCCAGGTGAGGTAAGAAGATATGGTCATAAGTAGTGATATGGTTGCCCATAAGTAGGCAAAGAGTAGCTTCTTTCGCATTATTCCATTGTAACAGTTGTCATTTAGGCAGTTTTTCGATACAATACACCGGTTGTTAACAGGTTAGCTGTTCATAAACATATGTGGGGCAATAGCTCAGTTGGCTAGAGCACCTGCTTTGCAAGCAGGGGGTCCGGGGTTCGAGTCCCCGTTGCTCCACCATTAACATCTATTGGATTGAAGCGTTTTGTTGGGGCTATAGCTCAGCTGGTTAGAGCGCGTCACTGATAATGACGAGGTCTCTGGTTCGAGTCCAGATAGCCCCACCACAGCTAGTTAATCCGAGAAGTGTTAGGCAAGGGGTCAAGAACGTTACTTTATAAGGTGATAAAGCGATGTATCTATTACATCACAATAGGGTTGACCGCCTCTGTTATTCTTGATAAACTAGCTTGGTCGCTTGAGTTTAGACCGTGGCCCGCGAGCCAATCGTCGCAGTCATATGTGTAAACTCAAGGAAGATGACAGAAGTTGGTGGCTTCTTTAGAGTTTGTAACTTAACAATTAGGTTGAAGAAATAAGTAAATAAGACAAACGGCATCAGTTGTTGGTATTTACCAATAACTAGTCAAATGTCGATGCACACAGAGAGATAACTCTCTCTAAAATAAAAAGTTACTCAAGCGCGCACAAAGAATGCCTTGACGTAAGATACCGATGAAGGACGTAAGAAGCTGCGATAAGCTTCGGGGAGCTGCTAACTAAGCTTTGAACCGAAGATTTCCGAATGGGGAAACCTAAGTAGAGTAATGTCTATTTGCGCCGGCCTGAATATATAGGGCTGGAGAGCGGTAAGCGGGGGAACTGAAACATCTTAGTACCTCGAGGAAGAGAAAATAAACAATGATTCCGGGAGTAGTGGCGAGCGAAACTGGAAGAGCCCAAACCTTTTTCATTTCCATCTGGTAATTTATTGCCTAATGGATAAGTTGGTAGACGAATATGAAGAAGGGGTTGTGACACTACAAACATACCATGCAGATTACTGGAGTAATCGAGCAATCTGTATGGCTAGCATGATCTACCAATGTCATGCCTAAGGTAAAAAATTTGTTCGGCGAGCAGAAGGAATTGGAAAGTTCCGCCAAAGACGGTGATAGCCCGGTATGCCAAGTTAAACAAACCTTAGATTTGTAGGAGTACGTTTTTAAGCTTTTGCTTGAAGATGGACTCGTATGTCGAGTAGGTCGGGACACGTGAAACCCTGATCGAATCCGGAGGGACCACCCTCCAAGGCTAAATATATCTTACGATCGATAGTGAACAAGTACCGT
>CAZTPC010000033.1:0-1515 GCA_964615565.1 uncultured Candidatus Saccharibacteria bacterium
AGTTGCCGGTATTGGCGCAAAAGTAACCATGGACAATCCCCTCGACAAAGAATAGCAACGTAGTTTAGCTTGTCAGTGCTTATGGTTACTTGGTACACTTTAGTAAATGATTCACAATATATTTCTTCGGATTAGGCTGAGCTATTACTTTGTAATCTTCTTCGTACTGTATGCTGCTCTGGCTTTAGTTTTGCCACGTTATACATTCGAAAGTGGAGCCCTTACACTCTTCTCGGTTAACTCGTTCCTCTACGGGTTCTATATCTCTCCTATACTTGCCGCCCAAAAGGCTCGCGTAGAAGAGCTACACAAGATCGTACGGTCCGAGGCCAACGCAATATTTGCAATGGTGCTGCATACCAAAGACTTACCGAAGGATCAGCGAACCGAACTTCAAGATATGTTCACGCACTATGCGCAGGGGAATATTCGTGGTCACCAGCGATTCGCGGAAACCACTTACGAAAGATTAATCTCTTACTGCCTGGAGTATAAGGGCAAGGATAAAGAGACCATCAATAAATTGCTTGAAAAACTTGTCGCCAACCAACAAAACCGTACAATGCTTAACATGCAGCTCAAGAACGTAGTGTTCTCTAATGAGTGGATGATTATCTTTATGCTGTTCTCGATCACACTTTCGTTCATTTTGCTCCTCGATACTGGCGATAATCTTGTCCTGCGATTTGTAGCGGCACTCTTGTGCACCGGCCTGACAATGTTACTGATGATCCTGGCCAAACTAAGTACTTTGACCCACAAAAAAGCCAAGGAGATCTGGGTACCTTTCCAGAAGCTTCTTGCCAGTCGATTTTACCGAATCGATTAACAGGGGTATACTTGTCTGCATATTTCTATGCAGCAACCCGAAAACATCGACAATCCCGGCACTCCACTTTTTGTAACAGATATCTTTGGATCTGATGATTTAATGGCGGTTGAGCACGATCGATTCAACGCTGCTTACAGAGGTATTGGTGCGGCCCTTGGTGAACTTTGTGTGGCTGCGCCTGATTATTCCACATTACATTCGGTACCACGGGCAGAGGGAATTAGACGTGTTTTTATTCGTCCATCACTGCGCTTTCCATGGATGCCCCACATAACCTATAACCAGCAGACATCTGTGGTCGGCATCCAAAAGCTAGAGCGGTTGGACATCATAGACTACATAGTCGACGTACCAAATTTTGCCCTGACGCGTGTTGCCACTGAACGCTGGCGAGTAGCCAACAATACGTGGCCAGCGGATGACCCTCATTCTGGCTATGCCATGGGTGTCTCGACAGATAGTTTTGGTAATCAAGAACTGTGGCTTCACCCTGGTCGCAAGTTCAATATTGAGGCACCTGTACCAAAAGGGCTGGATGATAATCCTGCAGAAAAGATACAAAGAGGGCTCCGTAGGGCCACCGGACGCCGCCCAAAGCGTCACGTCACTCCTTTATTAAGGCTCATGGAACAAGCAGACGCTGCCATGGAGTTGTATGGTATTCTGGCAGATCTTGGCCCCAG